>JAYTNF010000344.1:0-13398 GCA_043748455.1 Cytophagales bacterium
TCTCTACTCTGTTCTAAATCTAATATTTTCTTCGCTTGGAGATGAATAATTTTATTTCGTTCAATAGCTTTGATTTTCCATTTTTTTGCACTAATTTTAACTGTTATTAGGGACATAATTCCTTCTTATAGTGATGTTGTAGCGACACAAATATAAGAGGAATTTTTTTGTAATTCTGAACAGCCTACCTTATAAGGTTTAAATTATTTTTATCTTATTGCGGGCATCAAATCATTATTTTCTTCTATTCGCAACATTCGTACATCTTTCACACAAGTAGAAAACCAAGAATATTGTTTGGCTAATCTCTGCACAACCAAAACACAACCAACTGCGGTAATATTTGGCTTTCCAAAATAGATGCTGCCTTGTTTCCACTCAAAATCGTTGCTTTCCATAAACTTGCGAATATCGCCATAAGCATTTGGCGAAGAAGTATTATGATATTCATTTTTTAGACATTCTGTATCAATGTCAAAAGTTACTGCATACATAGCTTTATTGTTTTTACAAAATTAAATATTTTTCTGAATATTTGCAATGTTTTTCATAATTTTGAGTTAAGTTTAAAATTATTGTTACAATTACAAGCTATGTTTTTTAGGGGAGAATTTTGTGTTTGGGGGAGGTTTTTTAAGGAAATTTAACAGAGGGAAAATTTGTTTGTTCCATTAGGAGCTTCATATTGGTAGAAAGTACACAACACCACTTTTTTTATTTGATGATTTGTTAAGCTCCTAACGGAGCAAAAAAAGTGTTAGGTTATTTATTTACTACCAATATGAAGTTCCTAATGGAACAAACCAAGTTATTAAAATTTTAGGAAATAAATTAAGATATTATAGCCATTTAATAAATTATTTCTTCTTCAAATTTGGATAGTTTTTTAAGCTTGTCAAAATATCTGTCTATCACTTTTTTATCATCTAATGAAACTTTTTGGTGCAAATATAGTACCTCTATTTTTCCATCAGCATCAAGTATTATATATTCTTTGTTATCTACAAGTTTCATTAATTCTTTTTCTGTTAAACCTTTATACTTTGTATAGATTGGTAAATCTGAAAAAGTTTCGTTACTAAATATACTTTGTTGCAGTTGTTTAGAGTTCCAACCTAATGGCATATATTCTTGATTAAATGCAACCCTCTCATTTTTAGAGTTTCGTTTTATGCCATAAGGCATATTAATTGCAAAAAAATTTCCTAAGCCCATTATTTTATAAATTTAAAGTTATTTTTATTTGCAATAATACCAAATTATTTAAAAATATCAACAATTATAAATTATTTTTATTCATACATTTTTACCTTCTCTAATCTCCTCCAAAACCAATTTCCTCCCCATTCTCCACACTGTTTCTTGTTCTGAAATCTTAAAAACATAGGTTTCATTGGCTGTTATTTCGTCTAAAATTTCTTGTTGAGTTTTAAATAAATAGCATTTGGCATTGGTTTAGTCGTCTTAATTTGCAGAAATTAAGACGATTTTTTATGTATCCACATAGACTGTAAAACTAAACGGTTTTATTTGCCCCATTTTACAACACTACAAATTTCTTTAACTTTGATAATCACCACTGACATAAGATTTAGTGTTACTAAGTTGTTAAATTTGTTATCTTATACTTAAAAAAGTGTTATTTTCAATACAGATTTTGAAATTTTACGTTACAAATTGTAGATTGCAGAAAAATAAATTGTAATATTCTAAATCAAAATCATAAAAATCATAACCTTATTGCAACAAACCTACCATAAGCATTTTTTATATTTTCTTACCATAATAAAATGAACTATTTTAGATTCATTTTCATTTTACCTAAAAAATCGTTAATAGCATTTATTACAAAAGGTCAATGAAAAATTTGTGTTTTTGTAAAATAAAAAACTTAAATTTGTAAAATATAATTTTTTATCAACATACAACACAGTTTTAATACCTAAAATTAACTGTTTAATTGTACTCAAATAGTTTTATAAATAAACTAATAATACATTTGCATATTAATTTTCGGCTAAAAATAAACAAAATATCAAATCCAAAATATCAAATTTATGTGTGGAATCGTTGCTTATTTGGGAGATGCTGAGGCTTGTCCCGTTGTTATCAAGGGCTTGAAAAGGCTAGAATATAGAGGCTATGATAGTGCAGGTGTTGCATTATTAAATGGTAGTTTGAATGTATATAAAAAGAAAGGGAAAGTTCAAGAATTAGAAAATTTATTGAAGGATAAAAATCTTCATGCAAATGTAGGCATGGGACACACAAGATGGGCAACACATGGAGAGCCAAATGATGTAAATGCACACCCACACTTTTCGTCAGATGAGAAAATTGCACTCATTCATAACGGAATTATCGAAAATTATGCAGTCTTAAAGCAAGATTTAATCAATAAAGGGCATAAATTTCATAGTGAAACAGATTCAGAGGTATTAATCCATTTTATAGAGCATATAAAAAAAGAAAGTCAATGTGAGTTGGAAGAAGCTGTAAGATTAGCACTTACGCAAGTTGTTGGTGCTTATGCAATTGTGGTAATGTCCCAAGACAAACCTGACCAATTAATTGCAGCCCGAAAAGGTAGCCCATTAGTTATTGGAATTGCTAAAAATGGACAAGAATTTTTGTTAGCTTCTGATGCTACTCCAATTATAGAATATACAAATCAAGTAGTTTATTTGAATGATTGTGAAATTGCAGTCATGCGAAAAGGTAGTTTGTCGATTCGCAATATGGAAGATATGCCAATGACTCCATATATTGAAAAAATTGATATGGAATTGGAGTCAATAGAGAAAAATGGCTACGAACATTTCATGTTAAAAGAAATTTTTGAGCAAGCAACCTCTGTTCGTGATAGTATGCGTGGCAGATTAATTGTTTCGCAAAATCATGTTGTTTTAGGCGGAATTCAAAAACATCTCGACCAATTATTGAATGCAAAACGTATTATTATTGTGGCTTGTGGTACTTCTTGGCATGCAGGTTTGGTGGCAGAATATATTATTGAGGAATTGGCAAGAATACCTGTGGAAGTTGAATATGCTTCTGAATTTAGATACCGAAATCCAATTATTAGCAAAAATGAAATTGTCATTGCTATTTCGCAATCTGGTGAAACTGCTGATACGTTGGCAGCTATTGACTTAGCAAAAAGTAAAGGAGCAATTATTTTTGGTATTTGTAATGTTGTAGGCTCGTCTATTGCACGTGCAACTCATGAAGGTGCATATACGCATGCAGGTCCCGAAATTGGCGTGGCAAGTACCAAAGCATTTACTGCACAAATTACCGTTTTGTCTTTAATGGCACTGATGATTGCACGTAAACGTGGTACTGTTACCACTGAACAATATTCAGATTTAGTAACACAATTAGACTTAATTCCTTCAAAAATTACAGAGTTATTAAAACTTAATAAATCAATTAAAAAATTGGCAGCAGTTTATAAAGATGCTAAAAATTTCTTGTATTTGGGGCGTGGTTTCAATTTTCCTGTTGCCTTAGAAGGTGCATTGAAACTCAAAGAAATTTCCTATATTCATGCTGAAGGTTATCCTGCTGCGGAAATGAAACATGGTCCTATTGCTTTGATTGATGAAGAAATGCCTGTTGTTTTTATTGCTACTCGTGATAGTTCTTATGACAAAGTAGTTTCAAATATTCAAGAAGTAAAAGCCCGTAAAGGAAAAGTTATTGCCATTGTTACAAAAGGTGATACTTTAATTCCTAAAATGGTTGACCATGTTATAGAAATTCCACATACGCATGAACTTCTCATGCCCTTGTTGTCGGTTATTCCTTTGCAATTATTAGCTTATCATATTGCGGTCATGCGAGGTTGTAATGTTGACCAACCAAGAAATTTGGCTAAGTCGGTAACGGTAGAATAGTGTTTTTATAATATTCCAAATTTCTAATTGTAAGTTGTAAATTTCATAACTTGTTGGTAATCAAATATACACATCGGAATGTGGTTTTGGAATTAGCAGAAATAACATTTCTTAGAGAAATGTTATTTCTATGTTGTTTTCAAAAAATTTAACTCTCAAAAACATTTTCCGATGTTTATAAACAGTTTTTTATTTGAAAAACTTATTTAGAAACTCAATAAGTGGTTTTAAATATGGGTTTTCATCAATAAACCAAGTAGTTGTATCAGAAAAATCAAGTTTTTTGTCTTGTATTATGTTACCTGTGAAAATATCCCATTGTGTTTTTTTATCATAATATTTCCCATTTTTTGCCAAACAATCATAATAATTTTTTGCACAATTCAACCATTCATTTTTTGGTTCATGAAGTATTTTTTGCAATAAATCTTCTAATGTTCCATCATCTTTGTGAGTTGGAAAAAGGAAATAATCATATAATAAAGAATAAGTAGCTTTTTGTTGTTCTTGTAATTTACAAACAGCCTCAAAACCTCTATGATTTTTTAGTAAGTCTGCATCTTCAAAAACAATATTTTTGAAACCCATTAAACTACTTTTTTCAAATGTTTCTGCTTGTTTATATTGAGCATTATGTCCTTCTAAAACAATAATTCCACCTAGTTCACCTTTTTTATTCAATTCTTGCTTATACAATTTTCTAATTAATTATCGCAAAAATAATTCATCATCTACGCCTTCGACAAAAATAGTAACCTTATTCATGGTGATAATTCCCTCCTCTGAAATTTGTACCTGTATTTATAAGATTAGCAAATTTTTCATAGGTATATGAAAAAGATTTCACTTCTTTATTCGGCAATTCCAATAACTCAAAACAACGTGCATCTTGCTGAAAATCAAGCATTTCTGTTTCTTCCAAAACTTCTTTAAAAGCCTGTAAACATTCTAAATTATGTGTAGTTGCAAAAATTTGTACCTTATTTTGTTTAGCAGCTAACAGAATTGTACGCCAAAAATCCTTAAATTTTTTGAAGTGAACTCCTGCATCTATTTCGTCTATCATCAATCTTTTACCTTTGCAGGCAGGAATATGTAATAAAATACTAACTAATCTATTAACTCCATCACCATAAAATGACAAAGGCATAAATGAGCCATTTCTACGCACATACAATAAACTTTGACGAGGTTTGATTTTAGGTTCTATGTCTTTTATATCAGGAACAAATAATTTGAGTGCATTAATAAATTTCTCTTTATTGTCTTGATTATCTTGGACATAATCAGAATAAAATTGAGCTAAATCATTATCTTGGGTTTGTGCAAAAAAAACTAATGGAATAACTTTTTTATCTCTTGGTCGCATAAATGGTAGTTGCCAACGAATAAATCTTTCTTTGTCATTTGCTTTCACATACGCATACATACGATAGCCTACTTCTATTTCTTCTTTATTTCTAAAATATTTAGCATATTCAGTAGGATACCTTTCTGCTAATGCTATTTGGGTATCTGTTGTCATACTTAACTGTTGTATCTGCTGATGAGGATATGAAAATGTAGTAATAATTGGATTTATATTGTTGTGGTTCGTGAAAAATAATAAGTCATTTTCTTCTACATCAGTATTTGCATAAGATACAGGCACATTTTTATGTTCTAATATTTTCGTTAAATTAGTAATATAATTTTCTGCTTTTTCCTCATCAAATAACAACGCCTCCAGCACCGAAGTTTTGCCAACATTATTATCTCCCAAAATCAAATTAAATTGCCCAATATTGCCCATCTCAAAACTTTCAAACCGTTTGAAGTTCTCAACTTTAAAATAGTTAAGGTGTTTTTCGTTCATAATCTTTTAATCAAGTTTGTAAATCAAATTCTATTGCAATTAAAGAAAAAATTTACTTTTTTTTACTTTATTACTCATAAATTAATTACTTTTGAAATGTCAATATGGGTAACATTTTTTAGAAATTATTATATCTGCCCTGTTAAGGGCTATATATTGGTAGAAAAATAGTGAAATCTACCACATTTTGCCCCGATAGGGGCTTAACCGCCAGCAAAACAGAAAAAACGGGGTTGGAATTATATTTTTTTTCTACCAATATAAAGCCCTTACAGGGCAAAATAAAAAATGTCACTCATATTGAAATATCATTCTACATGAAAACTTGTTAGCTATTAGTACTTTAATAACGATACTAATAGTTTGTCATTCTGAGCTAAGTGGGCAGAATGACAAAAAAACAAATAATAAATATCAGTGTTAAACCTGACAAGTTTTTTATTAGCGAAATCATAAAAATATTCACATTATTTTGTGTATTTTTCCTACCTTTGCTGCCCAAATGATACCAATAACAACATGACTTTATTCCAAAATTATGCTTTAATAGATAGTAATTTATTGAGTATAGAACACTTAAAAATAATAATTTCTCAAAAATTATTGCTGAAATTATCAGATGAAACGAAACAAACCATTCAAAAAGGTAGAGATTATTTAGAAAGCAAACTTAGCCCAAATGCAGCTACTGTCTATGGCATTAATACAGGTTTTGGTGCTATGTGCAATCATCTTATTAGCTTTGAGGATATGACAGATTTGCAAAGTAATTTAGTGCTTTCTCATGCATGTGGCGTAGGCGAAGAAGTGCCAAAAGAAATTGTAAAACTGATGTTGTTGCTAAAAATTCAGTCATTGAGTTATGGGCATTCTGGAGTTTTGGTAGCAACCGTAGAAAGATTAATTTTCTTCTATAACACTGATATTCAACCTATTGTCTATCAACAAGGCTCATTAGGTGCATCAGGAGATTTAGCACCTTTGGCACATTTGGCATTACCACTTATGGGTAAAGGCGAAGTTTATTATCAAAATAAAAAAATGTCTGCCCAAGATTTGCACCAATTATTAGCATTACAGCCGTTGGTTTTACAAGCCAAAGAAGGTTTAGCATTGCTTAATGGCACACAATTTATGTCAGCTTATGGCGTTTGGATTTTGTTGGAATCAGAAAAATTAAGTCATTGGGCAGATGTAATTACTGCAATAAGTATTGATGGTTTTGATGCACGATTAGAACCTTTTGACGAATTAATCCACAAAATACGTCCACACCAAGGTCAATTAGCAACCGCAAAAACGATAAGAGAATTATTAAAAGATAGCGAAATAAGCACACAAATTAAAAAACAAGTTCAAGACCCTTATTCATTTCGTTGTGTTCCGCAAGTGCATGGAGCTTCAAAAGATGCCATCACATATACAAAACAAGTATTTACAACAGAAATTAATTCTGTAACAGATAACCCAAACCTATTTCCAGACGAAGATAAAATTATTTCAGGTGGCAATTTTCATGGACAACCTTTGGCATTAGCTCTTGATTTTATATGTTTGGCTTTGTCGGAATTAGGTAGCATTTCTGAACGAAGAACTTTTCAGTTGGTTAGCGGAACTCGCAATTTACCACCATTTTTAGCACTTCATTCGGGCTTACATTCGGGTTTAATGATACCTCAATACACTGCTGCATCTGTTGCAAGTCAAAACAAACAACTTTGCACACCAGCATCTGCGGACAGCATTGTGTCGTCAAATGGGCAAGAAGACCATGTAAGTATGGGTGCAAATGCGGCTATAAAAACCTTGCAAGTTATTGAGAATGTGAGAAAAATATTAGCTATTGAATTGCTAACAGCAACACAAGCATTAGAATTTCGCAAACCTTTAAAAACATCACCAGAACTTGAAAAAATAGTAGCAGATTATCGCAAAACAGTGAGTTTTGTGGATAAAGACCGTTTTCTGCACGAAGATATTAAGAATAGTATTGCTTTTTTAGGGTAATTAATGTAAATTGCGTAGCTCCAGCTACTCAGCAAAGTATTCAATTTTTTTATACCTATTTCATATAGAAACTAAATATTTTACTATAAAAAAATTATTTTTACTAATAAAACTGTGCATATCTGGAGCTACGCATTACTACGCAACTTACATTAAATATTAAAAAATTACATAAAATGTCAAAAAATTCTGAACAATTAGCACGTATTCCAGACACAAAATTGCCCCGAATTTTAATTATTGGTGGTGGTTTTGGTGGAATCTACTTAGTACAAGCCCTAAAAGGCATTGATGCCCAAGTAGTTTTAATAGATAAAAATAATTACTATACTTTTCAGCCTTTACTCTATCAAGTGGCAACTTCGGGGCTAGAATCAAGTTCTATTGTTGCACCTTTTCGTAAGTTTTTAGGAAACCAGAAAAACTTTTTCTTTCGCTTGGCGGAAGTTTCACAAGTTTTACCAGAACACAACATTGTAGAAACAAGTATTGGGAACATAAAATATGATTATTTGGTAATTTCTACAGGTGCATCTACTAATTATTATGGTATGGCAGATATAGAAAAGCATGCCATTCCATTAAAAAATTTGAATGATTCTATTCAATTACGAAACCACATTTTGGAAAAGTTTGAAACTGCTTTACAAGTTGGAGACAAAGAAGAACTTAATAGTTTAATGGATTTTGTGGTGGTTGGTGGAGGCCCAACAGGTGTAGAAGTAGCAGGTGCATTGAGTGAATTGAGAACTCATGTTTTTCCACAAGATTACAAAGAACTAGATTTATTTCACATGGATATTCATTTAATTGAGGCTTCTCCTCGATTATTGAACGGAATGTCTGACGAAGCAGGTAATAATGCCTTAGAATATTTGCAAAAAATGGGTGTGGAAGTAAAATTATCAACAGGCGTAAAAAGTTATGATGGCGAAGTTGTAACACTCTCAACAGGTGAGCAAATAAAGACAAAAACTTTGGTTTGGGGTGCTGGTGTAAAGGCAGCACCCATAAAAGGCTTGCGTGAAGAAGCTGTTTTGAAAAATAATAGATTGAAAACCAATGCTTTTAATCAAGTTGATGGTTATACAAATATTTTTGCACTTGGTGATGTTGCAGCAGTGATTACAGAAGAAACGCCAAATGGACATGCAATGGTGGCACAACCTGCGATTCAACAAGGTGAAAATTTAGGTTATAATTTCAAAAAAATATTGAAAGGTGATACCAAACTTAAACCTTTTAAATATTTTGACAAAGGCAGCATGGCAACCATTGGACGTAATAAAGCTGTGGCAGATATTGGAAATTTTCATGTTGGTGGTTTTATTGCTTGGGTAATGTGGTTATTTATTCACGTATTGTTTTTGGTGGGTTTCAAAAACAAAATATTTGTGTTAGTAAATTGGATTAATAGTTATTTTTCTTATGACAAAAGTAACCGTTTAATTATTAGAAAGTAAATAAAACACTAATTTTAGTAGCTTTTTTGCTTTATTATTATGAATAAAATCAAGAATAACAAAACGAAAAAGCTATTTTAATTTTCCAAAACCATCTCTATTAAAGTTTAAAGGTAATAAAACAACAAAAATTTTCAAACAAATTACATAATTTCTATACTCCCTTTTTCTGCATTAATTTTCACTTTTGCACCCACAGGCACTGTAAATTTATTGTTAATATGTCCAATCATGGCTCCCAAAAAACAAGGAATATTTAATGGATTTATGTAATGTGCAAAAACATCTTCTAAGGTTAAAGACGAAAAACGGTTTCCGTGTCCACAATTTGTAAATTTTCCTAACACAATTCCTTTGACTTTTGACAAAATTCCCGATAATTTTAGTTGGCAAAATAAACGGTCAATTCTATAAATTTCTTCATTAATATCCTCCAAAAACAAAATACTATTTTCAAAATCAGGCAAATAAGGAGTTCCAATTAAGGAAGCAAAAACGGTTAAATTACCACCTAAGAAAATTCCCTCTGCCTCACCTTTTTGGATTGTTTTTATTCTATCAGTAATTTGTGTAAGATTTTCTCCTTTATGTATTGGATTTTGTAAGATAATTTGCTGTTTATTGAGTAGATTTATAGAAGAATTTGTTAATTCTGTTTCAAATAAGGCATTACAAAAATGTGTTACAGTAAAATCATTCCAGATAGAAGTTCCCATAGGACTATGAAATGTAACAAGTTTTGTTTTTGCATAAACCGCTAATAACAAGGCTGTTACATCACTAAAACCAGCTAATATTTTAGGATTTTTTTGAATCAAATCATAATCTAATAAGTCTAATAACCTTCCACAACCATAACCTCCTCGCATAGCTATAATTGCTTTTACATCTTTATCAACAAAAGATTCGTGTAAATCTTCGGCTCTTTCTGCATCAGTTCCTGCCAAATAACCATGTTTTTTTGCTAAATTTTTGCCTTTTTTTACTTTCAAACCTAATGCTTCTAAGGATTCAATAGCTACTTCAATGGCTTCTGTTTCATAAATAGCACCCGCAGGACTTATTAAAGCAATGGTATCATTTTTACAAAGTTTTTTAGGAAATATTGACATAATTTTAAGTAATTATTTTTAGGTAATTTGCTCTAAATGAATAAGTTGCATGATATTTTTTATTTATTACTTAATAGCAAATGATACATAATGAGGCAAAACTTCTTTCCAAAAATTCCAATCTTGTGTTGCATGATTGCGAACATCAAGCCAATGATTAATATGTTTTGACTGTAAAATATTGGCTAACTGAAAGCTATATAGTTTAAAAGAATCTTTTTCTGTTGTACTTAACACAATTCCCATGCGAGAGATATGCTCCAAATACCATTCATTTGTGAGATTTGGTAAATAATCAACAGGATTATTATAATAAGCATTGTCATCAAAATATCCATCTAAAAACATACGCATATCATAATTGCCACTTAAAGCAAAAGTATAACTTACTTTATCAGGGTGACGAAATGCAAAATTAGCTGCATGATAAGCTCCTAAATTGCAACCTGCTGTAATGATTTTTTTTTGTTTGGTGTCTTCAAGAGCCTGATAAACAATTTCATTAAGTAAAAAATCGTCATAAAGCATGTGATTTTGTACTCTTTCGGCGGGAGAAATGCTGTTATTAAACCAACTCTCTTTATCGTAACTATCTGGGCAATAAACTTTTATTTTACCTTTCTTGATAGATATTTCTAATGTATCAACCAAACCAAAATCTTTGCATTGATAATATGTGCCTTTTGAAGTCGGAAAAAGCAATAAAGGAATTCCTGAATAACCAAAAGTTAGCATCTCAAACTCACGACCAAGACGGTTTGAATACCATTTATGATATTGTTCTCTCATTTTTGTTATAATTTAGTCCTTATAGTGAGTCTTTGCAACAACCCTTACTTTGTGAGCAATATTAGTAAAAAAGGTAGTAAAAAGAAAATTAATAGTAAATAAATAAATCCAATTAACCGATATTCAAAAGACCAAGTTCCAAGTTTTTTTGCACACCAAATAACAATATTTCGCATAAAAGGTAGTGGAAAAAAAAGAATTACGCCAAATAAATTAAACAATAAGTGCACCAAAGCAATACTCAACGCAATTTCTGATTTTGACAATGCAGCCAAAAGTGCAGTTACTGTTGTGCCAATATTAGCACCCATAATAAAACAAAAAGCATTAAGAACAGTAAGACGATTAGCAGCAGCTAATGGAATAACAAGAGAAGTTGTAACCGAACTTGACCGAATGGCAGCAGTAATTAAAGTTCCAGAAACTAAGGCTTTTAAAGGAGTTCCAAAAATTAAACTTTCTAATTTTGATTCTGTGGGAGAAATAAGCTGTTGAGAAATTTTACTAAAAGCACGAATAGAAATTAATATCAATACAATGGCTAATCCGATTGGCAAAAATAATGAATAGGTTGCAAGTCCTGCAAGCCATTTTGCAATAGGTAAAATACTTAAATCTAATAAATTAATATGTCCTAAATTCAATTTAAAAGTTAGAACATGGGCAAGAAAAGATGCCGTTTTGCTTAAAATATGACTAACATATTCTAAGGGAAATAATATTAATGCAATGAAAATATTGAACAAATTATGGGTTAAAGCAGCTGCAATAGCCCTTTTAAACTCTTTTTTACTTGTAATATGCCCTAAGGCAACAATGATACAAGTAATAGTTGTACCAACATTTGCACCCATAACCACAGGAATTGCATTAGCTAAACTTAATGTACCAGAAGCCACAAAGGCAACAGTTAAAGAAGTTACTGCCGAGCTACTTTGCAATAAAGCTGCAATTAACAAACCAATAAACAGACCAACAAAAGGATTATTAATAGCAGATAGATGGTGTTGAAAATTATCTTTACTAATCAATTGCATGGATTCTCCTAATAATTCAATGGCAACTAAGAAAACAAATATAAATAATATGATCATTCCTATTCTCAACCATTTTCTTAGCAATTCTGGGAAAATATTTCTTTTATATAAATTTGCGAAAATACTATCTATCATTTTTAGGATTTCAAAATACAAGGCTACAAAGTTACAATTTTGAAATGTATAAAAATGTGTTTTCAAAATTAACGAATTGTTAAGTTAATGATTTTAACCCAGACTATCTATTATTATCTAAAACATTACATTAAAACTTACTAAAAACCTATCATTCCCAACAATTTGTCCATCAGCCAAATCTTGTGAAAGTGGTTTTTGATAATTAACTCCTACCGAAAAACAGCTAAATAAATATGTTTCTACGCCCAAACTTGTAGCAATTAGATAACCTCCTGTGTGTTCAACAGCATTAGCTCCTCGTTTGTCAAAACGACTGTATTCACCATAAAAACCAGCATTAGGCATCATAGTAATTTTGCTACTAATTCTTTGCACATAAAACCCTGATAATGAACCATTTGTACGGTTTCCAAATAAATAATTTTGGCTATTTCTTGTATTCATTTTATAGCTAATGTCTCCACTAAAACCAATATTTTTATAACGTAAGGTATAAACTAAATTCAGCATAAAATCGGTGCTTCCTGTACCTAATTGAAAATTTGGATTTGCAACTTGTGAATTGTTATTTTCGTCATACTCATACTTGCCTGTTTGGAATTTTATACCACCACCAAACCATAAAGTATGATTAACTTTGTGTGGAATAGTGTCCGTAATTGTATTAATAATATTGTAATTTGCTAATAAAGTTATATCTCCTAAACCGTTGATATACAAGGTTTTATCAGTAGTTTCTTGGCTATTAAAACTATAAGGTACAAAAGCCATAAGCTGCAACTTTGGCTTTATATAATATCTTGTCCAGAGTTCGGTGCTTTGAAAATACTCTTTTGTGGCAAACATTTCACCCATACCCACATGAGAATTATAACTCATATTACGATAACGCAACCCCACAAAATTCTTAGCAAATTGTGGAGTTAAACCTAAATAATAACTTCCCACACCACAGCCACAAATATCACAAGCCATTATAGGCAAATTTATAAGTGTAAGAAATAAGAGAAATAAGTAGATTTTTTTCATAATGATTTTGCATTTATTTTCTTAGCTATTGGCTTTGTACGTTGTCAATGGTGCTTTTCGCACCTTGAC
>JAYTNF010000345.1:0-31017 GCA_043748455.1 Cytophagales bacterium
ATTTTAATTCCTTTTTTAATATGTCTCAGAGAAAAAAAATTGCTGTGCTTGGTGGTGGCATGTCTGCATTGTCTGCCGTTTATACACTTACAAAAACAACAGATTGGCGACAAAAATACGATATTACCATCTATCAAATGGGGTGGCGAATTGGTGGTAAAGGTGCAAGTGGTCGAAATGCAAAAATTGGACAACGCATAGAAGAGCATGGATTGCATATTTGGTTTGGATTTTATACCAATGCTTTTAATTTAATAAAAGATGTATATGCCAATGCACCAACAGGAAATTCTCCTCTAAAAACTTTTGATGATGCCTTCAAACCACATAGTTACATTCCAATTATGGAAAATATCAATAACAAGTGGGAGATATGGGGCTTGGATTTTCCAACAAATGATATGGAACCTGGCGGAGATAAGGAGTTTTTGCCATTATCTCAATATATTAAAATGGCTTTAGAACTGCTATTGCAACATTTTAAAGAAAACGAGGCGTATATTCTTACAACTACTAGGCAAAGAGTAAGACCTAATCCTACTAATATATTAAAGGATACACCACGAGGCTTTTTTTCGCACCTATTCAAAAATGTTGTTCATAATATTAAGGAAGATATAGAAGAAATAGCTTTTAATGAAGGTGAAAAATTATTTGAGAATATTATAGAAGAGATAGAAGAACATAAAGACCTTATCTATAATAGCCGAACTTTACAACATCGCCATTTATTATTGTTAATTGATAAGTTAGGGGATTGGATTAAAAATAAAATCGGACATTTAATCTATGAAAATACTAAGTTACGCAGATTTTTTATTCTTGTGGACTTAACTTTAACTTCTATTGAGGGGCTTTTGCGAGCAAATGTATTTGAAAATGGTTTAGATAGTCTTAACAATATAGAATATCGTGATTGGCTTCGTCAAAATGGTGCAGCAGATATTACAGTAAATTCTGCCTTAGTTACAGCCTTATATGATGTAGGCTTTGCATATAAAGACGGAGATATTAGCAAACCAAGTTATGAAACTGGTAATGCTATGCGTATTATTATTCGTTTGGGCTTAGCCTATAAAGGTGCTTTTATGTGGAAAATGCAAGCTGGCATGGGAGATACCATTTTCACACCTATTCATGAACTATTTGGTTTGTATCCACCTTCAGAAACGGAGGGAGGTATTACATTTAAGTTTTTTCATAAAGTAAAAAATTTAGCACTCAATGCTGACCAAACACAAATAGAAAAAATTAAGGTAGAAGTACAAGCAACTACGATTGATAATGTGCCATACAACCCTTTTGTAGTGGTAAAAGATTTACCTTGCTGGCCTTCAACACCTAATTATGAGCAACTTGTGCAAGGTGCTGAATTGCAAGCACAAAACATAAATCTCGAATCTTTTTGGACACCTTGGCAAGGCGTTGAAGAAATAGACTTAGAAGTTGGAAAAGATTTTGATATGGTTATTTTAGGAACTCCTATTGCAACACTTCCACATATTGCGTCTGAATTGTTGGCTAAAAGCACGCAGTGGCAAAAAATGTTAGAAAACGTATTAACTACACAAACACAAGCTTATCAACTTTGGCTCAATAAAGACTTGAAAGACTTAGGTTGGACAGAGCAAAGTCCAATCATGACTTCTTTTGCAGAACCCGTAGATACTTGGGCAGACATGAGTCAAGTTATTGATAAAGAGGACTTTCCAGTAGGTTATGAACCAAAAAATATAGCCTATTATTGTGGAGTTTTGCAAGATGCTCCTGTTATTCCACCAGCATCTGACCATAGCTTTCCTGCAAAAGAATCAGCAAGAGTAGGTTATGGTTTTGCTAATTATGTCAAAACAGATGTTCCTGTACTATTTCCAAATATTCAAGAATCTGATGGAAGTATAGATTGGAATGTAATGATAGACCTTAAAAATCAGGAGGGAGAAAAACGATTGAGTAGTCAATATTGGCGAGCAAACATTGACCCTAATGAAAGATACACCTTGACAAATGTTAATAGTTCTATATATCGCATTAAAACAGACCAAACAGGTTTTTCCAATCTTTATATTACGGGAGATTGGATACAAACAAATTTCAATTATGGGTGTATTGAATGTTGTGTTATGGCAGGCATGATGACCGCAAGAGCTATTTCTGGCGAAGATATTAAAATTGTTGGTGAAACAGATATTTTGTAAGCAAAAATGTAATTTCCTAGTCTTACAGACTGGGAAATTGTGTTATTATATAGTAAATTAGTATAAATACCTACATCATATTGTTTGTTAAAATGTAAGCATTTATATTGCAGTCAGTTTTTAAGTTTTATGTGATTTTAAATATTTATTTTTGTATAACTAAAATATATAAAGCTATTTTTTACGCACTAATACCATTTTTATGACGAACACAATTCAAGCAGCTTTTGAAGAAACATTACAACAAAATTCTATCAAATTGCATAGAATAATGGTATGGGCAGCAGTAGTCATCGTGCCAGGGTTTAGTTTGTTGGATTATTATTTAGCTCCACAACATTGGGGAGAGTTACTCATATTGAGATTGTTTGTTGCTATTTTGTGTTATAGCTCTATAATTATACAAAAAAAGATGCAATTTCGCAGTGAATTCGTTGCTTATACTTGCTGTTTGAGTGTTTTTCTATTTGTAAATTTCTTATGCATGCGTGTGCCTTCAAACACAGTATTTCTATTTCATATAAATTCAGCTTCGGCTATTTTAGGTTATTCTATTTTAGTTTTATGGCATTGGAAACATTATCTTATTACAATAGCTATTTCTCTTATTGCTTATCTAAGTTTTTTTTTAATATTTCGCAGTTCATCACTTAACCTAATTGACACAATTGTTCAGGGTGGTGCTGTTTATTGGATTGTTGCTGTACTAAGTATTTTTTTAGTCGTTTTTCGTTACAATTCTTTCTCTAATGAGTTTATATTAAGGCATAAATTATCTATATCAAATGAAGAAATAAAACAAAAAAATCAAGAACTATCATTTCAGAAATTAGAAATTACCGAAAAAAACGAAGAACTCAATCAAACTAATGAAGAACTAAGTAGCAATTTGGAAGTTATCCAAAGTCAAAATAAACAAATTCGCAAATATAATGAAGAAGTAAAAGCAAGTATTATGTATGCAAGTCGTATTCAGACAGCCTTGCTACCTTTTGATAACCGTTTAAAAGAGTATTTTGGAGATAACTTTTTTGTACTTTATAAGCCTCGTGATATTGTTTCGGGAGATTTCTATTGGTGTGAAGATGTTAGTGGTAGTATTATTTTGGCAGTAGCAGATTGTACAGGTCATGGCGTGCCAGGTGCATTTATGAGTATGTTAGGAAGTATGGGCTTAAATAGCATTGTATTCCAAGAAAATAATTTTGAGTCTAATAAAATACTAAATGCCTTACATCATTATATTTTTCAAGCCCTAAGACAAGATAAAAGTGATAGCCGTGACGGAATGGATATTGCAATTATAGTGATAAATCCAACCATTAAAACAGTGGAGTATTCAGGAGCCATGAACCCACTTTATTATGTACAAAAAGATGAATTTATGCAAATAAAAGCTGACGGAAAACCTATTGGTGGTGGGCAATATGGTACAAAACGTGATTTTAGCAAGCATTACATAGATGCTTCACTGCCAGCAACTTTATATCTTTCGACAGATGGTTATCAAGACCAATTTGGAGGCAAAGATAAGCGTAAGTTTATGACAGGAAATTTTAAACGGTTATTGCAACAAATTTATATAGAACCCTTATCAAAGCAAAAAATGGTGCTTGATTCAACTATTGAAGCATGGATGAAAGAAGGTAATGAAAATCAAATAGATGATATTTTGATAATTGGTGTACAAGTATCATAGATTTCTTGCGAAAGTCTTTTAAGGCTTTGTCATTCTGAGCAAAGCAAAGAATCTGATGCAATACGCCAGATTCTTCGCTTTGCTCAGAATGACAAAACTTCGTTTTTAACATCAAAAAATTACTTTCCTAAGAAGTTTGATTTGAAAATTCATAAAATTTCCATATTACCTGTAATTATTCCCCAAACTTAGCTACATTTGTGCTAGGATTTCAATAAAAATAAAAATATGATTTTATATAATATAACTGTAAACGTAGAAGATTCTGTACGTGAAGATTGGACAACATGGATGCGTGAAATACACATTCCAGAGGTCATGAAAACGGGTTTATTCAAAGAATTTAAGTTTTTAAAGCTATTAAATGAAGAAGAAGAAAATACAGGAACTACCTTTGCAGTCCAGTATTTTTGTGAAACCAAACAAGATTATGATAAATATCAAGCTGAATTTGCAAAAAATTTACAATTTGAACATAGTCGCCGTTACAAAGGTAAGTTTGTAGCTTTTAGAACAATATTGGAAGAAGTATAAAAAACGAATACAACTCTAATTATAACATGGACTTTAGTCTGTGGTTTGATTATTTATTAACAAACCATTTATTTGAGAAGAATGAAAAATACGACAAAATGCAAATAGCTAAAAACTTAAAAACTGCAAAAGAATTGTTAGAAACCGGTAATTTGGTAGCTATTCCAACCGAAACTGTCTATGGATTGGCTGCAAATGCTTTTAACGAAACCGCAGTTCTCAATATTTTTAAAGTCAAAAACCGTCCTGCATTTGACCCACTAATTGTGCATACAAATTCATTAGAAAAACTTAGTGAATTTGTAACAGAAATTCCTGAAAAAGCACAAATTTTAGCCCGAAAACTCATGCCTGGTGCCTTGACTTTGCTGCTTCCTAAAAAGGATATTATTCCTGATTTAGTAACAAGTGGATTATTAAAGGTAGCCATTCGCATTCCTGACCATGAATTAACTTTGGAATTATTGGCAAATTTACCTTTTCCCTTAGCTGCCCCAAGTGCAAACCCATTTGGTTATATTAGTCCAACAACAGCACAGCATGTTGCGGCACAACTCGGCAATAAAATTCCATATATTCTTGACGGTGGTGCTTGCAAAGTTGGTTTAGAATCTACGATAGTTGGTTTTGAAAATGGAGAAGCCATTATTTATAGAAAAGGTGGAATTAGTGTAGAAACTATTGAAAAGTTGATAGGAAAAGTGAGCATACAAGCACATTCCTCGTCAAACCCTCAAGCACCAGGGATGTTGAAAAGCCATTATGCACCGAAGACAAAATTTTTGTTAGGAAATATAACAGATTTATTACAAAATTATTTACAAGCTGATTCACAAAATAATACTTCAATAAACTCTAAAATTGGTATATTAAGTTTTGCTAATGACAAACAAAATATGTTGCAAGATTTGTTACAAAAATATACAAATATTTCTTTTGTCCACGAAATTTTATCCCCAACTCAAGATTTCTCGGAGGCAGCCCAAAACCTTTTTGCAGCCATGCGGAGGCTTGATAATGCAGGATTAGCAATGATTTTTGCAGAATTACTTCCCGAAAGAGACTTAGGTAGCGCCATGAATGATAGGTTGAGAAGGGCAGCAGCAGAAGAAAAATAAAAGTATTATAAAAAATAAAATTGTATTTCAGAGTTGAATCTGCGAATTAAAATAGAAAAATCTGTGAAATTCTATCTGTCTATTGTCATCGGTATCTAATTTTCATTATTTAGCAAAAATATAAAAAATTTGATGTGGAAACCTAACGACTCATAGAGCTATTAGGTAATTCAGTATAAAGCTTATAAATTTGCTATTAAGTTGGCTTTTAAACCGTAAATTAATTAAAAAATCTTATGTTAGTTATTGCAGATACGATAGTGAGTGATGACATTGCAGATAAGTATTTTGTCTGTGATATTGAAAAATGTAAAGGTGCTTGTTGCATTGAAGGGGATTTGGGTGCACCTTTGGAGCTTGACGAATTACCAATTTTAGAACAAATTTATGAACAAGTAAAACCATATTTGTCGGTTGAAGGCATTACAGCTATTGAGGAACAAGGCTTTTATATCAAAGATTTTGAAGGAGATTACTCAACACCAACAATCAAAAATCGTGAATGTGCTTATGCAATTTATGACCATAAAAATAACTTAAAATGTGGTATAGAACAGGCTTATTTAGATGGGAAAACCACTTTTCATAAACCTATTTCCTGCCATTTATATCCCATTAGGACAAAGAAATATGGTGATTTCGAGGCACTTAACTATGACCGTTGGACTATTTGTAGCCCTGCCTGTAGCTTAGGTAAAAAATTAGGAGTACCAATTTATAAGTTTCTTAAAGAGCCATTAATTCGCAAATATGGTCAGGAATGGTATGCAGAGTTGGTTGTACAAATTGAAAACGAAGTGGAAAGAATAGAAACTTTTGAGTTGGAATAAGGTTAATTCTGATAATAAAATTGCTTATTTTTTTTAGTTTTGTCATTCTGAGCTTGCGAAGAATCTGGTACTATTACGTCAAAAATAAAATATTTCAGACTCTTCGCTTTGCTGGTGGCAGCCCTGTTCAAAACGACAAAACTAACTTTTTACCTTCAAACAATTTTGCAAATCATCAACAGAACTTACAGGTTTTATGGTATGGAATTTGAAAGTAAAATCATTTTGTTTTGCAGTTTTTATATCCTTTGCAACTTTCAAATTCTGTGAGTTATCAAATACCAATGCTTTAAATTCCTCCGCCGAAAATACCGCAACTTGATTATTTGGCAAAACCACTACAAATTGATTAGCTACATTTTTTAAAAATCTAATCAAACTGCGTTTATTCAATGATAAATTTTGCACAACAGTATTATTTTCACCTGTAATAAAATAAACTTGTATGTTATTATATTGTGTAATTTTGCTTGTGATTTCACTATCCAATTCAAAATTAGCAACAATAGAAACTAAGTTTTCTCTCTCAAAAGGTCTGTCCCAATTATGAATACCAAAGTTTTGAACAGTATAATTTCTCAATAAGTTAGCCTCATTTGCCAATCTAATTTCCTCAGCTTCTCTACGTGCCGACACAGCTTGATAATATTGTGTCATCACCTCGTCTAAGTTTTTCATTCGTTTTGCTAACATCGGATTATCCTTAAAACTTACACTTTGATTTTCTTCTCGATAAACCGTTGTCATAAAAGAAATATTATCACCAAATTCTTTAATCTCACTTTGAGTAACAGGTTTGCAATAAACACTTAATTCATAAATGCTTTCATCTTTTGGATTGATACGTTTCCACAAATAAACTGCGTCATCTTTGAACACATTTTTGTTTCTTTCGTTATTTCCAACACTTAAAATAGCTTGATTATCAGGCGAAATTGCTACAAAAGTTGCATTTACTTTTGAGGTTTCAAACATTCTTAAATTGCTAATCAATTTAAAATCTTCTTCAACACTCCAAACTTTTATCATACGGTCTTTGGCAGAACTTACTAAAAATTTGCCATCTTTTGAAAATTCAACCCTAGCAATATCATTTTGATGTCCTTTTAATATTTTGATAATAGCACCATTTTTCAAAACATGAATGTGATTTTCTACTATTTTAAAACCATATTCAGAAGTTGTTTTGCTTGGCAATTCCACAAAATCACTAAGTTTTTGACCATCATAATTTGCAATATCTACTATCAAATTACCTTGCAAATCCCAAACTTTTACATGATTACTAATATAAGCAACCACTTTTTTATTGTCTTCTGAAAAAACTACATGCGAGATAATGTTTGGATTGTTACCAAAACTTTGCAACAGTTCACCGTCTGTATTCCACAAATTGATTAAACCTTCGGCAACTGTAAGAATTAATTTTGAATCAGACGAAAAATCTACCTGTTTCACAATACCTGGGTGTCCGTCTAAATTGAATAATAATTTTCCATTTTTATCCCATAATTTTGCACCGCCACCTGCTGCGGTTGCAATAAATTTTCCATTTGGTGAAAACTCCGCATCATTCACATCACCAGGCTGATTTGCCAAAGCTATTGGGTGAAATAATCTTTTTGTAAGTTCTATTTCACGCCATTGTTTTTCCATTATCCACTCATTTTTGGCAGAACGAGGATTTTTATTTTCATTTTTTTCACCTGTATATTCCCAAATCATACTTCTAAAAGGTTCTAATTCAGGATAAGTTGCTGTTTCAAATTTTAAACGAAAGAAATTTGCACTATTTATAGTTCTTTTACTTTTGCGATTTAGTGTAATATTTTCGTCTTCCATTTTCTCTTTTTCTGCGGCAATAGCTGCTTTTTCAGCCTCAATTTTAGCCATATATTCTTTGCTAAAAGCTGCAACTGCCGAGTCAATTTTAGCCGTTTTATCTGCATTATTTTTGCTCTCATTAATGCCCAAATATTTCCAATAACCCGATGAATTTCCTGCTCTTGCTACAAAATTTGTTGTGTCATTTGTATTGTTATTCATATTATTCGTGCTATTTCCTGTTGCAGTTTGTGCGTAGGCAGACGTAAAAAATGGCGAATGATAAGCCACAGTTTTGGTATTTGTTTGGTCTAAGTAATAAAAACGAAAATCATCACCTTTCACAAAACTTGCCATATCAACATCAATTCCTTTGTTTTTGGCAATAAAAACAGGTTCATTATGCTGAAAACCACGCATTTCAAACATTCCTGCTGACTCAAATTGGTGTGTAACTCCTGCTGAATCGTAAGTCATTGGAATTCCAGAAGCCAAAATTTGTGCTGCGTTATGAAATTCACGATATTCCAAATCTACATTTCCTACAATAGGTTTGTTATTTTTATCAACAAAAGCATCTTGTGGAACTATGATTTTTGTACCATTTGGCAACTTAAAATTTGCACCTTTTTCAGTGTTCACAATCAAATGTTTGAAGGCAACATCTGTATTTGAAAACACAGGTTTCACATCAGAAACTTTCTGAATATCTGCTAACAATTCTGCATCAGAACTTGTTTGATTTTGCGAATTTTGATACAACCAAGTTCCGCCAACCGCAGCCAATACAACAGAAGCCGCCATTGCAAACTTTGCCTTTGTTTTTCCCTGCCAAGTGGCAAATGCAAACAAACTTTTAGGTTTTGCAACCTTATCAGTTTGTGCATTTCCCATAGTCATTTGTTGCTGGTCTAATGCTGATTCAATATTGTTCCAAAGGTCATTTTTAGGTTCATATTTTGGCAAATCATCAATGGCTTTTTGTAAATTTTTATCTTTGTTTTTCATGTTGATTTTAAGTTTAAAATGTATCATAGACTTTAGTCTGTGATTTTTAGTCTTTTTTAGTTTCTCTGTATTCAAATTCAGGCATTGACGGATTTGCCACAAATTCCTTATCTGTATTTTCGTCATTTGCAAAATTACAAGTTTCACAAGTCATATAATTCCAAAGAATTTTATACTTCAATGCTTTTTCTATATCCGAAATTTTATACATCACTATTGTAAAATCTTTTTGGTCAAGTCGCAAATTTGCTAATAGGATTAAACACAAATATTTTTCATTTTTTATGGTAACAAAGTTTGCACCTTTAATATCTTTCAAAAAATAATTAGGTGTGCTATCCACCACAAAATCTAAATTTTGTGCTTTATCTTTTCTTCCCTCTTCTGGTTTTTGCAAAGGCTCAATAGCTTGTTCCTTCTCAATATCCATTGGCAATTTCATGTTTTTAGCAACTTGCGAATATTTTATTGCAACTAAATTTGCATTATTTTTAGTATCATAATAATATGATTGCAATTTCCCATCTTTATTTGCCTTCAATAATTTTGAAGCAAGACTTAATTTGCTATGTCTTTTGTCTTGCAATTTGATACCTTGCCAAGTTTTGTCTTTGCTCTCTAAAACATGTAACGTAATTTCGGTAGTTTGTGCATACATTTTTGCAACAAAAATCAAACAGATAAATAAGATTAAAATTATAGTTTTCATTGTTTTTTGTTAATTTTGAATGTAGCATAGACTTTAGTCTGTGCTTTGTTTAGAGAAGCACAGACTAAAGTCTATGCTAAATTTTTGTTATATTTTTATTTTAGTTCTTTCAATTCCTCTTGCAATAATTTCTTGGCTCTTGAAAGTTGTGATTTGCTTGTTCCTTCGGAGATTTGCAGCAATTCTGCTGTTTCTTTGTGCGAAAACCCTTCAATTTCAATAAGTGAAAACACGGCACGATAGCCATCGGGCAAACCACGAATGGCTTTGTCCAAAATTTCGCCTGTCAAGGCATCGTGCCAGATGGGTGTTTCCTGCTCTAAAATTGTTTCATAGGATTCGTGTTTACGCTTCCACTTATTTTTATACAAAGCCTTTCTAATGACAATCGTCTTGAGCCATGCCCCGAAAGTGGAGTCTTTCCTAAACGAAGCTAACTCCGTAAAAGCTGCAATAAAAGCCTCCTGCAAGGCATCATTCGCCTCGTCATAGTCTGCCAAAATACGGTATGCTACAGAAAACATAGCCGATTTATACTTATCATAAAGTTGGCGTTGTGCCATTCTGTTATGTTGCAGACATTGCTCAATGAGCTGAATGATACTATTTTCGGAATTTATCAATTTCTGATTTATCAATTTAGAATTGAGCTGAATGTTTTCCACAAGTTTAAGCAGTTAGATAATCAATTACTAATTTTGCAAAGGGTGAAAATAATTATGAGTTATGAATTATAAATTATCTGAAATTTTCAATATTTTAAAACTTGTGATTTCAAACTTATAACTTACAATTTTGAACTTACAACTATTTTTCTTAGATTTATGAAAGGCAAAACCTTTCTAAAAACTCAGTTTTATAGATAAATGCTTTTAGCTTTGCCCTAAAAATATTTACCTTTATCAAATTCTCATAGTAAAGGGTAAGTGAGTTGCAAAAAGGTTGCACGGGAATGAAAAAATATTTTTTATTTTGAGGGTATATACAATTTTTCTATGAAATATTAGCTAATGTAAGTTGCGTAGTATGTACCGCACCCTTTAGGGTGCAAGGTCATTGTAAAATAGCAATTAAATTGTTAAATTAATCCCATTTTAAAGGTTTTTGATAAATTTGCCTTGCAAATTTATCAAAAACCTTGCACCCTAAAGGGTGCAGTACATTCTACGCAACTTACATTAATTACATAGTAACATAACACATAGAAAAATATTTTTTTATGTGTTTTTTGAGTAAAAATCATCAAAAAATCTGTGAAGCTCTGTGTGGTCTGTGTCATTATTGTTCCATAATTTAGCAATAAAGTATATTTTATACATAAAAATTATTTGTTAATTTTGATGCGGGAAACTTAAATAAGATACAGTAAAAGTATATTTTTAAAAAAATTAATGTGGAAAACTTATATGTGTTGCAAACGGATTGGATTACCGAAAACTAGAAAACTATTGTCTTGTAATTCTGAGTTAAGTATATATAAAAAGCCTTTCTAATTGTTTAGAAAGGCTTTTTGTTAATTTTTCAAGTTTATAAAGAATGTATCATACGCTTTAGCATGTGAATTTACAAAAAACTATTTATTTTCACCTGCACGAATCATTGCACAACGGAAACCAATAGTAGCAGTAGAAGAATCTTCTTCAAGATAACGTCTTGTACCTGGTGCTAACCAATATGCTACATCTTTCCAAGAACCACCTTTATATACCCTAACATGGTTGTCAATTAAAGTAGTAAAGTTGGTTTTGTCATACATTTTTGCATCATCTATGTAATCAACAGTTTTTTTACGTCTTGGATCTTCTGCACTACGAGTGATATATTTACCATCTGTACGCACAGGATTTAATTCTTGCACATCTTCAAAAGACAAAGGACGGTAAGCATCTTCTACCCATTCGTTTACGTTACCAGCCATGTTATACAAACCAAAATCATTTGGCGGATAAGCATAAATCCATTCCGTAATCATAGCACCATCATTCAATTTACCTGCAATACCAGCATAATCACCACGTCCACGTCTAAAATTCGCTAAAAACATACCCATTTGCTTTCCGTATGGATTACGCAATGAGTGTCCATCCCAAGGATAAATACGAGAATAGTCATTATTTTCGTCTAAATATTGTGTTCCCACCATAGCTTTAGCCGCATATTCCCACTCTGCTTCTGTTGGTAAACGATACCCTGGTAACACAATTCCTGATTCCAAAGGTATTCTTTCGCCAGCTTTTGCTTTTGATTTTTCATCTTTGTTACCATTTTTCATTGCCAAAACCTTGTTTACGGCTTCAGTACGCCAAATTGCAAAATTTTGTGCTTGTTTCCAATTTACCCCAACTACAGGGAAGAAACGAAATCCTGGGTAACGCAAATAATGGTCAATATAAGGGTCATTAAATGCCAATTCCGCAGCCCAAACTAAAGTATCAGGCAGTGCTTCATCATAATATTGTTGTCCAGAATCTTTTGCAAATTGCAAATACTCTAACCAGTGAATATTGGCAACCTCAGTTTCGTCCATATAAAACGAAGCCACAGTAACAGTTCTTTCAATATTATCTCTTGCTGTTAATAAGTCTTCTTCTTGTGAACCCATTACGTGCCTACCACCTTCGATATACACTAAGTTAGGTCCATCAGGCTGACCTTTAAATTTACGAACAGCAAATTGACCTTCTTTTGCTTTACCTCCCGAATTATACTTCAAACCTGTTGCTGTACTCTCTTTGCCCGGTTTGTAGCTGGTTGGCTTGCCTTTGCCGCATCCAGAAAGGATAAGACCAACACACATTGCCAAGCAACTCATCAGATACACACTTTTATTTATCATATTAGCAGAAAAATAAGTTTCAGTGAATTAAATTTGTACAAAAATAGTTAATTTATTTTAATTTTTACTCTAACTTCATTTATCAAATGTCAAAATTAAGCATCTTAGTTGTTTCAAACAAATTTATTTGTTTAAACTTGTCAATTATCACACTTGTGTTGAATAATTTTTGATATTCTTTAATGATAAAAAGTTAGAATAGTCAATAGAAAGTTGTTAAAATTTTGTAATTTTATAGCAATTTTATTACAATCTTGTTGGTGCAATATTTTTGCCAAACTTATATTTTTGCTAATAATGTAAGTCGCATAGTTTAATGTAAGTTGCGTAGAATGTACCGCACCCTTTAGGGTGCAAGGTTTTTAAAAAGACCTTGCACCCTAAAGGGTGCAGTACACACATTACACAACTTATATGATATAGTTATTGCTCTGGTAGATAAAATGAAGCTTTTTTACTATTAGTTCACACAAAATTTTACTACATTTGCCAAAATTATAGGCATTTCACAAACTCATTTATATCGTGAATTCACTTAGCGTCAATCATTTACTTGGTATCAAACAACTTACAGTTGCAGATATTGAGCTAATTTTAGAAACTGCAGACCGTTTCAAAGAGGTAATTAACCGTCCAATTAAAAAAGTTCCTTCGTTAAGAGATATTACTATTGCCAATGTTTTTTTCGAAAACTCAACTCGAACTCGACTCTCTTTTGAGTTGGCAGAAAGACGTTTGTCGGCTGATACACTGAATTTTTCTTCGGCTCAAAGCTCTGTAAAGAAAGGTGAAACTTTGTTAGATACTGTAAATAATATCTTGGCAATGAAAGTAGATATGATTGTTATGCGTCATGCAAGTGTTGGTGCACCACATTTTTTGAGCAAACATATAAAAGCTGCTATCGTTAATGCAGGTGATGGCACACATGAACATCCAACTCAAGCATTGCTCGATGCCTATTCTATTAAAGAAAAATTAGGAAAAATTGCGGGCGTAAAAGTGGCTATTATTGGAGATATTTCACACTCACGAGTGGCATTATCAAATATTTTTGCCCTTAAAAAATTAGGTGCAGAGGTTATGCTTTGTGGACCAAAAACCCTAATTCCTAAACATATCAATAGTTTAGGGGTAAAAGTGGAATATGAAATTGAAAAGGCTTTGCAATGGTGTGATGTGGCAAATGTTTTGCGGATTCAGTTGGAAAGACAGCAGGGCAAAGATTTTCCTTCGTTGCGAGAATATACCCAATATTTTGGTATTAATAAAGCCATGTTAAACCGTTTGGATAAAGAAATTATCATTATGCACCCAGGCCCAATTAATAGAGGTATAGAATTGACAAGTGATGTGGCAGATTCTCCTCAAGCAATTATTTTGCAACAAGTAGAAAATGGCGTGGCAGTAAGAATGGCAGTGTTGTATTTATTGGCAGAAAAATTAAATCCTTTGCAAAAACTGTCTTAATGAGTTTTTAGTATCTGTGATTAAAAATATTGTTATTGCAATAGTTAAAATACAGAAAACCATTTTAGATAAAATTCATTTTTTATTAATAGACATTATTCAGATTTGTAGCATTGGCTTTGGTCTATGATTTTAACATACTGACAATCAACTAACTAAGTCACAAACTAAAGTCTAATGCTATAAATATTAATAACCTATGATATGATAACAAAATTTGTTATATCTTTTGAAAAACATGTTGAATAAATACATAAATTGCACAAAAACCTAAACAATATGGCAAAAATTCTGATAATAGATGATGAAAAAAGTATTCGTTATACACTCAAAGAGATTTTAGAATACGAAAAATATGAGGTTTCAGAGGCTAAGGATGGAGAAGAAGGACTGAATATGATAGAGCAAAATGATTATGATATTGTTTTGTGTGATGTGAAAATGCCCAAATTAGATGGTTTGCAGGTTTTGAGCCGAGCTATGGAATTTGGTAAAGATACACAATTTATCATGATTTCGGCACACGGAAATATTGAAACTGCGGTTGAAGCCACCAAAAAAGGTGCGTATGATTTTATCCAAAAGCCGCCAGATTTAAACCGTTTGTTACTCACAATTCGCAATGCTTTGGACAAGTCAAATTTGATTACAGAAACCAAAACATTGAAGAAAAAAGTATTTAAAGGTAGCGAAATTGTTGGAGAATCGGAAGCCATTTGTAAGGTTAAAGAAGAAATAGAAAAAGTTGCTCCAACAGATGCAAGAGTATTAATTACAGGTGCAAATGGTTCAGGTAAAGAGTTGGTTGCCAAATGGTTACATAATAAAAGCAACCGCAATAAAGGACAGTTAGTAGAAGTAAATTGTGCCGCAATTCCTTCTGAATTAATAGAAAGTGAACTTTTTGGACACGAAAAAGGCTCTTTTACTTCGGCACTGAAACAACGGATTGGTAAGTTTGAACAGGCAAATGAAGGCACTCTATTTCTCGATGAAATTGGAGATATGAGTTTGTCAGCACAAGCAAAAGTTTTAAGGGCTTTGCAAGAGCATAAAATTACACGAGTTGGAGGCGAAAAGGAGATTAAAGTAAACGTAAGGGTTTTGGCGGCAACCAATAAAAATTTGCGTGAAGAAATTAAACAAGGACGTTTTCGTGAGGATTTATACCACCGTTTAAGTGTAATTCTTATTCAAGTTCCATCTTTAAATGAAAGACGTGACGATATTCCCTTACTTGTTGATAAGTTTTTGGGAGATATTGCCGAAGATTATGGAACTGTCAAAAAGCAAATACAAACAGAAGGTGTGGAAGTGCTAAAAACTTTGGACTGGACAGGAAACATTAGGGAGTTACGAAATGTTGTGGAAAGACTTGTTATTATGTCGGGTGCTGTAATTACGGTGGAAGATGTGAATAGGTATGCAAAATATTAGAAATACGATTTATGAAAATTGCTATTATTGGTGCTGGTATTGCAGGGCTTGCTACAGCAGTTAGGCTTCAAAAACAAGGTCATTCTGTTACTGTTTTTGAAGCCTCTGAAAAAGCAGGAGGTAAATTATCAGAGGCCTTTCTCAAAGGTTGTCGTTTTGATTTAGGACCTTCATTGTTTACGTTGCCCAAACTTGTTGAAGATTTATTTGCAATGGC
The DNA here is from genome assembly GCA_043748455.1 of Cytophagales bacterium. Taxonomy (GTDB): domain Bacteria; phylum Bacteroidota; class Bacteroidia; order Cytophagales; family Thermoflexibacteraceae; genus JAAFKA01. The sequence goes on from JAYTNF010000345.1 coordinate 15,881, forward strand.
AGAAGAACCAATAGCTAACTACTTCAATTATAAGGAGTTAGAAGTATTGACAAATTATTTTTATGACGATGGCACAACCATTCAAGCATATAGCAATCCTGAAAAATTTGCAAATGAAATTGCACAAAAAACAACAGAAAAAGCCGAAACAGTATTGAAATTTTTGAAACAAAGTAGCGAAAAATATGAATTGAGTTCTGATATTTTCTTAAAACAGTCGTTGCATAAATTCACTAATTTTATTAATTTTAAAACATTGGTTTGCATGTTGAATATGAGGAAGTTAGACGTATTCAGAACTATGGCACAGGCAAACCAAAAAACTTTTAGTGATACAAAAGTGCAGCAACTTTTTAACCGTTATGCAACCTATAATGGTTCAAATCCATACCAAACTCCTGCAACACTCAATATTATTCCACATCTTGAATACAATATTGGTGCGTATATTCCCGTTGGTGGTATGTATGACATTACAAAAGCTGTATTCAAATTAGGAAAAAAACTTGGTGTTGAGTTTCGTTTTAATACCAAAGTTGAAAAAATTACGACAGAAAAAAAAGGAAAAATCACGAAAAGTACGAAAGTAACAGGTTTAGAAATTGCAGGAAAACATGAAGATTTTGATATTGTGGTAAGCAATGCAGATGTTGTCAATACGTACCGTAAATTATTGCCCGAAATGTTGCAACCCGAAAAAATATTAAACCAACCAAAATCAAGTTCTGCATTAATTTTCTATTGGGCTGTAAATCAAGAGTTTAAGCAATTAGATTTACATAATATATTGTTTAGCAAAGATTATGAAAAAGAATTTGAACACATTTTTGTGCATAAAAATATTTCAGATGACCCAACAATTTATATCAATATTACTTCAAAACAAGTTTTAACAGATGCACCCGCAGGCATGGAAAATTGGTTTACGATGATTAATGTTCCAAATAATTCTGGGCAAGATTGGGAAAGTTTAATTGCAAAAGCACGTAAAGATATTATTGCAAAACTAAATAAAATATTAAAAACGGACATTGAGCCAAAAATTGTTGGCGAAATGATTTTAGACCCTCGCACTATTGAGTCCAGAACTTCGTCTTCTCAAGGTGCTTTATATGGGAATAGTAGCAATAATCGGTATGCTGCTTTTTTAAGGCACGCAAATTTTTCATCTAAAATTAAAGGTTTGTATTTTTGTGGAGGAAGTGTGCATCCTGGTGGTGGCATTCCTTTGTCTTTATTATCGGCAAAAATTGTGGGAGATTTGATAAAATAGGGATTTTTTATTCTAATTTTTCACTATCTTTGTAAAAATTCCAAGACCATGAAAATTCCAAGCTCCTACCGTTATTACAAACTTGCAGACCTCAAAAATATTTGTGGTATTGATAGAGTTGATGCAGATAATATGTTATCATCTATTGTAAGCCTTAATCCAACACAACTTACTATAGATTTGTTACAAAGAAATATGAGGCTGCCTATGAAAAACGAAAAAGCAAAATCAGAATTGATTGTCATGCCGATTTTAGCAGAAGTCTGGGCAATAAATAATAATTTTAAACCACTTTCTGGACTTACTTTTAATGTTGATGCCTCACGGGGGCTGAAAGGAATTGCCGATTTTTTGATTTCGAATGACCCAAATGCCCAAGAATTAGATAGTCCAATTATGTGTGTGTTCGAGGCAAAAAATGATGCCATTGAAGATTGGTATGGGCAATGTGGCGCAGAAATGTATGCAGCACGTTTGTTTAATGAAAGACAAGGCAATAATATTAAAATTATTTATGGTGCTGTTACCAATGGTTTTACATGGCAATTTCTTAAACTCGAAGAACAAATTTTGTTTATTGACTCCCAAAGATATGGCACTGCAAACCTTCCACAATTATTGGGTGCTATTCAAAAAATTTATAATCTTTATAAATAAGTAGGAAATAAGAAGTATAATTTATGAAATTAATTAATACCTTGATTATCAAGTAGTTAAATTACGTAAATAAAATTTATACAAAATACAAAACTATGAGTGATTTTATTGGACATGAATGTGGTATTGCTTTAATTAGACTTCGCAAGCCAATTTCTTATTATATTGAAAAATATGGAACTGCTGCATACGGAATTAACAAATTGTATTTGTTGATGGAAAAGCAACATAATCGAGGGCAAGACGGTGCAGGTGTGGCAAATGTTGTGATAAATCCCAAACCTGGGTTGCCTTATATGTATCGACATCGGTCTATACAAGAGCAACCAATTATAGATGTGTTTGCAAAAATTGGTAAAAAACTTAAAAAAGCCCAAAAACAAAACCCTGATAAATTTAAAAATGCGAAGTGGTTACAGCAAAATGTGCCATTTATGGGTGAAGTTTTCTTAGGACATTTGCGTTATGGCACACATGGCGGAAATTCCATTGAAAATTGCCACCCAATTCAACGTACAAATAATTGGAGAAGTCGCAATTTGATGGTTGCGGGCAATTTTAATATGACAAATGTCGAAGAGCAATTTGCAAAATTGGTGCAATTAGGGCAACATCCAACAGCTTTTTCAGATACAGTAACGGTAATGGAAAAAATAGGACATTTTCTTGATGCCGAAAATCAACGCCTTTTTGAATTTTATAATGGAAAAGGACATAGCAACCAAGAGATTACCCAAATTTTAGAAGATGAAATAGATTTGCAACGGGTTTTGCAACGTGCTTGTAAAGATTTTGATGGAGGTTATGCGATGGCAGGAATTACAGGACATGGTGCAGCTTTTGTGGCTCGTGACCCTGCGGCAATTCGTCCTGCATATTATTATGCTGATGACGAAATTGTGGTAGTGGCTTCCGAAAAACCTGCAATTAAGACAGCTTTTGACATTCAATATAGCGAAATTAAGGAAATTGAGGCAGGTTCTGCCTTGATAATCCACAAAAATGGTGAATATGGTTTGTATCCTTTTACTGATAAAATTGAAAAAAAATCTTGTAGTTTCGAGAGAATTTACTTTTCACGAGGCTCTGACCCAGAAATTTATCACGAAAGAAAAACACTTGGTAAGCATTTAAGAAAGCAAGTTTTGGAGGCAATTAATTATGATATGGAAAATAGTGTTTTTTCATACATTCCAAATACTGCCGAATCTGCATTTCTTGGTTTGGTTGAAAGTTTAGAAAATTACCTTGTCGAGCAACGCATGAAAGCCTTGCACGAGTGGAAATTAAATGACACAGACCTAAATAAAGTATTGTCATTTCGCCCAAGAGTAGAGAAATTAGTGATTAAAGATGCAAAACTACGAACTTTTATTACAGATGATGCACATAGAAACGAAATGGTTGCTCATGTGTATGACACAACGTATGAAGTTATCAAAAAAAGGGTTGATAATGTGGTAATTTTAGATGATTCTATTGTGCGTGGTACAACTTTGGAGAAAAGTATTATTACGTTATTAGAAAAATTAGAACCTAAAAGTATTATTGTGGTTTCGTCTGCACCGCAAATTCGCTATCCTGATTGTTATGGAATTGATATGTCAAGAATGTATGAATTTGTTGCTTTTCGGGCTTTATTGGCACTGCTTAAAGATACAAAACAGCTATATTTGTTAGAAGAAACCTATCATAAATGTTTGGAATCTTTGGATTTAGAACCTCATAAAATTAAGAATTTGGTAAAACCGTTGTATGAAACTTTTACATACGAACAGATTTCGAACAAAGTAGCACAAATTATTAAACCCGATTTTGTAAAGGCTGAGGTTAAAGTTGTGTATCAAACTATTGAAAATTTACATATTTCTTGCCCAAACCACTTAGGAGATTGGTATTTTTCAGGCAATTATCCAACTGTTGGAGGAAATAGAGTTGTTAATCGTGCTTTTGTAAATTTTATGGAAGGTAGAAAAGAACGAGGTTATTAAGGTAAGAATATGAAACGGTATTTTTGTTTTGTCATTCTTAACTTTACTCAGAATGACAAGACAAATTTTAAATTTCTTGGTAGAGTTTTTCCATTTCATCTTTAAAAAATAATAACACTGCAAATAAATCAAAAATATCATTAGAAGTAGCCACATACGGATTGCTAACTGCATATTGCTCGTCTTCTAAAAGTACCAAAAACCAATTTCGACCATTCAAATAAATACCGTAAATAGGTTTATCGTCTTGATTTAACTTTTTTGCAGCCACCATGCCAATTAAAAGTTGTCCAAGTGGGTCATTATCTCTGCGTTTTTCAGGTTTGTATTCGTGTAGAAAAAAGTGTGGACTTCTGGGAGTTTGCAAACCTTTTGCAAGCATAAATTCGACAAGTCCGTCTGTTGTTTTAGTGCCATTTTCATAACTTAGAGACAACGGTCTTTGTGTAAAAGCCTTATAATAGGAACTCGAAAAATCAACTAAACCAATAAATGGACTGATGAAGAAAAATTTATATTCGTCTTCATTCCATGTTTCAATGTAGTCAAAAAGACGTAACCGATATTCTTCAATAGTACCTCTTTTTGAGTGGTCTAATGGTAATTTTATTTCAGAAATTTTATCTAAATTAGCTAAACTTCTAACCCTTTTTAGCCCAAAAGTATTATTTACTTCTTCATAAGTCCAATCTTTAAAAGATTTATTACCGTCTTTTTTAGGTTTCATATCTTATAAGTATTTGTTGTTATACAAAGATAATAATTTTGGTGCAATAAGCAAAACCTCATAAAGTATTTATTTGCGATGACTAAGTAATTTTTTACTATCTTTGTGCAAAACATAGTTAATTTTATAACGCATGAAAATAATTTTTATCAGTATTTTAGCAATATTACTACTTTTGTTATCTCTTTTCTCTGTAAATGCACAAATTTTAGTAACTCGAAACTATACAATAGACCCTTTTGTGGATAGCACGACTACGCAAAAGGTGCTTGGAATTTCTGCTTTTCATGCCGAATTTTCACGAGGAAATGGTTCTACTGCCAATGCACATGCATGGAATGCACGTATTGCGGGTTTGTTTGAAGTTTATCGTTTTAGCCCAAATACATCTTTTGTATTTACCACAGCCCACGAAATTACTGCCGATTTATACAATAGTTTATACTTTAATCCAAAGGGTGCTATTTGGCATGAAACTTTTTCAGTTTTTCATCGCCGCAAAAAACTGACTTTTGAGATTGGAGTTTCGCACCGTTGCCGCCATAATATTGATAATGCAGACACAGATGATGGAGATACCATAAGCACAAGAAATATTACTTATAGGGTTTTAATTCTCAATGCACCTTTTGTAAATGTGTTTACAAAGCCTATAAAAATTGCCAAAAACTTAGAACTGACAACTTCTTTACGTGGCGAATATTTTTGGTATTCTTATGACAGTCGTTATCCATATATCGACAATAGCCAACTTTGGGCAAATATGAAAGCATCATTGCATGCAACATTAGGGCTAAATTATCATTTTCACCGTTATTTTGCAGCTTATACGAAGGTGTGGGGACAGGCGATGTTTTTTAAGACAAAAGAAACTTTTAATACAGATTTTATAACTAATAATTATCGTATAGAAAGTGGAATTATGTTAAAAGGTGAGAAGGCTAATTTGCAAGTTTTTGCAAGTTATGAATACTTTTTTGATGATTATTCACGTCATATTCCTCGTACTTCGGGTGTCATGTTTATAGGTGCGAGGCTTGGTGGGAAGGTATTTAGATACTGATATTTAAAATTTGATGTTTAAGTTTGTCATTCTTCGCAAACTCAGAATGACAAACTTAGTTTATTGCATATTTATTCCCCAATCATAATAAAAGCACCCCAATAAAAAGGATTTGGATATTTAGCTCTAATTTGTGCTTGTGCCTGATTAAATGATTGACGTTTATCACTTGTTTGCATGTAATAATAATAAAATGCAGACATTAATTCTTGTGTAACTTTGTCATCAACTTTCCATAAAGACATCAAAATAGACTTTACTCCTGCCACTTTAAAGGCTCGTTGCAAACCATAAACTCCTTCACCATTGCGAATATCGCCTAATCCTGTTTCACAAGCCGACAAAACCACCAATTCTGTATTATCTAAATTCATGTTTTGGGCTTCATAAGCTGTCAAAATTCCATCATCTGTGTCTAATTTATGTGCAGAATTATAATAATTTGCTACGCCTGATAATAAAACTCCTGAATGAAGCATCGGACTTTTTTGGGTGCTATCTGCAATAAAAAATCCATGTGTGGCAATATGCAAAATCGTTGGACTATCCAACCGTTTGATTTTATCTTCCGTAGCTTGATGTAATAAGTATTTTTGGCTTTGCAAAGAGCTATTTTTCATCAAGCTGTCTATTTTATAAACTTCTTTTTCTGTTCCCAATAAATCTACAAAATTTCCCTCCCTCAAACTTCTTATATCACGTGAAGCATGATAATTTTGATTTTGGCTTTTTTCAGTTTTTGCATTTACCAAATATTGGACACTATCCATATTATAAGCTGGTCGTCCAAATAATTCGGCTTTGAAGTTTTTGATGTCTTTTAGTTGTTGAGAATTTTGTGCAAAAGCCAAAATATCTTTGGTATTGGTAACTTGGCGAATTTCTATTAATTCTTGCAAATATTTCTGTTGCTTTGTATCATACAAAGTATTCAAATTTAATTGGTTATAAATGCCATCAGGCGAAAAATATACTTTTTTGATACCTTTTAAATGTGTCTGAATTTTTGCCCAAAAATTATTGTACGATTTGTTATCTTTTATTTTGTAAAGTATGGAATTGCGATAAAATTTAATACTACGTTTTTCGAGTTCATTGCCGTTTGTCAATAAAACCATTTCTGGTTCTTTGGAATTTTTCTTAACAATTAAGGCAACATAATAAATGCTGTCTGTCAAGCCATAAGTTTTATAGCTTGGAAAATTCGGATATGTTTCTCTATTTGAGGTATCTTTTACAATTTTTGCAATCCCAAATTTATTAATTCTAATGATTTCAATAGCTGCTTCATTTGCCCGAAGTTTTGCTTGCACATCTTTCCATTTGATAATTTTTTTGTCTGTAAGTTTTGCAAATAACTCCGATTTCAAAGAAAGTTTTTTTTCTACTTCATTGGCAATTTTTGCTAAACTATCTACATTAATATTTTCTTCTGCTAATTCGTCTTTACTCATTTGTTGGTAATTTGCAAGGTCTTGGTGCAAAAGAATCCAATTTTCATATTCTTTAATCAAGGTTGTGTCTTTGCTATCTTTAATTCTATTTTTCATTCCTTGCGATGACTGTAATAAAATAGCTTTGCTAAATAGCTGTAAATCATAGAGTTGTGAAATTAATCCTTCTGTTTCTGCCAATGTTTGAAATTTATTTTGCAAGTTATTTTGTGATTTGTTTGCAGTTGTATTTTGACTTGGCTGCATAGCAAAAGCATTAAAATTATCAAAACAAACTTTGATTTTATTGTTGTAATAATCAGTTTTTTCTTTCTCACTCAAACTTGGAAAATGTTGAATAATCTGGTCTTCATTCGTTTGTAACACAGATTGATATAAATTTTTAGCTGCTGTTGTCTGCTTAGAAACTTGCTTTAAACTTGCTAAATTGTATATAGAATTTGCGTAATATTGATGTCTTTCGCCTAAAATTTCCTCTGTAATTTGCATAGTTCGTTGGAACAATAAGTCCGCCGCCGCATAATTACCCATTTTTTGATACAAAGTTCCCAAACCTTGCAACACACTTATATAATCTCTGTGTTTTTCGCCTGTTGATACTTTGACTACTTTTATAGCTTCTTTGTACAGTTTTTCTGCGGCAAAATAATTTCCCATTGCCACATATAAATTTGCCAAACTTGTTAAAGCAAAGCCATAATCTGAGTGTGTTTCCCCTAAAACCTCCCTATTTATCAGCAATGCTTCCTTATAAAACGGTTCTGCTGCTGCATAATTTCCAATACCATAATATAAATTTGCAAAATTAATCAGCGTATTAGCATATTCAGGATTTTTAGGGTCTAAAATTTCTCTTTCTATTGCCAACGATTCTTTGTAAAGTTGTTCAGATGCAGCATAATTACCCATTGAATAATATAAGTCTGCCAAATTATTTACACAAATTGTATAATCTGCGTTTTTTGTGCCAATAAGTTCTTTTGTCAGCTCTATACATTGGCGATAAAGTGGCTCTGCTGCGGTATAATTGCCAATAGCATCATATACAAGAGCAATATTATTTAGCGTATTCACATAACTAATATTCTTTTCCCCTGATATTTCTTTTCGCAAAGCAAGGCATTGTTTCAAATATTTTTCAGATTTTACGGCATCATTACCTCTATAAAATGGCGTATAATAACTACCTATAATATGTAAAGCCTGTGCATATAAAGTGCTTTTTTCGCCATATTTTTTGCATAAAGCCAAATTATCCAGCAAAATTTCTTCTGTTTTTTCTTTTGAATATTCCGTATAGATACATTCTCCCCAAGAATTGCGAGTTTCCAAATATTGCTCACTTGCTGTGCCAAATTCTTTTTCGGCAAGTAACAGAGCTTGTTCATAAAAAGGCATTGCTGCTTTAAAGTTATAGTCATTAACCAAAGAATCACCTTTTTGGTTAATATTTTTCCATGTTGGTGCTTGTTGCGAAAAAGCAAAGAATGGCAAGAAGATAAACAATAAACAATAAGATTTCATAATATTTTACAGTTAATTTGATAGCAATATTTCGTATTTGGTTTTTTACAAATGTCTAATGCAAATATTTAGCTAAATTATCAACTTATTTATTATTTTTACAGTCTGTAAAACCTTATTTTTCAAAACTATAATGACTAAACCAAGAGAAATCATACTTATTTCATGTGTTGCAATGGCTGCTATGACATTTACAGCTTGCAAAAAATCAACTTATACAGACTCTGAAAAGTTGGTACAAATGCACAATATCTATGTAAACCAAACTGAAAAACCTAAAAAAGTTGTTGATAGTTTGGAAATTTACATAGATTATTCTTCGGGTATGTATGAAGCCATGTATTCGTCTTTGCAGTCTGCCATGAGTGATATTTTTGTGGCTGCCAAAAGCCCAAAAACTATTTATTATCGTGCAGGTGCAGCTATTCCTTATAAAATAGACATTGAGGCAAAAGAAAATATCCCTTCAGTTACGACAAATTATACTGAAAAAAAATCAGTGCTTGATGTACCAATAGAAATGATTGTGAAACGAAATAGGCAAGCTGTTTTCATCACAGATTTCGAATTTGTGCCAACAGGACAAAAAATATTTGAAGCCGCAACGCCAACAGGCAGAGTAAAAACTTGGATAAATCCAGATGCTTGGGCAGTAGAATTATTTGAAAAATGGTTGTCAAAAGGAAACCGCATTGATATTTATGCCTCAAAATTCATGCGAAATGGCACGCAGCCACAATTTGTATATGCCTTAGTTTTTACGCCTCAAGAGTTTGTAAATCAGGAAGATAACTTATTAAAACGTCTTACAGATTTGGATACAAAATTGTCGCAAAACTTATATCACTTTACTTTTCAGCCAATTGCACAAACTCTTAAAGCTGAACAAAAAGATTATGAAAGTATGAATGGAGGTTTGCACCAAAGTCTTGCACCTTTAGAATTTATACAGAAATCAGCAGTGGATTTTGAATATTATCAACTTGGTTTCAAAGATATTGACAAGTATATTGTGGGTGACGAAACTGAAAAAGACAAACGTATTTTGCAAAAATTATATTGGAATGGTGATGTTACAAATTACAAAGATTTGGCATGGGAACTGAAAACGTATGATATGACTGAAACTTTTAATGCTTATCAACAAACGGAAGCCCAGGAACCTGCACAATATGATATTGACCCTGAAACAGGAGATTCAACCTTAGTTTCTGGCAAAACAATGGCTTTTAAATACATAGAAGGCAAGCAAAGAAATGAGGTTTTTGATGTGGTTGTGAATAAAGATACGAAGGAATTTGGCATAAAATTAAAGGCTGATTTCATTAAACCTGACAAGGATAATGAACTTTATCGTTTGGAATTGCACCTAAAAAGTGCAAGTTTTAATGAAAATCCTGATTTAATCAAGATTTTGCAATGGAAAGATAAAGAGGGTTTCGTGGTAAGTTCTTTGTATGCAAGTATCGTGGAAGCTATGAAACGGACAGAGAAATTAAATACCAAAAAATTACATACTTATTATATGCAGTTTGAAAAATAAGATTTCTGTTTCAAAATTATTTTAATCACATAGCAGAAAAACTTTTGGAAAGTAAAAAAAACTTTCCAAAAGTAGTCGTACTTTCCAAAAGCTTTTTTGCTTTTGGAAAGTTTTTATTTTAAAAATACTTTTCCACAAAAAATGTCAGATAACCAAATAAATCTTCGTTTGTTATGTAATCTTTTAGGTCAAGAAAAAGTTTAAAGTTTTGCTATGAAAAACCTAAAAAATATTCTTAAATTTGTGCAAAATCACACCCAAAATATGCAATTACACATCAATATTACAGACGAAAGTAAAGCAATATTTCTATTAGAATTATTGCGGAGTTTGGATTATGTGCAGCTAATTGAGCCAAATAGCGAAAATGGGCAAGCACAAAAGGAAACCTTGCTACAAAGCAAGGGCATTAATTATGATGATGAATTTGTGGAATTTTCTGTGCAAGAATTAGCGGATACCATTATATCCTATCAGAAGCAGCAAAAAGCCGAAGAGAAAAGCTATGAAGAAAATTGGGATTGGTTAAACTCTGAAAATTCACAAGCTGCATGAAAAGGGGAATTTTCAAGAATTATATTTTTCTATAACCAAATCATAATGTTCTTTTTGACTTCTTACTTTGTGTTTGATAGAGAAATATTGAAAATTTAGAATTTTATTGCTTAAATCTTGCTGATTTCCCATCTTAAAAGTTGTGCAACCCTCTTGATAATAATTTGCTAATTCTGCTGTGCCACCAACATCAGAGGCAATAATATTTGCTCCACAAGCAATGGCTTCATGCAACACCAAAGGGCCTATTTCTATCCATTCAGAAGGAATAATCATGCAATGAGATTGTTGTAAAATAGTACGCATTTCAGTAGCATTTTTTTTGCCCATAAATTCTATATCATTTCGCTGCTTTGCCAATACTAATAAATTATTAATTTCATCACTTTCAGATTGCACTTCTCCAATAATTTGTAAAACTCGTTTTTGAGGTTCATTAGGCAATGCCAACCAAGTTTTTAGCAATGTAGGAAAGCCTTTTATTTTCTCAAAACGACCTGCATACACAAAAATAGTTTTGTCAGTTGTTCTTTGCAAAGTTTCAGTAATTGTGATAAAATCTTCGTGAATTCCATGACGAATCATGCTAATTTTTTCTTGTTTCACACCTGCACGAATAATCACTTTGTAAATATAATCAGACATGACTAACCATTTATCTACTTGATTATCAAGATTCTGAAAAGATTTAAGACTTAAATCTACAAAATATTTTACTTTCAAAGCATTTGGCAATTTAGTCATTACTATACTCTCTGCTATACTTTCCGAAGGCAAAATCATAGCTAAGGAGTTTGCTAAAAACTTTGGTATCTTTTTTTGTGAATTGACAAAGCAAGCTGTGCAGTCTGTTACATGAGGTTCAATATTACACTCTTGGTTTCTAAAATATAGCAATTTTCCATTTGGGCAACTGATGGGTGTGTGATAACTTGCAATAACTTTTGCAACTTTTTTTCCATAATTCACTCTTTCATATTCACGCAAAGCATGAATAATGGCAACACTAATGACACTTGTATGACCGTTATAATGTAAAATATCAATCGGAGAACTAAATAAACTACTTTTTAACATCAGTTCTATCCAAGAACTTATCCAAGCATGATTATATTTTCCATAAATTTCTGCCGTACTTTCATCATTTAAGGTAACACCCAAAACTTTTACACCATCATATTCATATTCATAACCTTGCAAATGGCTTGTTTTAATGCCTTGATTATCAGGAATTTGCGAAGCAATGATGGCTGTAATTACTGCAACGGTATGTCCTAATTGTTGCAAATATTTTGCTAATCCATGCACATAAACCTCAGAACCTCCCCAAGCAAAAGGATAATAATTATAAGTTGCAAGAATAATATTCATACGTTTTACTAATTGATTAATTGTAAGTGTTTGTAAGTATTTGTAAATTTTTGTAATTTTAATTATAAAAAAAGATTACATCTTTATAAAGATGCAATCTTTCATAAATTTTATCTAAACCATGAATAGAATACCAAAATTAAGAAAATTATTTTCTTCTTCCTTTGATTGGAAATCTTTCTAAATAAATTGGGTTTGCAATACCACCTTTACGTGAATCTGTTTTATTCAAATTATTTTCAAATATCAACGAAACTTCACTTGTGCTACCTCCATAAGGTGCAAATTTTGAAACAACAATATCATAACTGTACGTAAAAGTTATATCTCCTAATGTAATTCCAGCTAATGCCACAATAGCATCATGACGAGATGCTTCACTTACCGAACTCTGTACCAACATACCACGATACCAACCACCAATAACATAACCCCAACCATCTTTATGTGCATCTTTTGAGATATTCACACCCAAATCTAATTGTGTAAAAGCACCTTGTTTGCGAAACACAAAACTTGGATAGCCACTCACAGAAGATGCATCTCCATGTTTATTAAGAGAAAGTAAATTTAAGCCTCCATGAACTGTAAATTTCATAGGCAACAACGGCACATTATTTATGGCATCTTTTGCAGGCGAATTAATATGGTCTGCTGCAACACCCAACCAAAATTTATTAGCACTTTTGAATAATAAACCACCCGAAAAGCTAACCATATTACGACTAACAGCACCAAAAGTTTCGTTAGATTGTCCAATCTTATCTGTATCAATAGCTAATTGACTTCTAAAAGTGTATGTATTTGGGTCTAAACTTTTAGTAGCGTAACTCACACCCATACCAAAAGATAAAATTGAACTTTTAAAGGCAATGTGATGTGCATACAAACCTGTTACCATGTTGGTGATATAATCTCCTGCTCGGTCATGCATTATACGCATACCTACACCATTATGATGACTGGAAATATTATGGTCAACAGATGCCAAAATGCTTTTGAAATTCTCATTTTTTACAGCTGTCCACTGTGTACGGTATAAGGCAGATGCACGCCACTCAGAAGTGCTGCCTGTAAAAGCTGGATTTAGGTATAAAGGAGTAGCAAAACTGCCTTGTGAAAATTGTGGGTCTTGTGCGTAAATTTTACTATTTATACCCAGAAATAGGGCGAAAAATAGTAAAGAAGTAAAAGTAAATTTCATGTTTAGAAATAAGTTAAAGATAGGTTATTTATTGCCCCAAATGTACTGATTTTTAAACAATTTTCTTTTATTTTCTTTTATTTTTGGCTATATCATACAAGATTTCTCTGTTTTTAAAATTTTGCTATCTTTGTATAAACTTCATATTTCACAACTATTCTATGTTATTGTATAATTCTATATTTTCCGACAAGTTTTTTGAAGACAAAAAATTTGACATCTTAACATATCTCGAAAAAATACCAAACCTCGACCAAAAAATTGAAGATTTATTGCTTTGGTATAAAGAATTACAAAGCGGAAAAGTAGCACAACGCAGCGAAGAACAACAAAAAAGTGAGTTTTTAGACACTATTTTTGCGAAAGTTTTAGGCTATGAAGGCAACGAAAATGAATGGAAAATTGAAAAAGAATTTAACTTTCCAAATGGAGCAATAGCTGATGGTTTGCTCGGTTTTTTTGGCGTGCAAAAATCACCAACAGTAAAAGTTGCTATTGAAATTAAAAAACTCAAAATTAATCTTGACAAGCCACAAATGCAACGTGCAGACCATTTTACACCCGTAGAACAAGGTTTTCACTATGCGTATCAAGCCAAAAATACTTGTACGTGGGTAATTGTGTCCAATTTTGAGGAAATTAGGCTCTATAATTATGCAGACCAAAACCGTTATGAAAGTTTTTTATTTACCGAATTATTGCAAGAAAAGCCAAGTAATAATGTAGTAGAAAACAAATTACAAAATAAATCACAGGACAAAATAAAAGACAAAAAAGCATTTGTAGAACAGCTTGCAAACCGTTTTCCAAATCTGCCTAAGTTTTTCTTTTTGCTGCATTACGGACAACTTTTTGCCCAAAAAGAAACCGATACGATTGCTATTGCAAATACAATAAAATTGTATAAACACCGTATGCAACGCTTAGACGAAATTACGGTTAAGTTTTATAATGAATATAAAAAGTATCGGAAAAAATTATACGAACATTTAAAATCTGAAAATAAAAACTTACAACTGCTTGATAATGAATATATTAACTTATCAAATAAGATTTTTGATAGATTAATTTTTATGCGTTTTGCCGAAGAAGTAGATATTTTGAATAAGAAATTTATTGGTGAGTATTTGCATTATATACGTAATATTCCAACTGATGAACCTTTGGCTTGGTGCAATATTAGAGGATATTTTCATTCTTTTGATGTCGGTTACAAAACGCAAATTCCACCTTTTAATGGCGAATTATTCAAACCTATTCCAATTTTAGACGAAATTGTCATTCAAAATGACGTTTTGGTTGAAATAATGTTGTTTTTGGCAAATTATGACTTCAAAAATGAACTTAAAGTAGATATTTTAGGACATATTTTTGAACAGTCGTTAAATGAAATAAGCCCCACCCCAACCCTCCCCGAAGGGGAGGGAGTTTTTGACGTACTTACTCCCTCCCCTTCGGGGAGGGCTGGGGTGGGGCTTCGGTCAAGAGATGGCATTTTTTATACGCCTGAATATATCACAGATTTTATTATTCAAGAAACTGTTACAGCTTATTTGAATGAACATAAATCCTTGATTTACAAGCAATTAGGAATAGATTTTATTAGCGAATTTGAAATAGATTTGTTACGGTGGAGTAACCCCCCAACCCCCGAAGTAGCCCCCCAACCCCCTACAGGGGGAGTTATTACGTCAGAAACTCCCCTTGTAGGGGGCGGGGGGGCTATTTCCCGCAAACAAGCCATAGAAATTCACGCAAATTTCTTTGCTGCTTAT
>JAYTNF010000346.1:0-5951 GCA_043748455.1 Cytophagales bacterium
GAATGAGGCGAAATAATAAAAATAAAATTCTGTGCTTTTTCTATGCCATCGTCTATTTGATTTTGATAATCAACACCAAGAGGAATGTCGTTTTGGTCAAACCAAGCTGAATAACCATGAGCCTGCAAACTGTTATACAATTTGTGGGCAAAGGTTTTGGACTCACGCCTGCCATAAGAAATAAAAACATCAGTATAATTTTGCATAGCAATTCCTAATAAATATGAAATATTATTGATGAAATTAATAGCTTGATTATCAAATAGTTATATTTTAATTACAATAATTATTTGACTTTGATTACTTAATTCATAATAGTTTTGCAATTTACATAAAATCTTACATTTGTAGTATAAAAGCTCTATTTTTTAGATAACTTTGTTAAAGATTAAATAACTTAAAAAGTACGAATGACAAAAACTTTATTACTTATCTTTATTGGTGGTGGCATTGGTAGCTGTGTTAGATATATTATTGCAACTAAAATTAATCAATTTAATTCATACATTCCATTTGGAACTTTGGCTGCAAATATTTTAAGCTGTTTTGTAGCAGGATTTATTAGCTGTTTACTGTTACATTATCTGCCATTAAAACGTATTGATGAAAGGTTTAAATTATTTTTTATTACTGGTTTTTGTGGAGGTTTTAGTACATTTTCATCTTTTGCCTTAGAAAATATTGGATTAATAAGAAGTGAGAGTTTTGTAAATAGCTTGATTTATATGATGTTGAGTTTATTATTATGTCATTTGGCTATTCTCCTGGGATTTGTAATAGCAAAAAACTTAGTGTGAATTACTACAAAAATCTAAGAAGCTGTTTGAGTTAATTTAAACAGCTTCTTATTATGCAACTCATATTATTTAAGCAATTTTGCCACATTTATTAATTCAAATTCTTCTGAATGTAGCGAAAAAAGATGTTCTAAAATAGATTGATGACTTGCACCAAACATGATAAAAATGGTGTCATCATTTGAATCTAATTCTCGTAAAATATTTGAATAAATACGAATATTGCGTTTATACCATTCAGTGGCTAAATCTGCACCAATAAAATTGCCTTTTTGTCCAGCTTTCATCACAGAAGTTGCAGAATATAAAGCCAAATCTTTTTGTCTTGTGGCTGTTTCATTCATTAAACGCAACCTTTCTTTGATACTCATTCCAGATGCTATTTGTCTATTGGTTTCTGTTTCATAACCTTTTATAGCTGCCATAAATTCATCAAGATAAGCCTGTTGTCCGTTTGTCTGCCAGGTTGCCATCAAGGAATCTGCGGGAAATTCGCCATTTGCATCTACACAATAAGATTTATTAATACCTAATTGTTTCATGAGGCGAAATCCGACTTGTGTTGTTTCATCTTTATCATCTCTCAAACCACCAGCTAAATAACTTTTATACAAACTATCCATTTTCTTTTGGTAAGAAATAGGGGCTTCAAAAAAGATTTTATTAGGTTTTGTTTTGGCAATAATATTGACAATATCTTGAATTTCTTGCTGACATTTTGGCGACAAAATATCAGTATCTTTTGTTTTCGCAAGGTCAAGTCCTGGGTTGTGAAAATGAAAAACACCAAGTAAAAATACTTTTGTTCTCCTTTTCGTTTGTGCCTCTACACATAAAGGCAAGAAAAGTACAATAAAAATTGCTAAAAAGATGTTAGATTTCATAAGGTCTTAAAAATAATTATCATTCAATAAGTTTCTATAAGGACACCATTTTTAAGAGAAGGTTGCATGGGAGAGTAAATAAAATTCTATTTATGAGTTTTGTCTCAAATCTAAACTTTTCTGTTAATTTTGTGTTTTAACAAAATTACTAGCTTAACTTACCAAATTAATAAAATTAAAAAATGAAAAAACTTTTTTTGGTTGTATTTTTATACTTCCTTTCTGTTGCTGTTTTTGCTCAACAAGCAAAATTTACTTTGAGTGGCTATCTCAAAGACATAAAAAATGGTGAAACTTTAATAGGTGCTTCGGTTTACATCAAAGAAATTAAAAATGGTACAATAACCA
This sequence comes from Cytophagales bacterium, assembly GCA_043748455.1. Classification (GTDB taxonomy): domain Bacteria; phylum Bacteroidota; class Bacteroidia; order Cytophagales; family Thermoflexibacteraceae; genus JAAFKA01. The sequence goes on from JAYTNF010000346.1 coordinate 2,030, forward strand.
ACGAATATGGTTTTTATTCTATCACTCTGCCAGAAGGTACTTACAACTTAGTTTTTAGCAATATTGGTTATAAAAATCAGTCAAAAACTATTGTTTTAAACCAAAATGTGAAACTTGACCTCGAATTTCAAGTAGATGAGGTTGCTTTGCAAGAAATTGTAGTTTCAGAAGTCAAAGAAGATGCCAACATTCAGGCAGTTGAGATGAGTGTAAATCGTGTAGAAATGTCCACCATTAATAAAATGCCTGCCTTATTAGGTGAGGTTGATGTAATTAGAAGTATTCAATTATTGCCTGGTGTAAGCACAGTAGGGGAGGGGGCAACGGGTTTTAATGTGCGAGGTGGTAATGTTGACCAAAATTTGGTGTTGCTCGATGAAGCACCTGTTTTCAATTCATCACACTTATTTGGTTTCTTTTCAATTTTCAATCCTGATGCAGTTAAAGATATTAAATTAGTCAAAGGTGGTATTCCTGCACAATATGGTGGCAGATTATCATCATTACTTGATGTCCGTTTGAAAGAAGGAAATGCTAAAAAGTTTTCGGGACAAGGTGGAATTGGTGCTATTTTTAGTCGTTTAACCCTCGAAATGCCTATTGTAAAAGACAAAGGTTCTATTTTAATTGCAGCCCGCCGTTCTTATATAGACGTGTTGGCAAAACCGTTTTTAAGTGGAAGTCTTAGCAATTCCCAATTTTATTTTTATGATTTGACCATGAAAGCCAATTATACACTTGGTAAAAATGACAAAATTTTTGTTTCAGGTTATTTTGGTAGAGATGTTTTTGGTGCAGGTTTCAAATTTAATTGGGGAAATACCACCGCCACAGTACGTTGGAATCACATTTTTGGTAACAGATTATTCCTAAATACCACAGCATTTTATAGCAACTATGATTATTTGCTTGGCACAGCAGGTACAAGTACAAATGGAGATGGTTTTCAATGGGAATCTAGCATTGTAAATTATAGCCTAAAACCTGAATTTACTTATTATTTAAGCCCTAAAAATACCCTAACTTTTGGTGGACAAGGTATTTTTTATACCTTCAAACCTGGAACAGCCACTGTAACAGTTGATAGTCGCAGCAATCAAATAGGTTTAGATAGCAAATTTGGCTTAGAATTAGCCATGTATATTGCCAATGAACAAAAAATTTCAGATAAATTATCCTTGCAATATGGTTTGAGATATTCTTATTTCAATTATATGGGAGATGGTTTTGCTTATAATTATGGCACTTCACCCGCAGGAACACGTAAACCTTTGATTAGCAAACAAGTTTATGGCAATTTCGAGTCTATCACAAATTATGGAAATTTAGAGCCACGTTTCTCTGCAAATTACGTTTTCAATGAAAAAAGTTCTGTTAAAGTAAGTTATAATCGTATGTCGCAATATTTGCATTTGATTTCAAATACTACTGCGGCTACACCACTTGACGTTTGGACTCCAAGCACAAATAATATAAAACCACAAATTGCAGACCAAGTAGCATTAGGCTATTTCCGTAATTTTAAAGATAATATGTTTGAGGCTTCTGTTGAGGTTTATTACAAAGATTTGCAAAACCAAATTGATTATATAGATGGTGCAGATTTATTTCTGAACGAAAACATTGAGGCAGATTTATTAAATGGAAAAGGTCGTGCTTTTGGTGCAGAGTTTTATGTTCGCAAAAACAAAGGAAAACTAACAGGTTGGGTAAGTTACACACTTTCACGCACAGAAAGACAAGTTATAGGTATCAACAGAGGTGATTGGTTTCCAAGTCGTTTTGATAAGCCTCATAATCTTAGTGTTGTTGCAATTTATGAATTGAAGAAAAATTTGAGTTTATCAGCAAACTTTGTCTTGTCATCTGGCACACCTGCAACTTTTCCAACGGATAAGTTTTATTTGAAAGATGTCGGACAAGTACCAAATAATGCAGACGAAACCCGCAATTCATTCCGTATTCCAATGTATCACCGTTTAGATGTGTCTTTGACTTGGGACAGACCAAAACCAAACCGCAGATGGCAAGGTTCATGGGTTTTCTCGGTCTATAATCTTTATAATCGCAGAAATCCATTTTCAATTTATTTCAGACAAAATCCCGATAATTTAAACCAAACCCAAGCCATTCAATATTCTGTTTTTGGGTCATTTATTCCTTCGGTTACTTATAATTTTAAGTTTTAAAAACTATTTCGTATTTATAAATTATACCTACAAAATTTGAGATTATCTAAAATTGTAACTTAATTGCAATGATTTCATATTTTATCATTAACATTTCATATTTCAAATTTATCCATTAATCATGACTAAATTTATTCTTTCTGCTGCCCCATTTTCTGCATTATTCTCTGCATTATTTTTGGGCTTATTGGTTTCGAGCTTTGCTCAAAAACTGTCCTACACAGTTTCTTTTGATGAACCACAAACACATTATTGCGAAGTGCAAATTGCATTTGAGGATATTAAAACAAAATATGTTGATTTCAAAATGCCTTCATGGTCACCAGGTTCTTATTTAATTCGTGAATTTGCAAAGGGAGTTGAGCAAGAAAAAGCTGTTAATGACAAAGGTCGCAGCATAAAAGTTGAGAAAATTAGCAAAAACACTTGGCGAGTTTATAATGAAGATAGCAAAAAAGTGATGTTTTCTTATAAAGTTTATGCCTTCGAAATGTCTGTTCGTACAAGTTTTATAGATGCTTCACATGGTTATTTGAATGGTTCGAGTATTTTTATGTTTGTTGATGGTTTTGTCAATTTGCCCTCAGTTTTAACAATAAAACCTTTTAAAACTTGGAAAGAAATTTCTACAGGTTTATCACCTACAAATGAAAGTAATAAATATGTGCTAAATGTCCCTAATTATGATATTTTAGCAGATTCTCCCATAGAACTTGGCAATCAGAAAATCTATACTTTCAAAGCCGCAGGTGTAAAACATGAAGTTGCAATGTATGGTGGTGGCAATTATGATGAAAATAGTCTTACTAGCGACATGGCGAAAATTGTGGAGGAAGCAACTTCTATTTTTGGCGAAAATCCAAATAACAAAGCACCTTTTGACCATTACACATTCTTGGTTTATAGTTTGTCAAAAGGTGGCGGTGGTTTAGAACATTTGAACTCAACGAGTTTAATGCAACCACGTTTTAGCTATCAAGGAAGTGGTTATGAAGGTTTTTTGTCCTTAGTTGCCCACGAATATTTCCATTTGTGGAATGTAAAAAGATTGCGTCCAAAACCACTTGGTGCTTTTGATTATGATAACGAAAACTATACAAAACTGCTTTGGGTTGCTGAAGGAGTTACAAGTTATTATGATAATTTAATACCTTACAGGGCTGGTTATACTGCACCAGATGCTTATAAACAAACAATTATTAATGTCATTGCTAACCATGAAAATGCACCAGGGAGCAAAGTTCAAAGTGTTTCAGAATCAAGTTTTGATGCTTGGATAAAGGGTTATAGACCTAATGAAAACTCACGTAATTCGACAATTTCTTATTATAGTTCTGGGACTGTTATGGCAAGTTTATTAGATTTAGAAATTTTGGGAGCAACAAAAGCTGAGAAAAGTCTTGATGATGTGATGCGTTATATGTATCAAGAATATTATAAAAAACTAGATAGAGGTTACACTGATGAGGAATTTCAAAAAGCCTGCGAACTTATTGCAGGAAAACCATTAACTATTTTTAAGCATATTTATAGCACAGAAGCCATAGATTATGACAAATATTTAGATTTTGCAGGTTTGCGATTAGGTCGTTATCCTAATAATACGGTAAGTTTTGGTGCTAATTTATCAGATGAAGATGGTAAAATTACAGTTAAAAGTGTAGAAAAAGGAACAGCAGCTTACAATGATGATATTAATGTGAATGATGAAATTATTGCCATTGATGGACACC
>JAYTNF010000347.1:0-11202 GCA_043748455.1 Cytophagales bacterium
CATCAATTCTGGCAATGTATTGACCTTTTGCCGATGCAATACCTTTATTGAGTGAATCAATTAAGCCACAATTTTTTTCAGCATGAATCACATGCATGCGTACATCTGTATAAGTAGCCAAAATTTTTGCAGTGTCGTCTGTCGAGCCGTCATTGACAATAATAAACTCAAAATTGGTATGTGTTTGCTGTAAAATACTGTCAATGGCTTCACCTAAATAAGTTTCACCATTATAAACTGCCATAAGAACCGAAATCAGTAGCATAAAATTTTAGGTAGTTTCGAAGTTTTAGACTAATAATATTTGATAGAATTTGACAATATTGACAAAAATATAAAGGGCAAGATATTTCTATCTTACCCCTTTCTTTCAACCAGCTATGAAAAGAAATGTTTATTGCAAAGCATTAAACATTTAACTAGTACAATAGTTGCATAAAATATTTGAAAAACCTAAAAAATATTACATTGAATATAAAATTTAACATTTTTTAACAAAACATTTTAATTAAACATTTAATATTTAGGTAATTAAGCAATAAGACAGATTTGAAGTATATTTTGTACCACAGACTTTAGTCTGTGAGGTTTTGATAATCAACACTTTACAGATTAAAGTCTGTTATACATTTATTTTGTCCTATTACTTATAATTTATTAAAACTTTCTGCCTGGGAAATAAGCCACATCGCCTAATTCTTCTTCTATTCTTAAAAGTTGGTTATATTTTGCCATACGGTCTGAACGTGAAGCTGAACCCGTTTTAATTTGTCCACAATTTAATGCTACTGCCAAATCTGCAATAGTTGAGTCTTCGGTTTCGCCTGACCTATGCGACATGATACTTTTGTAGCTATTTTTGTGTGCCAAACTTACGGCATTGATGGTTTCTGTTAAAGTGCCAATTTGATTAACTTTTACTAAGATAGCATTAGCAACATTAGTATCAATACCTTGTTGCAATCTTTTGACATTGGTAACAAACAAATCATCTCCAACCAACTGAATTTTGTGTCCAAGTGCTTTTGTGTGTTTTTCCCAACCTTTCCAATCATCTTCTGCCATGCCATCTTCAATAGACAAAATTGGATATTTATTGACCCAAGTTGTCCAATAATCTACCATTTCATCTGATGTTAATTTTCTGCCATCAGATTTTTTAAAATGGTACAAACCTGTTTCTTCATCATAAAACTCTGTTACAGCTGCGTCCATGGCAATCGAAATATCTATACCAGGTTTGTAGCCTGCTTTTTCTATTGCCATTAAAACTGTTTCTATTGCCTCTTCATTTGATTTGATATTGGGTGCAAAACCACCTTCATCACCTACATTCGTTGAATAACCTTTTGATTTTAGAACAGATTTTAAGGTATGAAAAACCTCAGTACCCATTCTCAAAGCATCAGAAAAAGTTGCTGCATTGGTTGGCATAATCATAAATTCTTGAAAATCAATAGAATTATCTGCATGACTTCCACCATTTAAAATATTCATTAGCGGCAAAGGCAATGTATTTGCATTCACGCCCCCAATGTATTTGAACAAAGGTAAGCCTGCCTCTTTTGCCGCTGCTTTTGCAATGGCTAATGAAACTCCAAGAATTGCATTTGCACCTAACTTCGCTTTGTTATGAGTTCCGTCTAACTCTATCATTAACTTATCAATATGGTTTTGGTCATAAACTGATAAACCACAAACTTCGTCATTGATAATTTCATTTACATTTTGTACAGCCTTTAAAACTCCTTTGCCCATGTAAATTTTTTTATCATTATCTCTTAATTCTACAGCCTCATGTTTGCCTGTAGATGCACCCGAAGGCACTGCTGCCCTACCAATATGTCCGTTTTCAGTAGTAACATCGACTTCAATCGTAGGATTTCCTCTTGAGTCTAAAATCTGTCTTGCAACGATATTTTGAATGTATGCCATTTGATTTAAAATTTTTGGTTAGAGATTTCGGTTAAAAATTGCGTTAAAAATAATTTCCAAAGATAAATAAAGTTTATTGAGTATCAATTTATTTTTTTGATTTGCTCCATTACTTCTTCTATTACAGGATTAAAATAAGTTTCAAAATTCAAATGAGTTTCAAAATCTTCGTGTGCTTTTTGACTTAGATACTCATAATTTGCAATAATTTTTTCTATACAATCTGACATAGATTTTTCGGATAAATCTGTAAAAAAAGCCCATTCATATTGTGATAAATTTCCCCGATAATGTATATTATCGTACAAGATAATTGGCAATCCAAGTGCAGCATATTCATAAATTTTGTTAGACGCAGTACCAGCTGTACTAAAGTTTAGATTGACAGGTTCATGAATTGCCAATCCTATATGATGTTTTCGTGTTTCTAAAGGAAGTTTAGCGTAAGTTATTAAAGAATGAATAAAAAGATATTCTTGATTATTTGCTGCAAGATTTAATAGGCTATTTTTATAATCATTACTAATCCATCCTATGAGTGTGAGTATTATTTTTTTTCCTGCAACTTCTTTTCCTATACAATTTTGAATAATATTTTTTAGTCCATGCCCATCACCTATAGAACCTTGATATAATAAATTAATACTTTGCAGATTATGAAGACTCTTTACCAAATAAAATTTATTATAAAAAGATTTTGCAGGCATATTGGGTATAAAAAAATATTTTCCTTTTAGGTGGTGTAAGGGAAAATATTGTTTTCTGATTTCCGCTGGCAGAGTAAATATATCAATATACTTAAAAAGATTTTGTTCGGCATGTATTGCCCACCAAGCAATCGTATATTTTCGTATTGTTTTTTTGTCTGCTACATCATGATTATGATACCAAAGCAAATACTTATGCCCAATAAAATTACGTATCAAATAGTAAGAAAGCATAGGAATAGGGTCATATAAAATAATTAAGGCGGGTTTTTCTTTTTGCAAATTTTTCCACATATTCCAAGTAAATAAGATAAAGGAATATATTTTCCAAAGCATCGGCTTTTTTTCGGCATCACGTATATCTGTAAAATCTCCACTTTGGATATTCTCTACATTGGTTTTATAATCCCATTGTAAAGATTTTACGTTTCTTGATAGTATGCTAATTTTACCAAAATGTGTAATAATACTTGTAAGTGCATTAAGTGAGGGTGGATAAAATTCAATAGAACTATACACTGCCATAAAAGCTTTTTTCATAATTATTTCAGCCTATTTTGTAATTATTTCTTCTAAATATTCCACGTATCTGTTGCCGTAATCTTCCCAAGAAAATCCTTTTTCTACTCTTTTACGTGCATTTTGTCCCATTTCCAAACATTTATCTCTATTTTCATAACAAAAACGTATTTTTTCTGATAAAATTTCATCATTTTCTATAGGAATCACAAAACCTTGTTCATAATCTGATACTACATCAGGAGTTCCTGTATTTGTTGTACCAATTACCGCCAAACCTGTGGACATGGCTTGCAAAATAACCATACCAAAACCATCCTCTATAGAATTTATTATAAATAAATCCATTTGTTTATAGAATTCGTGTAATTTATTTTGTGGATAACTGCCCCTATAATCAATGAAGTTTTGGTTTAGAGAAGTTTCATCAAAGGTTGTATTATCAATACTTCCAACTAAGCATAATTTAATATTAAGACCTTTTTCGGTCAGTATTTTAACAACATTTATTAGACCTTTTATGTTTTTTCTTGTACTCATCATACCCACATAACCAACTATAAAAGGCTCTTTTTCTGTTTTAACTTTACGGTCATAAAATGGAAACTCTTGTAAATCTACACCCATGTTATTGACAAAAATTCTATCATTAGAAAAATTATGTAATTCAAAAGATTTTCTGGCAAAAACACTAATAGTACTAATAATATCAACAGCTTCATATTCTGCTAATTCTTTTGCTATCATGCGTTGGTTCATCTCCGTTTTTTCAGATGTTGCAGCCAATAATTTTGCTTGTTCTGTAATATGTGCAGAGCCTCTTTCTAAAATAATTATAGCTTTGGGATTGTGTTTTCGGATTCTATGAATACTATACAAGGCATAACCTGACCATATAATATAGACATCACTATCCATAGGCATTTGATAAGATGCTAATTTATCAAAATAATTACAAAAAAATGTACCAAAATATGCCTTATTTGTAATTTTATGCCAAAATCTTGTAATAATTTCTTTACTAACAATAGAGATAATATTATTGGGAGTAATTCCATATTTTTTTGCTTCAAATTTGGGATAACTTGTAACAAGTTTGTGCAAATAACCCGCATCTTGTAAAGATTTAGCCAAATAAAATGCGTGCATACGACTACCAACAGAAATTGTAACTTTCATTTAGGATTATTTTTTGATGAAACGGTACAAACTTAGTTTTATTTTTTCAAAAATAAAGACAGGAAACAAAAAGGCAGCAATGGTAGAAAAGCTATAAGTTCCTAAAATACCTAATTTTTGCATAGAACTTAATAAATCAAATTCTCTAATTTTGGTTGGCTTCAAACCATTCATCAAACCCACAGCAGCAACTAAAGCTCCATTTTTTTTATAATCTAATATCCAGAAAGGGTAAGTTATGCCAAAAATACCTTTAAAAATAGTGTAGGCAATGTCTGACGAATTAAAACCTGCGTCACTAAAAGCTGACACTGTAACATTAATTACCTGTGGAAGTCCAGCATCTACAACCTTATAATCCTTCCATTTTTTTTGCAGGGTATCTAAATAAGAGTTTACAATAATATTTTCTACTGTGATATTCTGTAATACTAAAGGTTCTTGAATAGTAAATAAACGATAACCACGTGCAACAAGTGTAGTACATAAGTAGATTTGCACATAAATACTTCCATCAAAACGTGGCGTATTCACCTCTAAAAAGCAGTTTCTTTTTAGAATAATCCCAGCCACAAAACTGAAAGAACGAAAGTATTTGATAGCTATATTTTTACCACTTCCAATAACACCCGAAATATTTGCTCTATCCATTGTGTTTTCAGGAGTATCAAAATAAGCTGAATTACAAAACCCAACCTCAGGATAATTATTATCCTTCAAAAAACCAACTAAAAACTGAATATCATCAGGCTGATTAATGGTGTCATCATTGCCCAAAATAAAACAATAATCTCCACTTGACAATTCCATACTTTGCCTAAGATTGCCATCATAACCCAAGTTTTTTTCATTGCGTTTATAGACAATAGGATATTTATAAGTTGGTATTAATTTGCGGATTTCCTCATCAGTTGTATCTTTAGAACAATCATCACTAATAACAACTTCTATATTGTTATAGCTTTGCTTTGAAATATATTCTAAATTTTTGAGTAAAAATGCAATTCGGTTGTATTGTGGAATACAAATAGAAATTTTCATAATAAATTATTTTAAAGCCTCTACATAGATAGCTGCAATACCTTCAGAAGTATATTCAACTTCTTTAATATTGTCTATGTAATTACTTGTGGCATATTGACTGTATTTAATTTGGCTAAAGCCTTGTTTTTCTAATAATTTAGTCAAACAGTATTTATCATACATAAATTTATGTTGATGTGGATAGTCTTGAAACCAATTTACAAACTTGGCTAATAAGTTTGTGTGACTGCCATAAGCTTGTTCTTTATGTAAATTTAAAATATACATAAAATCTTTATATGCATCTAAGTTACCAGAATCCAATGAATTTACGTAATTTTTAGCATTTTGGTATAAATCAGGGACAACAATGCGAATTACACCACCTTTTTTCAGTGTTCTAAAAGATTCTTCGAGGAGAAATTCAGCTGCACTTAACGACAAATGTTCTAAAAAATGTGAAGCATAAACAATATCTACCGAGTTAGTATCATATTTCCATTTTTTTTTATTTAACTCCATATACGTTACATTAGCAGATTCATAAGTTACTGAATTAAATATTTTTTGTGTGATGAACTTTCCTAAAGGTAGTGTTTGTAAAAGTGCATTAAGTGAAGAATCTATGTTTACCCATCCTTGTGGTCTTGTGCCTCCGCAACCTAAGTTTAGCATTAACTTACTCATATATTATCTATAGTTTTGTGGTTATGATACATTATTCCAATAAAACAGTCATAAATATATCCAATAGCTTTTTACTTCTATCCAAATAACTATAACCCGAATTGATACTTCGTTTTAAAGCTGCTTGTTTCATCTTTGGTATGTTGGCTGTATTTTGGTGCAAAAATAGCAATTTTTCTTTAAGTTCATCTATATTATTAAAAAAAATGGCTTCTTTATTTTCTTCAAAGAATTCTTGCTGCTCTTCTGTTCTGTCAGCAATCAACAAACCCCCAAAAGCAGGAACTTCAAAAGTTCTCATATTATGGCTATGCTCTACAAGATTTTGGTGCCTTAAAAAATTAAGAACTCCTAAACTATTTGCAGATATTTGTGCATATTCTTGATGATATAAGGCTTTTTGCTGAAAATGTTTTTGTAGATAATTATTAAATGGATTGCGATTTTTCCATTCTGAATTACCATAAATATTAAGGTGTGGGTTTTGCAACAAGCTAAGTTTTTTTGCTCTTTCGTTGTCGTATGCACCAATAAAAGCAAAGAAATTTTGATTTAATTGTCTGTTAATATGCTTTGAATATTGATTTACTAAATTTTCATCATAGCCAAATGGTACAGTATAACATAGTTTATTTGTATGTAGTTGTAACTTTTTAGTAATATTCTGCGCATAACTAAAATGAATATCATAAAATTTTAGACTATTCAGTATGTTTGTATTGCCTGCACCTTCACTATAAATTTCTAATGGGTGGTCTGGATTGTAATTGCATAATAATTTTGTATATGACTGCAATTCCTCAATAGTTTCTACAAATAATTCCATTCCTTTAAAAATTAAAATAACATCAGGGCGTAGTTTTTGTGTTAGCTCTAAGGCTGTTTTATTAATTTGGATATAGAAATGGGTTGGTAAGATTTTAAAATATATTTTATCTAATAAGGTCTTACGATTTTCTAAAACAGGAGTTTGAATATCTAAACAATGTACTTGATGACCTAAATGTTGAAATCCACGCACAAAATTATGTTCTAAAGCACCTAAATTAAAAGCTCCTAATATTAAAATAGAAAATTTATCTTTCATAAAAGCCTTTTTTAAAATTTACCATGAGCAATAACTTTCTTCAAACCATCTTCCAGAGGCAACAATTCACGACTTAATAACTGACGCATTTTTGTATTATCAGGCTGGCGGCGTGTCATATCTCCTTCTGGCAACGGCGGCAAATGCACAATTTTTGACGAAGATTTTGTCATTTTGATAATCAACTGTGCCAATTCTAAAACTGTCGTAATTTTGTCATTACCCATATTGATGACATCATTCACAAATAAATTTTGTTCCAATGCTGCCAATGTTGCTGTGATATTATCATCAATATAACAAAAAGTTCGGGTTTGTAAACCATTACCATATATTGTAATATCTCGTTGTTCTAAGGCTGCACGAATAAATTTTGAAATCACAAAATCAGTGCTTTGTTTTTCTCCATATGTATTAAAGAAACGAAAAATTGTATAATCCAAATTATATTCTTGCTTATAAGATTTGCAAAATGCTTCTCCAACATTTTTCACAATAGCATAAGGCAAACGTGAATTTAATGGCGTTGTCAATTCATTTTGAGGTAGTTCAACGGGTTCTCCATAAACTTCTGAAGAAGAAGAAAAGAAAACTCTTTTAACACCTGTATTTTTTGCCAAATCTAATACATTCTTAAAACCGTCAATGTCTTTCAAAACCAGCACAGGATTATCCAAAGTCCGTTTTACACCCACCAAAGCAGCATAATGAAACACATAATCAAAGCCAAAAGATGACATAATTGGAGCAATATCTTGATAATTATTGACATCACACTTAATAAATTTCCAATGAGCAATTGTATTATCTGGCAATTTATGCAAATAACCTGTTAGTAAATTATCTACAATCACCACATAATAGCCCTTTGCTATCAATGAATCAGCCAAAGAACTACCAATAAAACCTGCACCGCCTGTGATTAAGATTTTTTTCATTTTATTTGTATAATTTTTATTTATAGAATGTAGCACAGACTTTAGTCTGTGGTATATAATTACAGACTAAAGTCTGTGTTACAAACTGATATTGTATTCTCGTAGATTTTGGCAAATGTAAAAAAAAAATCAATAAAAAGAAGAGTTTTTTTATAAGTTTTATACAGATAGTATTTTATATCTAAAAAAATACACTTATTTTGGAAAATTATTTGCAAATACCTATTATTACAAATCTTTAAAATTAGCTCATGTTTAACGAAATCAAAATAGGAAGTAAAATTACCATGTTATTGCTCACAGTAGTATTAATGTCGGTTTTTGCTATTAGCTTTATATCTTATCAACTTAGTAAAGATGCCATAGAAAAACGATATTGGGAAAGTTTGAGTGTGATGGCAAATTTAAAATCTAACGAATTACAATCTGTTTTTAAACAGTTGGAATATAATATTAATTTTATTCAAAAATCACAAAGAGTTCAAGAAAGTATCTTACAATCTCGTCAAGCATCTGATTTTGATAGCATGGAAACTGTTATTTCAGGTCGTTTGAATGATTACATGATACCTATTCAAGATATGTATGGGTATCGCAATATTTTGTTATTAGATGTTGAAGGCAAGATAATTTATAAAAGTAATAAAATATCTAAAAATCAAATTATAGGACAAGTATATGCTGAAAACGAAACCTTGAAAGAAAAAGCTAACAATGCCATGTTTTATGGAGATTTGTATAAAATTGGCAAAGCTGTTTATATGAATGTGGCAGCACCCATCACAAGCCAAGGTGGTGCTATTATTGGTCATGTGGTGGCAGAGTTTGATATGGATAAAATTTATCAAATTACTGATGACACAACAGGACTTAAAAAAACAGGTGAGATTTTTATTGCAAAAATGGTAGGTAGTAAAATTGATTTGCTCAATAAAGCACGAGGTGCCTCTGCCACTTCTCTATTAACTCAAACAATTTTGACAGGTGACGAGAGAATGGAGTCTTTGCAAAGGGCTTGCAAACAAGATGAGGCTTTTGGTTATACAACAGACCAAACTGATAAATTAACGATGGCAAATTGGAAATATATAAGACCAATTGGCTGGGGATTAATCGTCAAAATAGACCTTGAAGAAGTCAATGAAGACCTTGATAATTTAATTATAGCATTTGTTTTGGCAGGAGTTTTTATTGTTTGTATAGCTTTTGCAGTTTCATTTTTATTCTCAAAAGTATTAATAGCACCTTTGCTTTCATTAAAAGCAACCTTAGTTGCAGTGGCAAGAGGTATTTTACCAAATCAAGTATTGCGTGAAACAAATGACGAAATTGGAGAGATGGCAACTGCTGTAAGTAATCTGGTGGCTGCTTTACGGAGAACTGCAAATTTTGCCCACTCAATTGGAGAAGGTAATTATGAAGCTCATTTCAAACCTGTGAGTATTGATGATACATTGGGCAATGCGCTGATAACCATGCGTGATAGCATTGAAAAAGCAGATGATAGAGATAATGAAAGAAATTGGATTGTTACAGGAGTTGCAGAAATTAGTCAAATTTTACGATTACATAATAATCTGGAGGAATTAGGAAATAGTATTACAAATTTTGTGGCAGATAAAATTGGGGCAGTGCAAGCTGCGTTTTATGTGGTTGAGGAAGATGATAATAATACACCTTATTTAGAAATGAAAGCAAGTTTTGCTTATGGTCGCAAAAAATACTTAAAATCACGTTTCAATTTTGCAGAAGGATTAGTTGGACAAGTTGCTGTTGAGCAAGATACAATTTTAAGACTTGAAATACCTGATGATTATGTTAAAATTACTTCGGGTATTTTGGGAGATAAAAAACCAAAATGTTTGTTATTAGTGCCTTTAATTACTGAGGAAAAATTATATGGTGTGTTGGAATTTGCAGGATTTGAAAAATTTGCACACATGCACATTGCTTTTGTTGAAGAAATTAGTGTCATTATTGCACGTACCATTTTTAACATTAAAGTTAATGAAAGAACTGTATTGTTATTGCAAGAATCTCAGCAAATGGGTGAGGAATTGCAAAACCAACAAGAAGTTTTGAGACAAGGTGCGGAGGAAATGGCAGCAACACAAGAGGAATTAAAACGGACAAATGCAAGGCTTGAAGAGCAAATTTTAGAAGTAAATCGGACTCAAAAACGTATGCAAGTATTGCTTGAAAATGCGTCTGAAATTATTACTATTTATGAAAAAGATGCCAAAGTACGTTATATTTCGCCTTCTGTTCAGCCAATTTTAGGTTATAGCCAAGATGAATTGATAGGAATTACAGACATTATATATGTGTGCGAGGATAGCAAAGATGAATATCGAGAATTGTTTAATCTCATGATTAACGAACCAAATAAACAGGCAACTGTTCAGTTTGAATATAATTGTAAAGATGGTACAACGGTTTGGTTAGAAGCAACCGGAACAAACTTGCTTTCTGACCCTGCCATTCGTGGTTTGGTCGTAAATTCTCGTGATATTACAGAAAGAAGGTTGGCTGAAAAAGAAACTCGTATGCGTGGACAGATGCAGTCATTATCTGAAAATTCCTTAGATTTAATTACCCGAATTAATGCAGAAGGTACTGTTTTTTACATAAATCCAATTATAAAAAATTTAACGGGCATGTTGCCACAAGATTTATTAGGCAAAAGTATGTACGAATCAGGTTTGAGAACTGAAATTATAGCTGATTGGAAAGAAATTATTAGTGATGTTATGGCTAAAAATGCTGGTGTAAATAAGGAGGTTTCATTTCCGACTGACAAAGGCGAATTGACCATGAACATTAATGCTTTGCCTGAATATAATGAAAAGGAGGAATTAGAATCTATTTTACTAGTAGCCCATGATATTACAGAACGTAAACAAACAGAATTAGAAATCCTGTCTATTAACAAAAAAATAAGAGAATCTATTAATTACGCCAAACGTATTCAAGAGGCTATTTTGCCAAATACAGCCATTATTCAACAATTATTGCCTGATTCTTTCATCTATTATAAGCCAAAAGATGTAGTAAGTGGAGATTTTCCTTGGTTTTTGCATGATGCTGAAAAAGGTGAAATATTTTTAGCTGCCGTAGATTGCACAGG
>JAYTNF010000348.1:0-4524 GCA_043748455.1 Cytophagales bacterium
GATGCCTTATCAAAAGCAAGGCTTGACAAAGTATATTTCTTATTGCTAAATTCTACTTTGTTATTGCCTTTTTATACGCAAGATAAGAAAGATAAATATGTAAGAATGTTACAATCATTTTTAATTTAAGATTATGTCAACGACAGGGTCAGCAATAAATGTAGGTAAAGCGAGGGCAGTAGTTAGCAGACCTACGCCACCAGACGATAAAACTTTAATTTGGCACGAACAAACACAGCCTACAATTAATCCACAAATAGGAATATTGCGTGTTTATAGTTGGGTGCTAAATGAGTGGCTTGCTTTACAGCCCGATGCAAGCAATTTGATTAAAGAAGTTTTGACTGTTACAACAAATGGAGAGCAAATTTTTACACTTTCTACAAATGTTGTAAAGCCCGAACTTTCGCATGTGCAAATTATACCAGGTGCTTTACTAAGTTATGGTGAACACTTTGTGGTAACAGGAAACACACTAATATTTGATAGTGATAACCCTTTTACTTTATTAGTAGGAGATAGTATCGAAATCATTTACGCATACTAAATAAAGTTATGGCAAAAAAATATCCATTACACGGTCGTTTTGTAGAAACGCAAAGCATAGACGAAAAAACTAAACTAATTCGTTATCCTAACATTAAGGTTTTACCCGAAAGTTGGGAGTTAGTCAATTTTGCAACTTTTGACTTTTTGCAAGATGAGCAAACAACTACAATAGTTTCGCAATTACTAAATAGTATTGGCGTGAAAATTATTAGTAGCAATGTTGCATTTACAAATCTAAATATCTTTCCTAATTATGTAGGATATGTTCCACAAAACAAGGAAAGAGTATTACTTATTGCTCAAACTAACCCCTTGCAAAATGGTTTTTATGAGTGGGAAACGGGAGGTAATTTAGTAAGACTTTTTGATTGGCGTGATATTGTAGCAGGTAATGGACTTTCTATAAATGCTAATAATATTTCAGTAAAATTATTGGAATATTTGTTAGTACCTGCCAGAAATGATAACTTTTTGCAATTTGACAGTCAAGGTAAAATGTTTGCTCGCATAGCAGCAAATGCAGTAGGATTGAAAATTAATGCAAATAGGGAATTGTATATTGATAGTGCAGAACTTGGTGGTGGAGGTGGTGGTGCATCTTTGCTTGACGTGCCACACCCTGATATTGATAGTGTAACAGGTTCAAATGTCTTATTAGTTGGTGCAAGTGGAACTATTAATGTAAACGGTGGTAATTTTAGACGTGATAATACGCTTATTTCTGAGGGTTTCACTGTTACAAGTTATGTAAATAGAGGTTGGAATATCAATAGTGCCGTTATTCAAGCACCAAATTTGATAGGTATTCATAATATTTTATCAAAACATCTTACTTTAGATAGTGAAAATACAGGAAGGCATACTTTTACGGTTTTAGGTGCTGCTGTTATTGATACGGTTTTACCACGTGCCAAACGTAATACCACAACACAAATTTCTGTTACAGGCGAAGGATTTGCTTTGTTATCACTATTTGCTGCTAATGATGCAGGTATTGCCATTACTTTATTGAATGTTATTGATAGGTTTTCGGTGCTAATCAATGTTGCGGTTGATAATGCAGTAAATAGTGGCAACTACAATTTGATTTGTACGAATGCTTTTAGTGGTTTTGGTAGTTTTACAAGTGGTACGAGTGGAAACGGTAAATTAGAAATTTTTGGAGACCCAAATATTTCAAATGTTTGGAAAAGTTTTGGTAGTCAATTAGCAGAAATATTTTTAGGAGAAACTGTAACTATTGATGTAAGAGGTTTTGATTTGACAAATGAAGCAAGTATTTCTCCGAGTGGAATTACTGTAAATTCTATTAGTGGAGCTACTACACAAAAAGATATTTCTGTAACAGGAAGTAGCAATAAAGCTGATATTGGAATTAAAAATTTGCTTATTACAGACACGCCAAATGGCAGTGATAGTGAAACTTCGGGTAATGGGAAAGTAGCTTTAAACTATGCTTATTCTAATATAGTGTTTCGAAAACCTACGACTTTTAGGGCTTTCGGTAGTGCTATTTTGTCGGATTGGGTAATTACTCAAAATACAAATGACATTACTATTGAAAGAATTGGAGGTAGTGGCATGGCATTTTTAGAGATTACAGACTTGTTTTTAGTTGCAAGTTTATTAGATTTTTCGTTAGGGTGGTTGAGTACAAGGGTAGATTTTGTAGTCGAAACCTTATCTACTGCTTTAGACAATGTTCATGGTTGCTATGTTTGTGTAGCTCCAATAGGTAGCAATCTTACTTCGCCAAGAAGTGGTGTTGATTATTGGGCTAATATTTGTCAAAGTAACCAAGTTCCTAATTTTTATGCAATTTCTAATATCGGAAATTTTTCGCAAAATGCTACAGGTTTGCCAAATGCCGAAATAGATATTTCACGAAATGGCGTTGTAGGTCAAAATACAAGGTTTATTATTACCAATAATGGTAATAGTATTTCTGGAAATACATTTACAACGAATTATGCAAGTCATGCGAATAAGTCTGTTTTTGTGGCAATGGCTGCAAATTATAGAATGAGGTTGTCTTTAAAAGGTTGGATAGGAGAATAAAAATTAATTAAACTAAAAAATTATGAAAACATTTAAGAGTTTGAGTGGGTTAGAAATAACCGTAAATGCTATGAAAGGCAAACATATTAAGCAATTTTCGCAAGGCAATAAAGCTATTAAACGGATGCTTTGGGAGGAAAAACTTATTTCGAGTATCAATGGTAATGAAAATATTACAGAAAACGACATTGATAATTTAGAACTTTGGGACTTATCACAAATTCTCTTAGAAATTAGGTTTTTAACATATCCCGATGAAAACATTTGCGAAGTTCCTTATAATTGGAATGGTAAGGTCAAAAAGCATGAAATTGATATTTCAGAAAGTAGCTTTTTAAAACTGAATGACTGCGTATTTTTTGATACCTACGAAACAATTTTACCACAAAGTAAGATAGTTGTAAGAGTTTCACCTCCAAAGGTCGGTGATGATATGAAAAACCTTACTTTTAGCACTCAAATTGAAAGTATGCTATTAGTTTGGAAACCGTTAAAGGTTAGGGAAGATAAAAATGTAGAGATTTTAGATATTGACGATTTGAGTGGTGGAGATTACGCACATTTGCAAAAGTTTGTAGCAAGTCGCACACGCAAAATTGATACAACGGTAGAATTGACTAATCCAAGCAATGAAAGCCAAAAAGTAAAGGTCGATTTATTAGGTAGTGTAAATTTTTTCTTACCATTTTTAGCAACTTAGTAGAAGTTCACGCAGCTTTGACATTTGGAAATGGTTTTAATTATACCTATTCCGATTTGTTAGAAATGGAGTTAGGAAATATCAAATATGCTTACGAGTTGTTAAAAGAGTATAGGGAAAAAGTCCCTTATGGAATGTAAAAAATAGCACTTGACTAAATCATTAGTTCGGTGCTATTTTTTTATACTAAGTAATTGTACCTATGCTTGGCGTTGGTGCAGAAACTCCTGCCCCTGGCGTAACTCCTGTAACGGTTACAAGTGTATTTACTTGTGCGGTTAAAATCCACGTAT
This sequence comes from Cytophagales bacterium, assembly GCA_043748455.1. GTDB lineage: Bacteria > Bacteroidota > Bacteroidia > Cytophagales > Thermoflexibacteraceae > JAAFKA01. Next base: position 3,601 of record JAYTNF010000348.1, read on the forward strand.
AAATTGCTTGTGCGTCTTGAGTTGCACCATACACAATAGCGTTTTCCTGTTGTGGTGTTATTGGAGATGCACCACCATTATTATAATGCACTTGCCTACGTATTCCTGCTAAGGCTTGTGCTAAAACTGTAACATTTAACATAATCAAATATTTATGCCTAAAATTAAGCATAAATATTGATAAAATCAAAAATTATATAACAATATTTCTAATTTGAATAGCTAATTCACCCAAATTGTAAGACCTATGAATATCTTTATGAATTCTTGTTTTTTGGCGTAAAACACTACATTTAAAAGCAAATTCAAAGGCTTTCTCATTTCCTAATTTTTCAACTATACTTTTTGCAGTATTTTTAATTTCTACAAAAGTCATATTCTGTTTTATGATAGTTTCCATTTTCTTATGTCTTTTTTAGTACACACAAAAGTAACTATTTTTTATTTAGTAAACAAATTTATTTAATATTATTTATTTTTAAAGATTTTACTAAATTTATTTGTTTAGTAAAAATAAAGGTTTACCTTTGTAACATACTTAAACAATTAGAAATTATGGCAACTCAAATCATATTAAACGTAAATTCAACTGTAGAAATTCAGAATAAATTAATACAATTAAGTAGTTTGGGAAAACAAGCTGCATTGAATGAAATTGTAGGTAAATTAAGTAATATTAGCTATTTTAAACCTATAATTGCAGAATTTTGTAAAGAGCAAACTCCGCAGAGAGAAATTATACAACAAACTCCAAATATAGGACTTAGTTGTATAAGTTTTTTTAATGAAACTAAAAAAGACTTTGCAAAAAAACCATTTAATGAAAATGACTTTTTTGTGAAGTGGATAAATAATTTTAATAAAAAATAATATGTTCAAAAAACAATTTATAGGTAAACTTGATTATAAAGGTCAAGCCCTACA
>JAYTNF010000349.1:0-2014 GCA_043748455.1 Cytophagales bacterium
TTTTCAATTTACTTTACAAACTCATTCGCCTGAAGGCGAATATACTAAAAAATTTACTATGTTAAAATTATTTACGATATTTCTTATGTTGGCAATTACCAACTTTATGAATGCCCAAAACCATAATATGGTTGATAAAATTGAGGCAGCAAAAATTGGCATTATTACCCAAAAAATAAATCTTACTGCCGAACAGTCAAAAACTTTCTGGGTTACATACACACAATATAGTGAGGAAAAAAAGAAACTTCGCAAAGAAATTATGCAACTTTCTTCAACAGCTACGACTGCTTCAGACGACCAGATTGCTAAAAATATGGAGAAAATGTTGGAGTTAAAAGAACAAGAAGTAGCTTTAGACCGCAAATATTATAAAGAATTTCAAAAGTCTATTTCTGTTCGTCAAATTTTTGAACTCTATAAAGCTGAAATTATGTTTCGCAATATGTTGATAGAAAAATTGGTAAAACGTGCCGAAAAACGAGGCAAAAAATTGGAAGATGTGGGAGATGATTTGGATTAATTTGTGTAATTTGCATATTATCTGTATAACGGACTTTAGTCCGTTTTTTTTTAGCTCCAAAACATTTTTTAGCTAAAAAACGGACTAAGTCTGTTCTACATTGAAACAACACAAATTACATAACTTCCAATGAACTTAGATATACTTAAACAAAAATTGCGTCATTTAGACACAATTATACCTGAAAATATTGCTATCACAGATTTAGAAAAAGAAATTATTGCCAAAAAAGAAACTCCTGCAATAATTTGTGCTGTTGTGGTATTGTTATTCTTGCATGAAGAAGAGTTTTATCTCACATTGATTCAACGCCCAAAGTATGATGGCACTCATAGTGGACAAATTGCTTTTGCAGGTGGGAAAAAAGATGCAACTGATAAAACTTTATTAGCAACTGCTTTGCGTGAATGTAGCGAGGAAATTGGTGTAGAACTTAGCAAAAAACATATTTTAGGAGCATTAGCAGATGTGTATATTGTGCCAAGTCATTCGTTGGTTACGCCTTTTGTGGCTTATTTGCCCGAAATGCCGAGCTATGTGCCAAGTCCAAGAGAAGTAGATAAAGTATTGCAAATTAAGCTCAATGAATTTATAAATCCTGAAAATCAACGCATGCAGTCTATCAAAGTGTTGGTAAATAAAGAAATAAAATTACCTGCTTATTTGGTCGATGGTCATAATGTTTGGGGTGCAACAGGGAGAATGATTAGTATGTTTTTGGATTTGTGGGTTGATTAAGTCCCTAACAGAGCAAAGTGGCAGGTGGATTGATATTTTCTAAGCACTAATGTAAATTTATTTGTATAATTCTTTGTCATTCTTTGCAAGCGAAGAATGACAAAGAAAATTTTGATGCAGAAAACCTATAACTTATCCCAAAAAACTCCAAAACTCCTTAGCTTTACAAAAAATTAAACCTTTAAACTCTAAAAACTTATGAAAACCCTAAAAAACTTTGTAGTAGCAGCCCTTATGTGTAGCTACCTCACAAACTGCCAAAACCCAGCACCAACACCTGATACTACAAACACAAATGTAGTCGTAACACCACCAACTCCAACACCAACGAATAAGTGTGATAATGTCAAAAATCCGTTGGAGGATATACAATGGATAAAAGATGTTATCAAAATTGTCAAAGACAATAAAATACCTTATAGACTTACACAATACACATATAGAGATAAAATCATCTATTATGGAGAACAAACTATTCAAGGCTGTAATGGTTTTTCTAATTGTGATAGAAGTATCACAACATTTGGAGGAAATTGTGGTGGAGGTGGTGCTAGTAATGAAATAGAAAAATTACATGGTGATATTTTAAAAAATGCCATAAGCCCAATTTTACTTTTTGAACAAAAATAAATCTGTTACCTACATTTTAATTACAAATCTTATTTTCATTACTTATTGCAAATCACCTAAAAACTCCAAAATAACCTTAGCTTTACAAAAAATTAAACCTTTAAACTCTAAAAACTTATGAAA
>JAYTNF010000350.1:0-4644 GCA_043748455.1 Cytophagales bacterium
TATCAATAACTTAGTAGAACACAGATGACACGGATTACGCTGATTAAACCCGCAATGGAATTGGGATTTATGTAATTTGTCTGTGATTATCCGTAAAATTTATGTTATCTGTGTGCCATAAAGTATTGATTTTAAACTATTTAAGTTATCATACATTTTTTACCACTACCAAATATCCTAAGCATCACTTATTCTATTCATCTTACCTTGGGCTAAAATAAAATAACGTAATAGCTCAAAAAGGCTTTGACAAAATAGAAAAATCCAAAAACACAGAAACTTAATTACTTACGAACCACTAAAATTATTACTTGATGATAGAGTATAAATGTGAACATAACACTTTTAAAAAATTGCAATAGTTTTTGACAAAAATTTAAAAATTGTGGGTAGTGGTAAAAAATGTATGATTATCTAAGTAATTGATAATGAGTTAGTTATCTTTGTAAAACCTTCTAAAACTTTACAGAAATGGTACGGGGCTGCCATCAGACTGTCCTCATTGTCAAAGTAAAAGTATAAATAAAAACGGTAAAAAGTCAATAACAAGCAAAATTATTTGTGCCTTACTTGTGGCAAACAATTTCAAATTGAGTATAAAAATCAGGGTGCTAACCCGTTGTTAAAAATTATGTTCAGAAAGCATTATGCCGAAATTGTGGTATCACAGACATAGAAAAAGTATTTAATGTAAGTAAACCTTACATTTTAAAAACTTTGGTAAATTATGCAGAAAAATTAGAAATACAGCCACAAAAACAACATTATAAACCTTACAAATAGATGAATTTTGGACATATGTGGGCACTAAAAAGAACAAAAAATGGCTTATATATGCTTATTGCCCTGAAAATCAAGAAGTTGTGGCTTATGTTTTTGGAGACAGAAGCGAAAAAACAATTAAAGACTTATATGCAAAATTAGCTAAAAATAATATTACTGTGGATGAATTTTGTACTGATAATTGGAAAGCTTTTGCGAAAATATTACCCAAAAAGAAACATAAAATTGGTAAAAGTACACAAAATTTATTGAGGGAAATAATAACTATATTAGGTTAAGAAATAGAAGAACAGTACGAAAAACTTGTGGTTTCTCCAAGAAATTAGAAAATCATGAGGCTGCAATGAAAATATGTATTTATTGTAAAAATTACAATTATTGTTAAAAAAACTATCATACATTTTTTACCACTACCAAATTGTGAATTATTAGATTTGAAATTCCTATTGTATTTATAAAAAATAGGCAAAAGTACTGTATTTGGGTTAAGGTCTTTTATAGCAAATAAAATATTTTTGCCTTAAATTCTCTAATTCCAAAACTCATCCCAATGAAACCACATAATTTCCAATTTCCCAACAAAATTCCTAAAAAAATACAAATTTTATTGAAAATACGAATTTTATCTATTAATTTGGCAAAGACTAAGAGCTAAAACAAAAGATATTATGCACCAGCCAGACAACAACCTATATCAATCGGAAGGAATGTATGACCCAAGCTTCGAACACGATGCCTGCGGAATAGGTTTTATTGCCAATATTAAAGGGCGAAAATCCCACCAAATTATAGAAAATGCAATACAAATGCTGACCAAAATGGAGCATAGAGGGGCTTGTGGCTGCGAAGCAAATACGGGAGATGGTGCAGGAATTTTGATACAAGTGCCACACGAATTTTTTTTGGACGAATGTACTAAATTAGGAATGGATTTGCCACCCTTTGGCGAATATGGCGTGGGAATGGTTTTTTTTCCAAAAGATGAGAAATTGCGGGAGGAATGTCGGGCTGTTCTCAACCGAAATATTAAAAAACTGAAATTAGAACTTATCGGCTACCGAATAGTTCCTACAAATAACGCAGAAATTGGCGAAACTGCACTCATAGCCGAAGCATTTACGGAGCAGGTTTTTATCAAACGTCCTGCCCGAATTACGGATTTGTTGGCTTTTGAACGTAGACTTTTTGTGTTGCGAAATTACGCCACTCGACTGATTAACGAAACGGTTACAAGTTTGCAAGATAACTTTTATTTTGCTTCACTTTCCTACAAAACAATTATTTATAAAGGGCAATTAACGACAGGACAATTACGCCCATATTTTCCCGATTTGCACAACGAAAATATGGTTTCTGCCTTAGCAGTCATTCATTCTCGGTTTTCTACCAATACTTTTCCGTCTTGGAAATTGTCCCAACCTTTCAGATATATAGCTCATAATGGTGAAATTAACACCGTTAAAGCAAATGTTTCGTGGTTTACATCTGCCGAAATTGATTTTATTTCAGAGGTTTTTTCTGCCGAAGAAATCGAAATGTTGCGACCAATTTGTAATCCTTTACAGTCTGATTCTGCAAATTTGGACAATGTTATTGAAATGTTGGTGCTAAGTGGTCGGTCATTGCCTCACGTGATGATGATGCTTATACCCGAAGCGTGGGACGGAAATGAGCAAATGCCACCAAAACGCAAGGCTTTTTACGAATATCACGCCTCACTTTCAGAACCTTGGGACGGCCCTGCATCAATTACGTTTACAGACGGAAAAATTGTTGGGGCAACTTTGGATAGAAACGGTTTGCGTCCTTCGAGATATTGCGTTACAAGTGATGATTTTGTGATAATGGCTTCTGAAACAGGAGTTTTGGAAATTGACCAAGCAAAAATTATCAAAAAAGGTCGTTTGCAACCTGGCAAGATGTTTATTGTGGATATGGAACAAGGCAGAATTATTGCAGACGAAGAAGTAAAAGAACAAATTTGTTCGCAAAAACCTTATCAAGAATGGCTTACACAATATAAAATTAAGTTGGCTGATGTGCCAGAACCAGGCGGAAAATTTTATTCTTTGGAGCCAACCGACCTTATTAAACGTCAAATATCGGCGGGATATACTTCGGAAGACTTAAAATATATTCTTTTACCAATGTCTATGACAGGTTATGAAGCCTTAGGTTCTATGGGTTTGGATACGCCACTTGCCATACTTTCGGAGCAAAGCCAACATTTATCGAGCTATTTTAAACAGCTTTTTGCACAAGTTACTAATCCACCTATTGACCCTATTCGTGAAAGGTTGGTGATGTCTTTGATTTCTTTTGTAGGGCCTATTAAAAATATTTTGGGTGAAACCCCAAATCATTGCCACATTTTGGAATTGCAACAACCTGTTTTGACAAATTCAGATTTAGAGAAAATTCGTTATATTGACCACAAAGGTTTTCAGTCAAAAACTATTTACACTTATTTTAAGGCAGATGGCAAAGTTGGTGCTTTGGAAAAAGGCTTAGATAGAATTTGCCAATATGCAGAACACGCAGTTGAAGATGGTTTTTCCATCATAATTTTGTCGGACAGGAGTTTTGATAGCAGCCACGCACAAGTGCCTTCGCTGTTGGCAATGGCTGCGGTGCATCATCATTTGTTGCGAAAAGGAATGCGGGGACAAGTTGGAATTATTGTTGAGGCTTGCGACATTTGGGAAACTCACCATTTTGCTACTTTAATTGGTTATGGTGCTTCGGGTGTTAATCCTTATTTGGCTTTCGAAACCATTTCGGATATGAAGGCAAAAAATTTGCTCGAAACAACAAACTTAGTTAGAACAATACTTGGCGAAGAAAAATTACACGAAAATTATATAAAAGCTGTTGGTAAGGAATTGCTAAAAATCTTTGCTAAAATGGGAATTTCTACTTTGCAATCTTATCAAGGAGCACAAATTTTTGAGGCTTTGGGAATTCATAACGAAGTAATAGACCGTTATTTTACAAAAACCATTTCACGAATTGGTGGCTTAAAATTAGACGATATTGCCCAAGAAGTATTAATTCGACATTATTTAGCTTTTCCAAAAATTCCTGTAACACAACAAAGATTAGAAGTTGGAGGAATTTATCAATGGAAATTGCGTGGCGAAGCACATATTTTTAATCCCCAAACCATTCATTTATTGCAAGAAGCTACCAAACGCAATGATTATCAAGTATTTAAAAAATATTCGAAATTGATAGACAACCAAAGTGATAAGGCTTTGACTTTGAGAGGAATGTTTAAATTTAAGACAAGACAATCCATTTCGTTATCAGAAGTTGAGCCTGTTGAGAATATTTTTAGACGTTTTGCAACGGGTGCTATGTCTTTTGGTTCTATTTCGTGGGAAGCACACACAACTTTGGCTATTGCGATGAACAGAATTGGCGGAAAAAGTAATTGTGGCGAAGGTGGCGAAGATGAAAGACGTTTTAAAAGACAAGAAAATGGCGACTTACTAAATTCTGCCATTAAACAAGTGGCATCAGGACGTTTTGGCGTAACAAGTTATTATTTAAGCAATGCCAATGAATTGCAAATTAAGATGGCACAAGGTGCAAAACCTGGCGAAGGTGGGCAACTCCCTGGTTATAAAGTTGATGAATGGATAGGTAGAACTCGACATTCTACGCCTGGTGTTGGTTTGATTTCGCCACCTCCGCATCACGATATTTATTCTATTGAAGATTTGGCACAGTTAATTTTTGATTTGAAAAATGCCAATCAAAAGGCTCGAATTAGTGTAAAATTGGTGTCTGAGGCAGGTGTGGGAACTATTGCAACGGGAGTTTGCAAGGCACACGCAGATGTGGTTTTGATAGCAGGAC
>JAYTNF010000351.1:0-9556 GCA_043748455.1 Cytophagales bacterium
TCTATTGCCAACGTATAAAAATAAAAATATTTTAGTCTTCTCTTGGTTGTTTTCTGTCTGCATCTGCCATTCTTACAATTTTGGGGTGAAATTTTGCCAATATCTCGACCAAATCTGTTTGTGCTGTCATGACTTTTTCTATATCTTTATAAACCATTGGTGCTTCGTCTAAATCTCCGCCAATTAATGTAATACCTTTTTCAGAAAGCACTTTTTTTACTTGGCTTTTTGTGAAAGTTGTCAAGGCTTTATTTCTTGACATCAAACGACCAGCACCATGAGATGCGGAATTTATTGCATGAATTTCACCTCTGCCTTTAACTACAAAAGCATCAGTTGCCATAGTGCCAGGAATAATTCCTAATGTGCCTTCATGGGCAGGTGTTGCACCTTTTCTATGCACAATTACGGGAGTTCCATCAGCCAAAGTTTCTTCCCAAGCAAAATTATGATGGTTTTCTATTGTCAAAACAGGTTTTGCATTCAACGATTTTGCCATGCGTTTGTGTATGTGGTGGTGATTTGCAGCCGCATATTCGCCTGCCAAGTTCATACCAATCCAATATTCTATGCCGGCTTCTGTACGTCTATCTAACCATGCTAAATGTTTTGCTTCTTTTGGTAATTTTGATAATTCCATTGCTAATTTTGAATAATGTCCTGCAATGGTTGCCCCAAAACCTCTTGACCCTGAATGAGAAAGTAAGGCTAAATATTTACCTGCGGGTAATGGAATTTCTGGACTTGTTTCTGTGAGTTCAAAAATTCCAAATTCCACAAAATGATTACCTGTTCCCGAAGTTCCAACTTGTGAAATGGCTTTTCCTCGCAAACCTTTAATCAATTTTGTGCTATTCCAAACATCACTATCAAACAAATCATCATCTAAAGGTTTGTAAAATTGCCCATTGATACCAAAATTAGTATTTTCTTCCAAATATGTTTTTAGCAAATGTTTTTTCTGCTCCACATAATAACTTGCCTCAATATCAAAAACCGACAAACACATACGACACGCAATATCAACGCCAACGGCGTATGGAATTACGGTGTTATTAGTTGTTGCTAATACGCCACCAATCGGCAAACCATAACCAGGGTGTGCATCGGGCATCAGAGAACCAGCCACCGAAATTGGCAACCGCATTGCCATATCCATTTGTAGCAAAGCATCTTTTTCTATATTTTCTTTGCCATAAATTGTATAATGAATTGGTTTTTCAGATAGGCTAAAAACTTGATTTTCAAGTAGTTCTGTAAGTTCTGTTTGAGGATTTTGTATTAACTTTTGCTTTTTGAGTTCGTGCAAAAGATGAAAAAATATTTTATTGCCTTCAAACTTTTCGGGATTTACCAATACTTCTTTTAATACTTCGAAGACAAGAACTTTATTGCCTTGCATCGTTTCATCTTCTTTTATCAAATAACGGGCTACATTTCCTGCGGCTTTTACCAAGTCCTCAGTTTTGTAGCCCAAACTTTTTATTTCGTTGTTATTTAGTTTTTTTGACATGATAGTATGTTTACAATTTCCATGCAAAACCCAGCGTTGTAGCTTGCTGTCCGTTTCCGATTGGCAACATTCCCAAATTAATATTACTTGGCAACATAGCTTTTAGTTTTTTCTTTTTCTTAGCCTTTTCTTTAATGCAAGCATTATAATCTTTTGGCATATTTTGATATTTGTTGTTAATCAAAGCATTACCAATAAGAATACCTAAACCACCTGCCAAAACGCCACTAATTGCAGAATAAGTTACAGGATAACAATATTCAGGAGTTAGCGAATAAGCAATTCCTGCACCTGCTGCTGCACCCGTAAAACCTAATACGTATGGCAGAGTTTTAATAAAACCAATTCCTTTATAAGATTTTTGGCAACCAATAGCATCTGCATATTTTTTGAAATTATCGAGGTCAAAAGCTGCTTTTTTACCATCAAAAGTAAAATAACCTCCTTTATAAGCTGCTTTTTGTCCAATTAAACTACTATCAAATTTGCTAAGATAGCGGTATTTTTTATTACCTATTTTGATGTAAGTAATTTGTTCAGTTGCTGTTTTTTCAGTTTCTTTTGTGCCTTTTTCGCTAACAGTTTCCAAAGAGTCCAACCATTCTTGATATACTCTGCTTTTAAAATATTTTTGGGCATAAATATATGTATTTTGACAGAACATGCAAAATAGAAAAGTTAGAAAAATGTATGTTTTTTTCATTTTGGTAATTATTTTTTGATGCGTGATTAATTGTTGAATATTTTATTTACTTTGATACTGAAGTTCTAAATTTGTCATTCTGAGCTTGCGAAGAATCTGACGTTATTATGTCAAAAGCAAATAATTCAGATTCTTCGCAAGCTCAGAATGACAAATGCAAGTATCAAATTATTTCGTAAACATATTGAATTATTGTCATTTCCCCACAAAATCAACAATGATTTTACCATTTTCGCAATATGGTTTTAATTCCTCATTAACCCACATATCAACCTGAGTTTGTATATTTTCGGGAAATAATAGGTGAATATTAGGACCTGCATCTAAAGTAAAATATACTGGTAATTTGGTTTCGTGCCTAAATTTTTTAATTTTTTCTAATAAAACTAAGGTATTTGGTTGCATCAAAATTACAGAAGGTTCAGAGTTCATCATTAACGCATGCAAGGTAAGTGCCTCATTTTCAGTTACATGTCCAAACATTTCTAAATCTCCACTTTGTAATGCTGGTAAAAGTTTAGCCATATTTGTATGAGCTTGTTCATAACGCACTTTTGCAAATGGGTGCATATTCATTAAGGCATGACCAGCACGACTCGAAACAGCCTTTTCAGTAGCACTAACAATAAGAATTCTATTTTGATAGGTTTTGAAAATTGGGTGAAAATCTGTAATTGGCACTGCAAATTCATCAGAAGAATTAGGCAAAAGTGGTGTAATTCCCCATGCAGCCATATACGGAAACACTGACCGACAAGCACTGCCCGAAGCCAAACGAGCAAAGAAAGATGCTTGACGTAAATAGGCAGTTTTATCCAATAAATTACCTTCTAATTGTTGCTCAATGCTACACAAACACAAAGCCAAAGCACCCATACTAGAAGCTGAAGATGCAATTCCCGTAGAATGTGGAAAAGAATTTGAAGATGAAATTTTGAGGTAAACCTTTGATAACCAGCTTAATTGTGGTAATTGGTTTTGTAAAAAAGCATCAATTTTTGCCTTAAACTTCTCATTGGGTTGTCCTTCAAATAAAAATTCTGTTGTAATTTGTTGCTGGTTTTCTCCTATTTTGTCTCCCTTTTTATTTATAGTATCATCTTTTAAGCCATATTCAATAGTCATTTCTGTAAATGATTGTGAAAGGGTCAAACTCAAAGAAGGATTTTCAGGAAGTTGCACGCCTTTTTTGCCCCAATATTTGATTAAGGCAATGTTTGAAGGGCAACGATGTGTGATTTTTTGCATAAAAGGAGTATTTTTAAGTATATTTGGAAACTTCAATTTGTCATTCTGAGCTTGAGAAGAATGACAAATTGAAGTTTCATATTTATTTTAAGACTGATAGCCCATTTTTTTAGCATAAGCACCAAGTTTTTGTTTCAAAATAAACCTTGCTCTGTGCAATCGAGAACGGACAGTTCCGATAGGAATATCTAAAATTTTAGCCAATTCCTCGTATGTAAAACCTTCTAAATCACATAATATGATAATTGCACGAAATTCTATATTTAAGGAATTTAGGGCATTTGTAATTTCATCACCAATTAAATCCTGCACAGATTCTGAACGTAAATCCATCGTAAAATCTTCATCAACTGAATCCGAATTATAAGTTTGTTCTACTTCTTGATAATCAACTTTTGCAGGTTGCTTACTTTTTTTGCGAAACTCATTAATAAATCCATTTTTTAAAATCTTAAAAAGCCATGCTTTTGCATTTGTACCTTTTTCAAAAGAATTTATGAATCTAAATGCTTTCAAGTAGGTGTCTTGCACCAAATCTTTGGCATCATCTTCATCTAAGGCAAGTTTATAAGCAAAATTATACATTGCCGTTAAATGCGGCATGAATTCGGTATTGAAAATTGTATTTTTTTCAGTATTGGTATATCTTTCCGTTTTTTCGGTTGTAATGTCAATAGTTTTATCAGTCGTTTTATCAGTCATCTTGGCAGCAAAAGTATGTTGTGTTAGTAATGAGTACAAATGTATAGGTTTTGTTTTTTTTTACTACATCTTAAACAGATTTTTTCAAAGTATCTGTAATATTTGTTTCAATGTTACGCAATTTGTCTTTGCAAAAACTCAGCAATTCAGTTGCACGTTTTACAGCAATATCAAGTTCATCAATAGGAATTTGGTTAATTTCCATTTGTGCTTGAATTTGCACAAGTTCTTCTAAGGCATTTTGATAATTTAGGTTTTTATTTTTTTTCATTTTGGTATATTTTATGTTTTTAAATAGTCATTTTGCAAATATAAAAAAGTAATTTAATCTGAGAGTTTAATCTGTTGATTAGATTTTTATAAAATATATTTTTTATACTTTTAGTAGCTTTTATATATTTTAGTTATATAATTTTGTTCATGTTTTTATATTTTGCAGATTATCAAACCTTAATGTAGAATAGTGAATTTGAGGCTATTATTATCGCAAAAACTTGGAGACTAAGGAGATAGAGAGAAACTTTTAAAAGTTGGGTATTGTGTAACCGAAATAATTATTTTTAATTCAAAAAAAGTTCTAATAATTAAGTCAAAACATAGAAAGTTAAATTTCTATATTTTGACCTTTGTAATAATACCTTAACAAATTATCATTTTATACTTCAAACTTGGTAAGTGTTACAAATTGTTGCACTCTGTCTGCAACTTCTGTTTCTGAAAGTTCTAATAATTTTTCCCAACCAAATTTTTCTACACAAAACGAAGCCAATGCAGAACCGTAAATTAATGCTTGTTTCATGTCATCAAAAGAAGTGCTATTTTTCTTTGCCAAATAACCAATAAAACCTGCTGCAAACGTATCACCAGCACCTGTTGGGTCAAAAACCTCTTCCAAAGGCAAGGCAGGAGCAGCAAAAACACGACCTTCGCCAAATAACAAAGCACCATGTTCTCCTTTTTTAATAATCACATATTTAGGTCCCATAGCGTGAATAGCTTTTGCAGCTTTTTTCAACGAATATTCTTTTGTGAGTTGTCTTGCCTCCTCGTCATTAATACAAAGCACATCAACCATTTTCAAAGTTGCCATCAAATCGTCCCAAGCAATATCCATCCAAAAATTCATTGTATCCATAACTACTAATTTTGGACGATTTGTGAGACGTTTTAATACCGTTTGTTGCACCGCAGGAGCTAAATTCCCTAACATTAAATAGTCGCAATTTTGATAAGATTCGGGAATAATTGGGTCAAAAGTGCCCAATACATTAAGTTCTGTAACTAATGTATCTCTAGAATTCATATCATTGCGATATTTTCCAGACCAAAAGAAAGATTTTTCATTTTCTTTAATTTGTAAACCTTCTGTATTTACACCATGATTTTGCAAAGTTTCGATAGCAGATTTTGGAAAATCTCCACCAACAACAGCTACAAGATTGACGTTTTTTGTGAAATAAGATGCCGCCAATGAAATATAACTTGCTGCACCACCTATAATTTTATCGGTCTTGCCGAAAGGGGTTTCAATAGCATCAAAAGCCACAGAACCAACTACTAATAAACTCATGGAAATAAAATTATGAAATATAAAATATAAATTATTTTGAATTATAAGTTCATGCAAAGATGTCATCTTTTTTTTTAAGATGACATCTTTGCATGAACTTAAACAAATGATTTGAAAATAAATTAAGCAAATCTTATAATACGAATCCAAGCTAAAAATTTTAGTATAGGATAGGTAAAATCTATTTCAAACCATTTTTTTGCAAAGTTAGGAGAATTTGGAAACATGTGGTGATTATTTTGGAATAATTCGCCTAAAAAGAACATACCAAATGGAGAAGTATTGTGAGATTTGTCATGGTTATCAAAATTTTGGTAACCATATTTGTGTCCAAACCAATTTACACAAGCACCTTGTACTGGTCCCATTAGAAAATGTATTGGCAATAATAGCAACCAAAAAGCCGATACATCTTGATAAACAATGAAGTACAAATAAAACAATGAATAAGCAACGCCCCAACTGATACGTACCCAACCACTACTACCAAATTTGTCCATTGCACTCCAAACAGGAAGATTTTTAAGGAATTTTGTATCTGGAACACGGATTCCTGATACAAACTCATCATAAATAGTTCTTGTGTGCATCATCATTCCAAAAATATCTTTGAAAAAATGTGGAGAATGTGGGTCTTCTTTGGTATCACTATATTCATGGTGCATGCGGTGCATAACCGCATAAGCACGTGGAACAAGGTAAGAAGAACCTTGACAAAGCCATGTCATAAAATAGAAAATTCTTTCTACTACCTTGTTCATCGTAAACATTTGATGAGAAGCATAGCGATGTAAAAACGCCGTATGGAAGAACAATGAGAAAAACCAATGGACGAGGAAAAATGCAATAATTGCCAAGAACATCATGGGAAATATGAGTTATGAATTATGAAATATGAATTATTCTATTCTTGTTAATTGTACAATCTTGTAATGAACTACTAACAAAACACACAAAAGTAGGTTATGTTATTTTTTTTTCAAATTATTTAACATTTACTAACAATAATGCTGAAATCTAAAATCATTCTTTGATTTTTACTAAGGTTGCCCCATAGCCAAATTTTTCTTTTTGTGCATCTTGATAATACTCTATCATTGGGTGCTTACTCAACTTTTTATGGATTTCACCACGCAAAATACCACTTCCAACACCATGGATAAAAACTATTTTTTCATAATTGGATAAAATAGCATTGTCTAATTGTTTCTCAAAAGTGTCTAATTGCAGTTGTAAAATTTGGCTATTTGTCATGATAGCACTTTGATTTGTCAATTTTTCAATATGTAAATCTACATCAAGTTTCTTTTTGGTTACTTCTATTTTTTTAGGAATTTCGTTATGATTAATATTATTTGTAAACATACTTTCTTTTATAGCCTCTGCTTGAATAATTACGGGTGCTTGTTGGTCTAATTGAAATACGTGAGCTTCTTTTTCTAAGATTGGTGCTTGTTGCTTACTTTTGAAAAATACATCAGCTGAGAAACGCATTTTTTTACAAACGGCTTCTTTAAATACACCATAACCTTGTTTGAAAACCATGACTTGTATCAGTAATGGCAACCATTTTTCAAAATTTTGTAAGGAAACCTCGTGGACTTTTTGGCTGCTACGTTTTTGTAAAGTTCCTGCAGCAATGCCATTAAAATTACCATTATTTGACTCTCCAAATGTGAATAAAACCTGTAAATCTGTATTATTAACCATATAAACAGCCAATAGTGAGTCATTTAGCGGCAAAAATGCTAAATATATACCAACTTCTGCCCAAACTTTAATTTCTGCAATGGCGGTTGCGGTGGAAATACCTTGTGGTTTTTGCCCGTTTTTACCAAACACTAATGCCTCTTCTTTTGCTATGACTACAAGTTCTGACTTTAAAACAGGTATTCTAAAACCTTCTTCTATTTCTACTTCTACCATATTATTAGGTAAAAATTTTGTAATTATTCCTTCCTGTTTGTGGTATAGGAGTCGAACTCTGTCGCCGATATTCATAAGCTGTCGTGTTATATGTGTGTTATACGCTGATAAGACTTGATATTTTTTACAAAGATACTAAATAAAACTTTTAAAATTGCAAAAAAATTAGGCGGATTTTAGTAGGCTTTGTCAATGAGTTTATCATGTGAATTATTTTCTTTATTTTATGTTAATTTTTTGAATATCAAATAATTATTCATAGCTTGCAACCGAAAATAAAGTTAATAAACAAGACGGTTCAAAATCGGAACACCGTTTATAGCGGAAAAGTTGAAACGAATATCAAAAACAGTAAGTAATAGTTCTTACCGCAAATATTCAAATCTCTCCTCTTTAAAAACCCTTGCCAAGACTTGCGTTTTTGTCATTATTATACAATATTATACAATCAAATTTAATATACTCCACAGGCTAAAACCTATGGTACATTCAGGATATACAAATTTCAAAATAAAAAATGAAACCAACACCAATTATTCAAACCATTCATCTTATCGGTGAGCATGGCCAGGCTGATAGAACAATTACTATTGAAACAGGTAAACTTGCTAAACAAGCAGATGGTTCTGTTGTAGTTCGCATGGGCGACACAATGATTTTAGCCACAGTTTGTGCTTCATCAGAAGCAAAAGATGGACAAGACTTTTTTCCTCTTTCTGTTGATTATCAAGAAAAATTTGCAGGCGTAGGTCGTATTCCTGGCGGATTCATGAAAAGAGAAAGTAAACTTTCTGACTATGAAGTCCTCATTAGTCGTTTGGTTGATAGAGCAATTCGCCCTTTGTTTCCAGATGATTATTTGGCTGATGTGCAAGTAAATTTGTGGTTAATTTCAGGAGATAAAAGTTCACTTCCTGATGCTTTGGCTGCTTTGGCTGCCTCTGCTGCCTTAATGGTCTCTAATATTCCTTTTGGAGGTCCTATTTCAGAGGTAAGGGTTGTGAAAGCTGATGGTAAGTTTTATGTAAATCCTTCGCCAAGTTTGATACTCAATGCTGATATTGATGTAGTTGTTGCTGCAACACTTGACAATATTTTAATGGTTGAAGGTGAATGTAACGAAGCATCAGAAGCAGACATGTTAGAGGCATTTAAAGTAGCTCACGAGGCTATCAAAATTCAATGTCAAGCACAACTTGATTTTGCGGCAAAAGTAGCTGTTGCAAAACCATTTATTACTGAAAAACGTGTTGCAAACCATATTGCACGCAATGAAGAATTAGCAAAAGAATTGCACGATAAATATTAT
This sequence comes from Cytophagales bacterium, assembly GCA_043748455.1. GTDB lineage: Bacteria > Bacteroidota > Bacteroidia > Cytophagales > Thermoflexibacteraceae > JAAFKA01. Next base: position 8,972 of record JAYTNF010000351.1, read on the forward strand.
CAACAATTCTATGACTTAGCAGCTTCAAAAACTGCCGATAAAGATTTAAGAAGTTCAAATGTAAAAGCTGTTAAGAAAAGCTATTTTGAGAGTTTGCCCGCAGATACAACAGTAAGCAAAAAAATGGCAACCATGTATCTCGATGGTTTGTATAAAAAAGCAGCCCGCAACCTTGTTTTAGACGAGAAAGTACGTTTAGATGGTCGTAAATTGGACGAAATTCGTGATATTTGGTGCGAAGTTGATTATTTGCCTTCTCCACATGGCTCTGCAATTTTTACAAGAGGCGAAACTCAGTCTTTAACTACCGTAACATTAGGTACAAAATTAGATGAGCAAATGATAGATGGAGCCATGTTTAATGGTTACAGCCGTTTTATTTTACATTATAATTTCCCTGGGTTTTCTACAGGCGAAGTAAAACCAAACAGAGGTCCTGGTCGTAGAGAAGTTGGACATGGAAATTTGGCACACAGAGCTTTGAAAAAAATGTTGCCTCCACACATAGATTCTCCTTACACAGTTCGTATTGTTTCTGATATTTTAGAGTCAAATGGTTCGTCTTCTATGGCAACAGTTTGTGCA
>JAYTNF010000352.1:0-16841 GCA_043748455.1 Cytophagales bacterium
CTGTCAATAATGATGTATTTGCGGCATCAACCGCCGAAACAGTTTTGTGCCGCTATTTTATTTTTTAATTCTTCTTCTCTGATATTTTCGTATGACATTTGTAATAGAATTTTTAACTTTTGGTTCATGGCAAATTACAAAATACTTAATTAATTTTGTAATTTATGTCCAGACTTGTTTTAATTGGTATAATCAAACCTTCAACATCGCCTGCTCCAATGGTACAAATAATATCATTCTTCTGTGTTTGCAAAAATGTTGTAACATTTTGATAATCAATGATTTGTTTGTCCTGAATGGTTACTAAATCCAAAATTATCTGAGAGTTTATTGTCGGGAAATCGGCTTGCAATTCTCTCGCAGGATAAATTGGTAACAACACCAAACGGTTTGCCAAGGAAAGGCTTTGTGCAAAATCTTGATAAAAATCCTTTGTTCTACTAAATAAATGAGGCTGAAAAACCGCAGTAATATGCCTGTTTGGGTACAATGCACGAACAGACTCTAAAAAAGCCCTAATTTCTGTTGGGTGATGTGCATAATCATCTATCTGAACATGGTTTTCACTTTCAAAAATATACTCAAATCTGCGTTTCACACCTCTAAAATTAGCCAAAGCATCTTTTATTTTTGCAGCATCAATACCAATTGCCAAAGCCACAGAAATTGCAGCCACAGCATTTTCTACATTATGAAATCCTGGAATTATTAAAGTTATCTCATTAATAGAAACTTGATTAGATACATAATTAAATACAAAACGTGCATTTTTTATATGAATATTTGTAGCAAAAATTCCCCCAGTTTTCATAGAACTTTTAGTGGCAAAGGGATTTAAAGCATACAAATTCAAATCAGCTTGTAATTCTGTTATATTTCCACTGTTTTTGTGATGATTATTTTCTTGCTGACTTGGGTAAATATTTGCGTGTAAATTTGCAAATAAAGTAGTCGTAACCTGTGTTGCAAAAGTTGCGTATGAATTTTGAACTTCTGCTTCACTTCCATAAATATCCAAATGGTCAGCATCTGTCGAGGTAATTACTGCAATTTCTGGGAAAAGTTGCAAAAAAGACCTATCATATTCATCAGCTTCTACAACTACAAAAGTATCTTTGCTTTGCGTTTTGTTGAGTAATAAATTGGTTTTGTAATTTTGTGTAATGCCACCCAAAAAAGCCGCACAATCTACGCCTGAATAAGTTAAAATATGTGCAATCATGGACGAGGTTGTTGTCTTCCCATGTGTGCCTGCAACGGCAATACAACGCATATTTTGGCTAATGAGTCCCAAAACTTCTGCACGTTTCTTAATTATAAAGCCATGTTGCTGAAAATATAATAGTTCACTATGATTTTTCGACACTGCGGGTGTATAAATCACCAAAACTTGTGCTTTATTGGTGCGAAAATGTTCAGGAATTAAATCAACATTGCCATGAATAGCTGCACTATTATTTTTATCATCGCTATTTTTAGTGTCATAATGTATGGCAATATTTTCACTTTCTAATTCCTTCGTCAAAACAGTCTGGCTGCGGTCATAGCCCACAACTTCACGACCATTTGCGTTAAACCAACGTGCCAATGCACTCATGCCTATTCCGCCAATACCAACGAAATAAACATATTTTATATTTTGTAAATCTGCAATCATGTGAGTTTTTAGTGTTAAGTTTTTAGTGTTGAGTTTTTAGTGTTGAGTCTTAAGTTTTTTTTACTAAAAACTCAACACTAAAAACTAAGTAAAAACTATTTTTTATGTCTTGTTTGCAATACTTGTATAACATCTACCAAACTAAAATTCTTGGCTGTTAGTAAAATTAAATAATGGTATAATAAATCGGCAGCTTCTCCTAAAAATAAATTTTTGTTATCATCTTTTGCTTCAATAACAATTTCTACAGCTTCTTCGCCAACTTTTTGTGCTATTTTATTAATTCCTTTTTTGAATAAAGAACTTGTATAAGAATTTTCTTGAGGATTTTTTTGATAATTTTTGATAATTTCTTCTAATTGATTAATAAAATCTATTGGATTTGCTCTATTTTTCTCATCAAAACAAGTATCTGCACCTGTATGACAAACCACACCCAAAGGTTTTACTTTAATAAGCAAAGTATCATTATCACAATCAACAGTCATACTTACAACTTCTAAGAAATTGCCAGAAGTTTCGCCTTTTGTCCAAATTCGCTGCTTTGTGCGGCTAAAAAACGTAACTTTCTTGCTTGAAACAGTTATATCTAATGCTTCTTGATTCATAAACCCAAGCATAAGAACTTTATTCGTTTGCACATCTTGAATAATTGCAGGAATAAGTCCATCAGAAAGTTTATCAAAATTGAGATTGAAATTCATTGTTAAGATTTGTGATTAAAATTTATAATTCGTGTGGTCAAGTCAATAAATAATTAGCAAATGTAAAATAAATTTTGGAGATATTGCACACAATACAAATATAGAATTTAAGCAAAAATACAATTTCATGTCAAAGTTTAATCTACTTTTAAAGCAGAACAATTGCATCTAAGTTTTTTGTAATTATTTATCAATTTTGATGGGGAAAACCTAAATTCAGATTCACAGGCTTGGAATTTTGCCATTTATACAAAGACTAATCAATTACCAGATAAGTTTATGTTTAGTTTAAATTATAATTTTAGGAGGTAGGAATTTAATGTGAGTTGCGTAATAGTCCGTAACTTTTGGTACGGACTAAAATAAAGTTTTGATATATGTTTTAGATAAAAGCATGTAATTTATTTGAAAATATACTTTTATTGTATCTTGTTACTTAATGTAAGTTGCGTAGTGAATTGTACCGCACCCTTTAGGGTGCAAGGTCATTGTAAAATAGCAATTAAATCGTTAAATTAATCTCATTTTTACAGGTTTTTGATAAATTTGCCTTGCTAATTTATCAAAAACCTTGCACCCTAAAGGGTGCGGTACATTCTACGCAACTTACATTACTTATTTATATAATTTAGTTCTTGCAATAAATAAATTATATAAATCTAATTTATTTGTGCTATTTTATTATTTTTTAAATAATGAATCAACAAATTCTTTTCTATTAAAAATCTGTAAATCTTCCATTCTCTCACCTACACCAATATATTTTACAGGAATTTTAAATTGGTCAGAAATTCCAATAACTACACCACCTTTTGCTGTACCATCTAGTTTCGTGATAGCTAAGGAATTTACCTCTGTTGCTTTGGTAAATTCTGTGGCTTGAATAAAAGCATTTTGCCCTGTACTTCCGTCCAAAACTAATAACACCTCATGCGGAGTTTCTGGACTAATTTTTTGCATAACTCTTTTGATTTTTGACAATTCATTCATCAAATTAACTTTTGTATGCAAACGTCCTGCTGTATCTATAATCACAACATCTGCTCCTAATTCAACACCTTGTTTTACTGCATCAAAAGCAACTGCTGACGGGTCTGTGTTCATGCCATGAGAAATAACAGGAACTCCTGCTCTTTCTCCCCACAATTTTAGTTGGTCAACTGCTGCGGCTCTAAACGTATCACCTGCACCTAAGACAACTTTATACCCTTGTTTGTGAAAATTATGTGCTAATTTACCAATAGTGGTTGTTTTTCCAACCCCATTTACACCAACCACCATAATTACATAAGGTTTTATGTTTTGTGGCAATACATAACCATCAACATCTTCTGTTTTATTTTCGGTCAATAAATAGCTAACTTCTTCTTTTAATATTTTATCTAAATCAGATGTACTTACATATTTATCTCTTGCAACTCTTTCTTCTATCCGTTTTATAATCTTAATTGTTGTTTGCACGCCTATATCAGAAGCCACTAAAATGTCTTCTAATTCATCTAAAATTTCGTCATCAACTGTTGATTTTCCTACTATTGCTTTGCTAATTTTTGTAAAAAAACCATCTTTAGTTTTAGAAAGTCCTTTGTCCAAAGCATCTTTTTGGTTTTTATCGTCTTGGTCTTTATTTGTATTTTCTTTTTTATCTTTATTGAAAAAGTCAAATATTTTCATAGCTTTTCGGATTCAGTTTTATAAAATACAAAGTTAGACTAATAATGCAATAAATCAAATAAGAATACACTATTTGTTTTGAGATGCCAAGCAAAATAAAGGATTTTAAATTTATACAAAAACGTTATTTTTGATTTGCTGATAACAACAAATTTACAATATTACTACTAAACTTGAGTTTTTTATGTATCTTTGTTATCTTGAATGTGTTTAAGATATTTTATACCTAAGTCTGATGCCTTTTTTTTCAGTAATTATTCCGACCTATAACCGTGCTGCAATGTTAGCCGCAACTTTGCAAACCATTGTTAATCAAGATTTTACAGATTTTGAAATCCTTATTATCGACGATGGCAGCACAGATGACACACAACAAGTTGTAGCAACTCTTTTTGGTACAAATCCCAAAGTCCGTTATTTATACAAGCAAAATGAAGAAAGGTCTGTTGCACGAAATTATGGAATTACACACGCAAAAGGGCAATTTGCTGTTTTCTTTGATTCTGACGATTTTATGCACGCCGATAATTTGAGTACATTGCACCAAGCCATTCAACAATATCCACAAACAAATTTTTTTGCCTCTAAATATCTTTTTGATTGCAAAGGTGTAATTTCATATAATGATTTAAAAAATATTCCAACGGGTTTTTATGATTATAAATTACTTTTGGAATATGGTAGCATTGTTGGCACATTGGTTTGTGTGCGGTTAAATAATCCTAATTTGCACAGTTTCCCTGCTGAATTTAATATTTTAGAAGACTTAGCTTTCAATATGTTAAATCTACGAAATGATAAAATTTATATCATTGATAAATTTACGATGACTGTTAATGACCATGCAGGAAGAACTATGCAAAATAATCAAAAAGCCATTGCAGCACGTCTAAAAGTTACAGATTATTTGATACCCAAATTACAACTTCCTGAAAATGAACTAAAAATTTTTAAGGGTAAAAGTTATGAGTTTTGTGCCATTCATAGTTATATTGACAATAAAAGAACAGATGCTTTTAAATATTTATGCTTGACTATCAAAGAGTTAGGGTTTTCAACAAACAGTTTTGCATTATTATTAAAAATATTGATTGGCAAGAAAAATATTAATCGTTTGAAGTTTTTGTAGAAACTATGATTTTTATTTTCATTTTTATTTCAAAAAATTTGTAATTCTCATATTATAACTACAACTTTGCACCACTAAAAATAAAAAGTATTAGTTCATTTTTATTTTTAGTAAAAATTAGAGGCTGCAAGTAATAGTAATATCACTTGCCTAAGTGGCGGAATTGGTAGACGCGCTGGTCTCAAACACCTGTAACCGCAAGGTTGTACCGGTTCGACTCCGGTCTTAGGTACTAAAGTCTAAGTTTTTGATTTTCAAAAATTTAGACTTTTTTTTATGTCTTTGTTAAGTACCAATATAGACTAGTTTGTATATTTTGTAACATATAATTTAGTCTTTATTTTTTGATTATCAAGCACTTACAAAAGCACAGACTAAAGTCTATGCTACAATTAATTTTAAGTTGGTGCTTATATTTTCCTTACATTTTTACATAAACAATTTTCTTAGTTTCAAAATATTCTTCTGAAAAATACTGTTTAATATCTGTAAAACGGTGGTGATAATTAAAATCTTTAAATTCCTCTTTCAAGTCTCCACCTTTTAATAATAGCATTCCATTTGCAATATCATTGTTTGAAGTTTTATTCATTCGTTTTTTTGACCAAAAATAGAGTGTTTTTACTTCTGTAACAGCCCGACTAACAATAAAATCATATTTCTGTTCTATATCTTCTACCCGAGTTTGTTGTGCTACAATATTTTTTAGTCCTAAACTTTCTGCAACAGCTTCTACAACTTTTATTTTTTTGCCAATAGAATCTATTAAATGGAATTTTGTTTCAGGAAATAAAATAGCAAGTGGAATACCAGGGAAACCGCCACCTGTACCAATATCCAAAATTTGTGTTTCAGGTTTAAATTGAATATGTTTTGCAATACTTAAAGAATGTAGGACGTGATGTAAATAAAAACTTTCCATGTCTTTGCGTGAAATTACATTAATCTTGCTATTCCAATCCTCATATAATGGTTGTAATTGTTTGATTTGCTCCTGTTGTATTGCGGTTAAATTGTCAAAATACTTAAAGATTAATTCGTGCATAAAAATATGTTTAGAGCTTGTTTTATGATTTTTTTTCAAAATTAATGAAAAAACAAATCATATTGCACTAAACTATATGATTTTTAGCTTATTATTTGTTTTTTAGCAATTTATTTCTATAATTTGAAACTAAGATAGTTTAAAAGAAAAATTATGATAGTCTTAACACATTTTAAAATCGAATGAGCAAGATGCAAGAAAACAAATTAACAAGAATAGGTGTATTCTATGATGGCAACTATTTTCTAAAAGTAAGCAATTATTATAATTATGAACACCCTCGCAAGGCAAGAATTAGTATAGCAGGTTTGCATAGTTTTATCAGAAATCAAGTATCAAAAGAAGAAGGCGTAGATTTTAAAACCTGTCAAGTAGTTGATGCACATTATTTTAGAGGTAGATTAAGTGCATATGATGCGAAAGAACTTAACAAACTTTATAATGACCGTATTTTTGATGATATTTTGATGAATGAAGGCGTAATTACGCATTATTTGCCTTTACGTTCTCGAAGTGGAAAGAAAGAGGAAAAAGGTATTGATGTTTGGTTGGCATTAGAAGCCTACGAATTATCAATGTATAAAAAATTTAGTGTTGTGGTTCTTATAGCTTGTGATGGTGATTATGTGCCTTTGATTCGTAAACTAAATACACTTGGTACAAGAGTTATGGTGTTGAATTGGGACTTTAAATATCTTGACGAAAAGGGCGAAATGCGTGAAACTCGTACTTCACAAGAGTTATTAGAAGAGGTTACTTATCCTATTGCAATGCATGAATTGATTGACAGTCGTGTGTTGAAAAATGACCCTTTGCTAAACAATTTATTTGTAACGCCAGAGATTATACAACAAAATTATAAAAATGTGAAAAATCCTGTTTCTATTGATAATGGTACTTTTCAAAGTTCTGTGATTAATCTCAAAAATGGTTATGGTTTTATTGTTTCACCACCAAATAACTTATATTTTAGTTATGAAGATATGGTAAATAGTGATTTTAATGATTTGAAAGATGGCGATATTGTAGAATATACGCTGGGTAAAAATGTTCGTGGAGATTGTGCTAAAAATGTTCATAAAATAGCTAATGCTGTTGCAACAAATGGACAGCAGACATATCCTACAAATACAACTGTGTAAGTAAGAAGGTGTCAAACTTTCCAAAAGTTTTTTTTACTTTTGGAAAGTCCTTTTTACCTTCCAAATTTCACTAACTGCCTAATTTCCCAAATTTTTATAAAGGCATTGTTGTGTCGTCAGCCACACAAACAGGATTTCCAAAAGGGTCAACAAAGAAAAAGCATCTTTCTCCTGTTGCTAAGGTTTCTATGGTTTCGTCTATTCTCAAACATGCCAAACTATTGGCGAGTTGAAATGATTTTTCAACATCAGTTGTGCCTAAATATATGTGGTCTGGATTGGGTCGGAAAGTTAGTTTTTCTCCATCAGCTACTGCATCATAACACGTTAATAAAGTGCCACCACAATTAAATTCATATTTACCTTGTGAAACTCTTTTACCTTCTAATGTTAGAAAATCTTTATAAAAGCTAATTGCTTTGTCCAAATTTTGTACGGGTATAACAACTCTGTATAATTTCATCTGAAATAACTTAGGTTAAGTGATAAATATGAAATATGATTTATGAAATTTTCTATTAGCTTATTTTATTTAGTAAACATAGCAAAAATAAATAAACTTTGCTACTAATTTATTTTTATTTTATTTGATTTTTATTCTTAGCTATTTTTTAGTTTTATTTCAAAATATTTATTTTTTTTTGTAATTTGCTTAAAAATTCCACCACATTTTTACAATTTAGGCATTTTAGTTGCTACATTCATCAAGAAATCAATGGAAAAATTACTACACGACACGACTTTTAAATCTTTGTTACTTATGATAGTCCGCACCTTTTTCATGGCAGTTTTGGGCATGTTTTTTGCTTTTGGTACAGAAAGCCGACTAAAATTATATTTAAAAAATAAACCTAAAAATATTAGAGCTAATGAAATTTGCAAACAGCAATACCGTTATTTGCAGATAGATTCTTTAATGAAAACTATTACAAAGCAAGGTAAAAAAAGTTATAATGGCGTGATATTGATTGCAGAAAATGGAAAACCAGTATATAAACAAGCATTTGGTTATGTTCGTAATGACACCATGCGAAATTTTGATACTGCTTATTGTATGCAGTTGGCTTCGGTTTCTAAGCCTTTGACTGCTATTGGAATTATGGTATTGGCAGAAAGAGGATTATTAAGTTATGATGATAATATTAAAAAATGGTTTCCAAAACTAAAATATACAGGCATTACAGTTAAAAATTTATTGCAACACACATCAGGATTAGCAGATTATATTAATGATAATTATATTTTTATCAAATATCAAAAAAATAAAAAAGCTATTTGGACGAATACGGATTTGCTAAATGTATTAATCAAAAATAAAATTTCTCTACGTTTTACGACAGGAAAAAAATTTAGTTATAGCAATACAGGTTATGCTTTGTTGGCATTAATTATTGAGAAAGTAAGCAATATGACTTATCCTGAGTACATGAAAAAACATGTTTTTAAACCTGCAGGAATGAAAAATACCTTTGTTTATGAAAAAACAATGGATAGCATCGAAACCATACGTCAAGATTACAGAGAAGGTATTATGGGTGCAAAAGGTATTTATTCAACTGTTGATGACATGCTTAGTTTAGACCAAGCATTATATAATTATAAATTGGTAAAAAAAGCTACTTTGGACTCTGCCTACCAACAAGGACACACAAAGTCTCAAGAAAGTTTTGATTATGGTTATGGCTGGCGTATGCGTGCATCACAAACAGGTGAAAGAATTATTTATCACAGAGGTTTTTGGGAAGATGCCAATCCAATGTTTATTAGATTTGTAGATTGCAACAGGACTATAATTTCATTACATCACCCTACAAATTCTGATAATTGGGACTTGATTGATGCCATAGAAAATATTTTAAATGAAAGTGAGGGAATTTGTCAAGATTTTTGAAGTTGGTTTTCTTATAAGTAGCTGTAAGTTTTTAATTAATTCATGTAAAAATAAGCTAACCTAAATTAATTTTGGCTTGCACTTCATTCCACAAGAATCTTGATTTCTTGTGGTTTTTTTTATGACTGTTTAGCACATTAGTAAAGTTGTATTTTGATACTGATTTGTTTAGAAGTAGCTGCTTAATTTATATCTTTGCTTATGGTTTCAAATATAAACTAATTTTGCTTTTTTGTGATAAATTTCATATTTTTGAATTACAAACAACAATCCCTCTTAAAATTTTAAAACAATGACTAAAAAATTAAAAATTATCGTATTTATTTCCCTGTTTTTTGCAATTACTTCACAAGGAATTGCACAAAATTTGTTAGGCGAAGCAGAACTTTCAGCTGCCAAAGAATATACTTCCTTAGCTGATGCAATGAAAGAACCAAGCAATGTTATTAAGTTATCTTTGAGTGGCGTGCAAACTGTGCCTGCTGATGTGTCAAAACTGCCTAATTTGCAAGTTTTAATTATTAGTGGTACCCAAGTGGATTTAAAACAAATTATTTTACAAATAAGTGGTTTGCCAATTCAAGAGTTATATCTAAGAGAATCACAACTTTCAGTTTTGCCTTTGGAAATTACAAAACTTGTAAATTTAAAGCAATTAGATTTGTCATTTAACAAATATACTTCGTTACCCGCAGAAATATCGCAATTAGGGAAATTACAAACACTTAATTTATTAGAAAACCAATTTACAGATTCAGAGAAGGATAAAGTCAAAAAAATGTTGCCAAATACAAAGATACTATTTTAGGGTTTTTCAAATCAAAATTCTTCATCTTGGTTTATCTGGCAATAAGTAGCCAAATAAAAAATTTGATTACTTATTCGCTAAATAGCATTGGATTAAAGTCTGTGGGATATGTACTAACAAAAAACATCACCAAATTCAAAGAACTTGGTGATGTTGAAAACCCATTAATAAACCTAAACTTACAATATGAACATTTATCTAACTTAATTATCACTTTCCTTTACCAACGAAAATAAGTTAGAAATCAAATCGTGTTTGCAAAGTTAGAAGAATATTTTGAAATTTCGTTATTTTTTTTAAAATGTAAATGAATAATATCCACTTACCCCTTGTTTATTCATGCCTTGTACCAAAACTCTACCTCTTGTATGCTCTAAAATAGACGTAAGTTGCTCTGGTGTATCAATGGGCACATTATTTATTGAGGTGATAATAAAACCTTCTTCTAAACCCATTTGTGCTATCAAACCTTGAGTTATTTTTACTATTCGCACTCCTTTATCTAATTTTAGACGGGTTTTTTCAGCTTTGTGCAAGGTTTCAAACTCCGCACCAAGACTTTCTGACTTAAATACTTCCCTTTTTATAACGGAGGTTGTACCGTCAATGTTGCGTAATTCGAGAGTTTTTTCTATGATTTTAGCACCTCTGCTGATTTGTAAAGTTACTTTATCACTTGGTTTGTAATAACTTAGTTGTTCGTCAAAACTACTTTTTGAAGAAATTGTTTTGCCATTAATTTTGAGAATGACATCATTTTTTTGCAAACCACCTTTATCGGCGGCACCATTTTCCTCGATATAAGTAATATAAACTCCTGTAATTTCCTTTAAGCTCAATATATTCAATTTTTCTTCTGTAACATCTGCCACATCAACCCCAATAAATGCTTTTTGCACTTGCCCAAATTGTTTTAAATCATTATAAACTTTGGAAACAATATCTGAAGGAACTGCAAAACCATAGCCCGAATAAGAACCTGTTTGAGAAAGAATGGCAGTATTTATCCCAACCAATTCGCCTTTTAAATTTACCAGAGCACCACCACTATTACCTGGGTTTATGGCTGCATCTGTTTGAATGAAAGATTCCAAAGGAAATTGCCCTTTCAAAACACCAATATCACGACCTTTTGCACTCACAATTCCTGCGGTTACGGTTGAATTGAGGTTAAATGGATTTCCAACTGCAACCACCCAATCGCCAACTTCAATAGCTGTGGAAAGTGTTAGTTTTATGGCAGGTAAATTATTGCTTTCTATTTTCAGTAAAGCCAAATCTGTTGAGGCATCAATACCAATAACTTTTGCTTGATAAGTTCTTTTATTATGGACAACTTCTATTTTTTCGGCATTATTAATTACATGATTATTGGTCATAATATAACCATCTTTTGAGAAAATTACCCCAGAACCAGAACCTACAACCCGATTTTCTCTGCCATTTCCATTAAAAAACATATCAAACCAAGAATAATTTTGTTGTCCTTGTGCCACTGTTTTAATATACACCACACATGGCGTGCTTACACTTGCGGCTTGCACAAAATTAAAATTTTCGTTAATTTTATTAGCACCTTTATAATTTGCAAGTTGTGAATGTGCTGTATTTGAGTAATTATTTTGGTCATTCACAAATAGTGTGTCTTGTGAATCATCTTGAAAAATTTGTGAAAATGTAAAGAATAAGGCTGCACCTGTAAAACCAGCAACCAAACCAATGATGGAGGTCTTTAAATTAGTGTTCATAAAATTATACATTTTACCGTTATCTGTAATTTTTGTTTAGAAAATGTTAGAATACTTAAATTCAAAAGCAAATTTAAACAAAATAGAAATTACGATAGAAATAATTAAGAAATTTTATGATTTTTTGCAAAAAGTTGTAAAAGTAAGATGGAAAATATTTTTAAAACTTAGTTGTAAATTTAGAGAAACAGGGATTAAATTATCTCAACATTGCCTGCCATAATCATATCAGTATAGCCTAAATTTTTGTATTTGGCATCTAATTTATGATAAAATTCGTGTAAATCTGGCTCTTTATTCCAAACTTTTTGAGCTAATTCATAAAGGTATTGATGAAATTCTATATTCACTTCAATTTGCATATAGTGCTTGTCATGTTCATACTTTGCAAGATTAATGTTAAAAACTTTGATAGTTTCTATTGCTTTTTGATACAATATGCTATTTCTATCCAAACTTTCTAAAGGTTCAAGCATAATAATATTTTTATTAGTTTTTGAATGACTGCCAAAAACTACCTTAAAATATTGGTAAGGATTTTCGAGCAAAGGATTAATTAGCAAAGGAATTTCCTCTGCAATTTTGTCTTTTGTTTCATAACTCACTTGTAATGAACCTGTTGCAAATGGAAACTGCGTGCCTTTTTCATAACTATTACATTCACTACAAGCAACATAATAATTTTGTGGTTCGTAAGCTAACCACCAATAGTTAGTTTTTGGACGATAATGTTCTATATGTGAATTACCTCTATCTTGTAATATTTTTTCACAAATAGCACACCTTTGACCTTGTTTTTCCCAAATTATTGGTTTCAAATCAGACCAATGAGTATCAAAGTCATTACTTACAATAGTTTGACACTTAGTTAGCAAATATAATTCTTGTGCTTTAACAGCTTTTTTTTCTCTGAATTTTTTAAACTCTTGCTTAACTTCGTTATCGTGAAATATAAAAGTTAAGTCTTTCATAGAATTAAAAGTTTTTGAATGTCAAATTTACCAAGTTTTACATCTCTCAAATCAATGCCTTTGCTTTGCAAGAATTTCAAATATTCCCAATAGGCTTTATCGTGAATAGAAACCCCAACTAACAAGCTATCAAGTTCTTTTTTCAACTGTTCTGTAATTTCTTTTTCGCCTTCAATACGTGCCTTGTGATATTTTTCTATTTTCTCTTGCAACTGTTTACTAACCAAACTATCCATTTCAAAATATTCCAACAACACTAACGAAACATCTAAATCTTCAGTTGCGTGTCCTGTTTGCGTTTCTATTTGTCCATTTTCATTAAAAACCAATTTCAAAACTTCATTTGCTTTGCGATTGAGAATTGCCATTGGATTATGCGTTGTCAAAACAAACTGCATATTTGGCAATACAGCTAACAAATTATCTACAAAAACTTTCTGCCAACTTGGGTGCAAATGTCTATCAAACTCGTCTATGATGATGACACCTCGCATTTCCTTAAAAACTTCGGCAATAGGAATAGGATTTTCTTGTTGTAATATTCCTTGTAAATGCCCACGCATAGCCATAATTCTACACAACATATCACCCAATAACATCACATTTGCCCGATAACCTTCACTTAATTGGTCAGTTTCTAAATTATCTCCTGCTCGATTGACAAAATAATAACTTCGTTCTTCTACTAATTCTATTTGTATCAAATCTTTTGGCAATAAATTATTTATTGTCAAAGCAACAATAGTTCTTATTTCTTTGTAATTACTACGTATAATCTCCTCTTTTTCTTTTTTTTCTTCATCATACAAATGGTTTAAAACATCTATAATATCTACAAAATTATCATCAAAATTACTAAACAATGACCTTGTAAAATAATGTTTTTCATCACCCAAAATCATTGATTTTACAAAATTTTCATATCTATTTTTTTCTTTTTTGTTATAAAACATATTTGTTCCATATCCTAAAATAATCACCTCTATATAATTATTTTGAATTTTTCGTTTACGATTACCTGTGATTAATGTTTCTTGCTGTTTGTCTGCAACTGTAAAATTATGTCTTAAAATAGCGTTTTCCTTACCTATTTTAATCATTTCTTGAAATTCTCTGTCTTTATCAGCATTGTCATCAGGCAATAAAGCCAAAGCTAAGGCTTGTAAAATACTTGTTTTACCCGAAGCATTTTTACCTAAAAGAATAGTAATTTTTTCAGAAAAACTAATAAAAAGTTGTGAAATACCTTTAAAATCCGTTATTGTTAAATTTTTTAATTGGCTATCTCTAAGAAAATAATCAACTCCCCATTTGTAAGTATGTTCTTGTTTTGTAAATATCGAAAAATCAATTTTATGGTACTCACTTACAATATTCCACCAAGTATTAAAATAGTACATTAAAGTATTTTCTAAAGTTTTTGCATCAATTTGATTAGTGATACTTTTTTTATCAGCATTATTTTTACTATTTGGTTTTTGCTCTATGTTAATTGTAAATAACTCTTTACCTTGATTTGCAATAGGTAAAATACTCCTTATCCAAAAATAAAATTCACTATCAACTTTCTCCATGAAAAAATAGCCATCATCTTTTAAGACAAAAGTTAGAGTATTTTTATAAGTTTCTATAAGTTTTTGAATAACTTGTAATTCGGCCAAGGGTGCGGTACAATTCACTACGCAATTTACATTAAAATAACAAAACCATGACCTATATAACAGCAACAGCTTCTGTAATTGGAAGTTCACACCAAAAATTATATTACAATAATCAAGATGCTTATGATTTGTATCAAGACCGAAAAATTATTGTTGGCGTTGTAGCTGACGGTTGTGGTTCTGGTATCAATAGCGAAGTTGGTGCAAGATTAGGTGTTAATTTTGTGGTTAATTTTTGTAGAAAAAACTTTACAAATCAGCCATTTGATGCCAATATTTTAAAAAATGGGCTTGTAGAATATCTTAAAAATGTTGTTAAAAATCAACAAACAATAGAAGAAATAGAATTTATAGAAAATTACTTGTTTTTTACCTTATTTGGTTTTATTATTCAAGAACATCAAACATTTATTTTTCATTCTGGCGATGGCATGTATGGTTTGAATGATAAAGAGGTTATTATTGAGCAAAATAATAGACCTCATTATGTTGCAAAAAGTTTGATTAGTGGCAATGCTAAAATAGAAACTGATGTTATAGAAACTAATAAATTACACCGTTTATTTGTGGCAACTGATGGTTTATTGCACTTAAATGATAAGTTTTTGAAAGGTGAAAATATTTTAGGTATGAATAAAATGGCTGATATGTTTGATAATGATGATTATTTTGATGACATTGTAGCTTTGCCAAAAGATTTGACAGATTTGGTAATAAATAAAAATATTCTTAAAGATGATAGCACATTGATATTGTTAAAAAGAGAATGAAAATTAGAAATATATTTATTTAATGTAAGTTGCGTAGAATGTACCGCACCCTTTAGGGTGCAAGGTTTTTAATAAATTTGCAAAGCAAATTTATTAAAAACCTTTAAAATAAGACTTATTTAACTGTTTTATTGCTATTTTGCAATGACCTTGCAGTTGAAGGCAACCCCCGCCAAGGGTGCGGTACAATTCATTACGCAACTTACATTATCTAATTAGTGTAAATATAAGTTTTAAATAAATTACAATTTTCCTACGTATGCAGGCACAACAACTTTTGGCAGAAATATTTAATAATGGTACAGTTTCTAATCTTGATGGTAAAACCTTTCCATTACATAGCTCTATTGACAATAAAGAAGGGGAGTTTTTACAACAACTTATAACGACTTATAAACCACAAAATAGTCTTGAAATTGGCTGTGCTTATGGACTTTCGAGTTTGTATATTTGCGATGCCATGCAAAAAACTCATGCAAAAAACAACGCTGAAAGCAGCACAAAACCTCAACATACCATTATAGACCCTTTTCAAAAAACACAATGGAATAGTGTAGGAATCAGCAACTTAGCAAAAGCAAATCTTAATTTTTTTGATTTAATAGAAAAAGTTTCTGAATTGGCAATGCCCGAATTATTGGCACAAAATAAACAATTTGATTTTATATTTATTGATGGTTGGCATACACTTGACCACACATTATTAGACTTATTTTATGCAAATAGGTTATTAAAAGTTGGTGGAATTATGGTTGTTGATGATGTTGTAACCATTCGTCCTGTGAATAAAGCCATGCGTTATTTTGCAAATTATCCTGCGTATAAATTTATTGGAAAAGCAGCAATGCAACATTCTTTCAAACGAAAATTATATTATACTGTTACAGAATTGCTGGCTTTATGCACATATATTGTACCTTTTAGAAAACAAATTTTTAATCCAACATTATTACAATCAGATAGAAAAGTAAATTTAGATGCTTCAATGATTGCATTTCAGAAAGTTGCAGAAGATAACAGAACTTGGAATTGGTATAAAGAATTTTAAAGATGATACTATGACAACATTTTATCCAGGTCCTTCAAAAATTTATCCACAAATCAAAGATTTTATGATTGAAGCCTATCAATCAGGAATTTTGAGTGCCAATCATCGCAGTTTGGCTTGTATGACTTTGGTGGAAAAAACAGTGGATTTGTTAAAAGAAAAGCTAAATATTCCTCAAGATTATAGTATTTATTTTGTGTCATCAGCCACTGAATGTTGGGAAATTATTGTGCAATCACTAATTAGAAATGGTAGTTTTCACATTTATAATGGTGAATTTGGGAAAAAATGGGCAGACTACACCGAAAAAAACTTAAAATTACATCACCAAGTTTTGCCCAAAACTAATACAGAAGACGAATTTTCTTTACAGACTTTGATAGGTGGCAGTTTCATTTCTTTACCTTTCACAGAAAAAAAGCCTCATAATTTATTGCACGAAGTTATATGTTTGACCCACAACGAAACTTCTAATGGCACGTATTTAGATAATGAAACTCTTAAAAAAATCAGAAAAACTTACATAGATAGCTTGATTGCAGTTGATGCAACTTCTTCTATGGCTGGTCTCGATTTAGCATGGGAAAGTGCTG
>JAYTNF010000353.1:0-4078 GCA_043748455.1 Cytophagales bacterium
TCATGCACCAGGTTTACGTGGTGAGGAAGCCAAAAAGTATATTTCCGCAGGAATTAGCACTGACCATGAGTGTTTTTCAGAGGCAGAAGCATTAGATAAGTTGAGTTTTGGCATGAAAAT
This sequence comes from Cytophagales bacterium, assembly GCA_043748455.1. Taxonomy (GTDB): domain Bacteria; phylum Bacteroidota; class Bacteroidia; order Cytophagales; family Thermoflexibacteraceae; genus JAAFKA01. Next base: position 121 of record JAYTNF010000353.1, read on the forward strand.
TTTAATACGTGAAGGCAGTGCTGCTAAAAATTTTGAGGCTTTAATTCCTTTATTATCAACGCATTATGAAAACATGATGTTTTGTTCTGATGACAAACACCCTGATAATTTATTAGTTAGCCATATAGACGAATTGGTAAAACGTGCCATAAATCATGCTAAAACAAATAACAAGAATTACACAGATGAGGAACTTTTTAAAGTTTTGCAAGTTGCATGCATTAATCCTGTAAAACATTATGGTTTAGAAGTTGGCTTGTTGGAAATTGGAGATGATGCAGATTTTATTGTAGTTGATAATTTAGAGAATTTTACACTAAAACAAACCTATATTAAAGGTAAATTGGTTGCTGAAAATGGCAAAAGTTTGATTCCACAAGTAGCTTTTGAAGTCTTAAATCATTTTGATACAGATTTGAAAAATCCACAAGATTTTGAAATGCAACTGCCAAAACATCTTCAAAATTCATCTAATTCACCAACCTCATTACAAATTCGAGTTATTGAGGCTTTTGATGGTGAGTTGATTACCAAAACTCATATTGCAACAGCTAAAATTGAAAATAATTTAGTGGTTGCGGATATTGAAAATGATATTTTAAAGATGACTGTTGTCAATCGTTATCAAAAAGGTGTGAAACCTGCGGTTGCTTTTATCAAGAATTTTGGGTTAAAAAATGGTGCTATTGCTTCATCTGTTGGACATGATTCTCATAATATTACTGCCATTGGTACAAATGACGAAGATTTATGCAAGGCTGTTAATGCAGTTATTGAGGCAAAAGGTGGTATTTCAGTAGTTTCAGGAAATAAAATTTATGTTTTGCCCTTGCCTGTTGCGGGTATTATGTCTGATAAAAGTGGCGAAATTGTGGCTGAAAAATATACTGTTTTAGACCAAGAAGCAAAGAAATTAGGCAGCAAATTGAAAGCACCGTTTATGAGTTTGTCTTTTATGGCGTTATTGGTAATTCCCGAACTAAAATTGAGTGATAAAGGGCTTTTTGATGGCAAAAAGTTTGAGTTTGTGAGTTTATTTGTTGAGTAATTATTTAGATTAATTCTAAATAATAGTTATTTTTATTTGGAATTAATCTAAATAAAAATAACATTTGCAAATAATTTTATAATAACTAAAATAATTTGCAAACTTCAAATTTATAAACAATGAAAAAATACACTGTTCAAATCACATTTATCTGTGCAATTTTACTAATTTCGGGCTTGTTTTCGGCTTGCCAAAAAGATGATAATTCACAAATACAATTACAAGCCACAAAAAAAGAAGTCGTAGAAACTTACGCAAATATTGTATATGCCTCATATTCAGATAGTTATGACAAAGCAAATGATTTATTGACAAAAGTAAATTCTTTTATTGCAACACCTACACAAGCAAATTTTGAATTTTGTCGCCAAGCGTGGAAAGATGCACGCATTCCTTACGGGCAAACCGAAGGTTATCGTTTTTATGGTGGATTTATAGATGGTGATAATGGCGTTGAAGGTTTGGTAAATAGCTGGCCTATGGACGAAGGTTATATTGATTATGTGGAAGGCAATGCAAATGCAGGAATTATTAACAATGCAAGTTTATTTCCGACCATAACAAAGACAACATTAACAGATTTGAACGGAAATGGCAGCGAAACCAACATTGCAACAGGTTATCACGCCATAGAATTTTTGTTGTGGGGACAGGATTTATTTGCAAATTCGGCAGGACAAAGACCATTTACAGACTTTGTTTCAGGCAACGGAAGTACAGCAAAAAACCAAAATCGCAGACGTGAATATTTGAAAGTTGTAACAGAATTATTGGTTGAAAATTTGGCACAATTAAAAGAAGCATGGCAACCGAATAGCAATAATTACCGCAAAAAATTTACAGAAAATACAAATTATGATGCCACAATTGGCTCTATTTTGCGAGGAATTTGTATTTTAAGCAAAGGCGAATTAGCAGGACAACGTATGACGGTTGCCTTGACAAATCAAGACCAAGAAGAAGAACATTCTTGCTTTTCAGACAACACACATATTGATATTCAGATGAATTTTAAAAGTATTCAAAATATTTATTTTGGAACTTATAAAACCGTAAATGGGCAAATTATTACAGGAAAAAGCCTTAAAGATATGATTGCAGCAGCAGATAACGCAAAAAGTAATACAGTTCTTAGCACTTTTTCAGAAACAGAAAAATTGGTAAATGCAATTCCTGCACCATTTGACCAAGCAATTTTGAATGACGCAAAAAATAATAATGTCATTGCAAATTCAATTAATAAACTCAAAAAACTTTCAGACCAAATTGTTGATGGGGCATTTAGTTTGAAAATTACAGTAGATACAACCGAATAATTACACCAACTTTTGGAAAGTTTCAAACTTTCCAAAAGCTATTTTACTTTCAAAACTATATGAAAAAACACCTACTTATTTTATTTTCTGCCATATTTTTTGCAATTTCTATTTGGCTAACAGCTTGTTCAGAAACAAATAATCCAACACTTTTAGAAGAAAATGAGGAACTTTCTGGAGGTACTGCCACTGGTTTTTCATTTTCGGAGGAGGCTTTTGGTGAGCCAATATCAAAACTTTCGTCTGTTGAAAACAATAAATTTCAGATTGGAAATTCGTTTTTTCGCAATAATTGGGTTTCTGCACCTTCCTCTGTTACAGCTCGTGATGGTTTAGGAGTTTTGTTTAATACTTCCTCTTGTGGAGGTTGTCATTTTAAAGATGGTCGGGCAGCAGCACCTGAGTTTTTTACAGGAAAACCGCTAAATGGCTTGTTATTTCGTTTGAGTATTGGTAAAGACGCAAATGGAGATGCAATTCCAGACCCAAATTATGGCGGACAATTAAGTGATAATGCAATTCTCGGAATTAAAGCCGAATGTAAGGTTCAAGTAAATTATGAAGAAATTACAGGAAATTATGCCGATGGAACAACTTATAAATTACGCAAACCAAATTATCAGTTTTTAGAATTAGCCTACGGAAATTTGGCAGCTAATGTAATGGTTTCGCCAAGAATTGCCCCACAAATGGCAGGTTTAGGATTGTTAGAAGCTATTGATGAGGCTACAATTTTGAGTTTTACAGACGAAAATGACAAAAATGGTGATGGAATTTCGGGTAAAGCAAATTATGTTTGGGATACAAAAAATAACAAAAAAACATTAGGTAGATTTGGCTGGAAAGCAAATCAACCGAGTTTACATCAACAAACGGCAGGTGCTTTTTTGGGAGATATTGGCATTACAAGTTCATTATTTTCGGTTGAAAGTTTGTCAAATTCTCAAAATTTATTGTATGCAAATTTGCCAAATGGTGGAAATCCAGAAATCTCTGATGAAAACTTAGATAATGTAGTTTTTTATACCCAAACCTTAGCTATTCCAGCACGTAGAAACTACAAAGATGCAGAAGTTTTGGCAGGAAAACAGGTTTTTATAGATTTGAATTGCGGTGCTTGTCATACTCCAAAAATGCAAACAGGCAATTTTCACAAAATACAACAGCTTAATAATCAAGCAATTAGACCTTATACAGATTTATTGTTACACGATATGGGCAAAGAACTTGCAGACAACAGACCAGATTTTGAGGCAAATGGGCAAGAATGGAAAACGCCGCCTTTGTGGGGAATTGGTTTGATTAAAACAGTAAATAAACATACAAATTTATTGCACGATGGCAGGGCAAGAAATATGGAAGAAGCTATTTTGTGGCATGGTGGCGAAGCTCAAAAAAGTAAAGATAAATTTGTGCAACTATCTAAAAATCAACGAGATAGGTTAATTAAATTTTTGGAAAGTTTGTAAATATTCAGCTTTTAACTAAAAATTACAAAACTAAAAAAGGTTACTTAAATTTCTTTAAGTAACCTTTTATTTGTAGCGAGGACAGGACTCGAACCTGTGACCTTTGGGTTATGAGCCCAACGAGC
>JAYTNF010000354.1:0-5220 GCA_043748455.1 Cytophagales bacterium
TCTATTATTTTCTTTACATTTTGTATTGCTAACAATATCTATGCACAAGCAAAGCCAAAAACAGATGATAATTCTAAGAGTATTCTAAATACTACCCAAACAGGTACGCAAAATGATGATGAAGATGAACTAATTTTATCAGCAGGTAGTAATATGTTGTTATTGATAGAGAAAATGGAAATTAATGAAGAAGAACGAAAAAAATATATTGACAAAACAAAAGCAAAAAATCATCTTAAATTAAGTTGGTGGAATGGTTTAGATGTGGAATGGAAAAAAGTCTTTAAACGTAGCTTAAAGATGAAAGATACTGTAATGACATTGGCGTATTTGGATTCCTTATTTTGGCTTGAAGACTTAAACTGTGCTGGCAGCCGTATCAAAAATATTGAACCATTGAAAGAATTGAAATTTTTGCAAAAGTTAAACCTTATGCGTACAGAAATTGATGATATTACGCCACTTGGTAAATTAACAAATTTAGAAAAATTAAATTGCACATTAAGCAAAATTCCACAAGTACACATTGATGCTTTTCAGAAAAAACATCCAAACATAGATGTATTGCCTAAATTGACAATGGAATGGTGGAATGGATTGTCTGAAGATTGGAAAAAACTTTTGAAAAATAATGCCTTAATAACCTCTGACCCAATAACATTGGCAGACTTAAACAAGGTTTATACCATGCCAAAATTGATTTGTAACAGTAAAAATGTAAATCCTTTTGCCATTACAAGTTTAGAACCGTTGCGAAAACTTAAAAATTTACAAATTGTATTCTTGTCAAATACGCAAATAGAAAGTCTTGAACCATTATCAGAACTTACAAAACTAAGGGTTGTGCATTTTGCAGATACCAAAGTTAGTGATTTATCACCCTTAAAAAATCTTACAAATCTTGTTGATGTAGATTGTTCCATTACTCAAATAAAATCATTAGCAGCTTTGGAAAACTTGACAACACTTAAAAAACTTAGCTTTTATGAAACTGAAATAGATACAATTGGGGTGTTAGCAACAATCCCAAATTTGACAGAAATCCATTTTTCAGACACGCAAATTCGCAGCCTTGCTCCACTAAAAAATTTACAAGAGCTTGTTATTCTAACTTTTGGTAATACAAAAGTACTTAACTTGGAGCCTCTTCGTAATCTGAAAAAATTAAAAATGCTTAAATTTTTCCATACAGATATTAAAGATATTAGTTTGTTAGCAGAATTGCCACAATTAGTTGCTGTAAGTTTGGCACGTACAAAAGTTACAACTCTAGAACCCATTAAACAACTTCGCCGCCTACGAGAATTAAATTGTTCTTATACTGAGGTTAATTCTTTAGGTGCTGTTTGTGGTTTTCCTAAAATAGAAGTCTTAGATTTTTCTAATACGAAAGTGGTTGATATTACTTGTTTAAGTGGTTTTGCAGATTTACGTTCTTTGTGGTTTAATAATACGGAAGTTGTTTCACTGTTGCCATTGCAACGCCTCAAAAAATTAGTAACTTTAGATTGTTCTGCAACTAAGGTAAAGAAATCTGAGATGGATAAATTCAGACAGGAAAACCCACAGTGTAACTTGCATACAGAGTAATCAAGTTTATTATTATGGATTTGCTGGTGCGACATTTCGCAAAAATTCATTAATTCTACATAATAAACTAATAATTAATATCTTTGCAAAATGTCTTTTTGTTTTTATAAGAAACTCAATATAAATATTATTTTGCCTAAAAATTTGGTTTTAATAATTGTAGTGCATATTTATAGTTATGCATTACAATTACTAAACTTAGGTGTTTTACTTAGTTTATTTTACTTAATTTATTTTACTTAATTTGTTTTACTTTACTTCCTGATTTGCCAATCTAACCTTATCACTTTCTTTGATTTTGTCAATAAAAGTTTTTGCGGCTTTAAAACTTGGTACATAATGCTCACGAATATTTATAGATATATTCTTTGCAATGTTACGACCTACTTTTGCAGCTCGGCGTTTGTTAATAAAACTGCCAAAACCTCTTAAATAGACATTATGCCCATCAGACATGTTATTTTTTATAACTGTAAAAAATGCTTCAACTATTGTAGTAACATCGTTTTTGTCTATACCTGTTTTGTCTGCAATTTCGCTAATGATATCTGCTTTTGTCACGTTGGTGGAAAGTTTAAAGGTGTATAATAAGCTACTAATTAATATTTTAGGTAGCAAATATAAAATGTAATTTTTTGATTTACAAGCATTTAGCTTTTTTTCTTCTAAATATTTATACACTCTGATAACAAAATTTATTTTGTTATCAGAGCAAAGCAAAGAATCTAAATTATTTGTTTTAAAGTAATAACCTCAGATTCTTCGCTTTGCTCTGAATGACAAAACAATTTAATACGATTTTATGATGCTTTTATAATTGCAAAAATATCGATACTTATCAGTTTTCCGTGTTTAATTTTACAATCTTTCATAGTCCCTTCATGTTTGAAGCCAATTTTTAGCAGTAATTCTTTTGAAAATTGATTGCCCACTTCTATAAAGGTTTCTATTCTATGAATACCCAATTCTTCAAAAGCATAACCAATAATATTAGGTAATGCTTCTGTCATAATACCTTGATGCCAATAATCAGGCATGAGCCAAAACTCTATTTCAGCTTTTTTATGCTGTTTTGATATGTTATAAAACCCACAAGCACCCAAAAATTCTGTTTTAGAATGAAAACCAATTCCCCACCAAACTCCTTTTTGCTCACGTAATAAGGTATCAAACCACTCAAAGTGCATTTGTGCGTCTTCTAAGGTATGAAATTCTACACCATAAAAACGTACCATACTATTGCGGTCTTTACCTGCAAGTCCGCTATACATTTGTTTACTTTCTCCTGCAATAATAGGGCGAAGAATCAATCGTTTGGTTTTAATAAAAGGATAATCCATACTGTTTGCGATGCTATTTATTGGTATATTATTGGTAATTGTTTAGGTACGTTGGCAATGGTGCTTTTTCACCTTGACAATCATACCTAAACAATTACTATTATTTTACATTTGCCCTTAATGCAATTACTTGTTTAGACTTATATGGGTCATTTGAATAAATTGTAAATGCCCTATCGTGATGTCCATGTTTGCCACTGTTTAGAAAACGAACTTTAATATTACGACTTTCATTTGGTGCAATATCATCAATACCTGAAATTACTTCACAACCATCTGAAGCTGAAATTTTATGAATTTTTAGTAATACATTCCCCTCATTTTTTAGGGTAAATTCTGTAATAATATCTTCTTCTGGTGATACATTTTCTACATTGTGTAAGGCTTCTGTTACACAAATACTTGGCATTTCGCCAGATGCATCTGGAATATAGGTATCTGGTTGCACATCTGCGGCAACTGTTACCTGAACTTTCTCTTTTGTAGTAGTTTGTAAAATGATATTATCAAGCAGGAATCCAAAAGCATTTTTATCTTTTGGGTTATAAGTGATAACAATAGCACCAATTTTCCCTGCTTTAATAGTCATGGAAGAGTCAAAGAATACTTTAATATGTTTAGGTGTAATAATTTTGTCAGTAAAAGTAATATTTTTATTGGTGCTATTATGAAAATAAAATTTCTTTGTAACTGCAATATGTGTGGTAAGAGTACCAAGATTGAGATTTTTTTGGCGAAAACGAAAGCTACCATTTTGATGCACAAAATCATTAATTGTATTTTCTTTTGAGTAAGGCAATAAATAACCTTTTATTTTTAGTAAGTAAGTTTGGGTGCTATTTTGTAAACTTACTTGAAATTCTTTATCAAAAGCACCAGCTCGGTATGATGAAAAAGTAATAGCAATGATACTTTCTTCGTTGGGCTGAATGGCATCTTCTGGAAAAGAAGTAGTCGTACAAGCACAATCAGATAGTACATTCTTAATTGTTACAGGAATTGTGCCCGTATTTTGAAAGACAAAATTATACTTTATGGGTTTATCAGTTTTAGGAATTCTACCAAAATTATAGGTTTCGGTGTGAAAAGTCAAGTTTGCAGTCTGTGCAAAACTTTGTACTGCTGCCAAAAGCAACACGAATAACAATAGCTGTACTTTTTTCATAATTATGCCCATGAGTTTCCTATTTTATTGTGCTAAGTTGTTTTATGTAAAATTATCTTTCAAAAGTAACTAATTTATGAGTAATAAAGTAAAAAAAGTAAATTAAAAATTTATTTGCTATTAATGTGCTGATAATCAATTAATTAAATTATAGACTACATATATGATATAAATCTTAACAATCTATTATATGACAATTTTTGTTAAAATTTTATCTTCTCTTAATGACAAAACAATAAATTATTCATAAACTATTGATTCATTATCGATAATTTATCAAGTAATTATCAAGTAATTATCAACAAACTATCAACTAATTTTATTTTATTGCAACCATAACCAAAAATAGTATGAAAAATTTGAAAATGTTGCTCTGTTTTTTGTCTTTATTATTTTCTTTTTGCGGCACTTTGCATGCCCAAAATGATAAATTTAATAAGGAAGATGCCTTTATTACCGATTTGCAAAATGTTTTAGGGCGTAGTGGCAATGCTGTTACAGGTAAAATAGCACAAGATTTTGTGGCTACTTTTCAAACATTGCCTGCCGAAACTAAGACAAAAATTTTTGAAATTATCCAAAGTTCTTACAAGCATGGCGTACCTCCAAGCCCACATATAGAGAGTTTTTTAGAGGTTTTGCACGCAGGTATAAACATTAAGAAATTGAGTGTCGAGCAGCTCAATAAGCTGTTGGAAGTTACAAAAAGTATGTTGCAAGATTATAATTTTCGTAGAGATATTATTCTGCCATATTTTATAGGTATGCGTAATTTTTTTGCGGAAGATTATATTTACAAAACGAAGTTTAATCAATATAAAATATCACCAAACGTACCTTTTACTTTTGATTACATCAAACCAATTAGTGACTTGGGATTAAAGGATTTCATCAAAAATGACACAACTGCAATTTCAAATTTTGATAAGCAAGCACAAGATTCAACCAATCAAATAGAAGAAGATTTTGGTTGGGGAACTGAAGCACCAAAAGAGGAAACAGACCCATTTAAAGTGCAAGAAATAAAAAGTGAAGATAATGGAGGTTGGGACACTTCAAATCCTTGGGGAGATACCACCACAGATGGAACAGATAGTACTCAAATAGCTGAAAAACCAAGTAATC
>JAYTNF010000355.1:0-18043 GCA_043748455.1 Cytophagales bacterium
ACCATAGTGGATATTACCTTTTTCCCATTGTCCAATAGTTTCTGTGATAAAGGCTTTTTCTATCATACCCAAAGAATTTGTAAACTGTAATTGAAATACATGTCCACCTGTTTCAATATCAAAACCAACTGCTAAGGAATTATTATATGTTTTTAATACTTGTTGCGATAACACATAATAATAGTCGATATTAAAAGAAACTCGTTTAGAAAGTTTTATTCTTCCACCAAAACCTAATGCCATGACATCATTTACATCTTCATTTGTGGCTACTAAATTGCGGTGAATCCATGTTGGTGTAAATTGGAGTGAGAAACTTTCATTAAACTTTCGTGCAATTAGTAATTGAGAAGTATAAACAAGATGGTTAGAAAAATAATAAGTGTCCGCCGGATTTGCCAAATCTTTTTTCAATGTATTAACTACAATACTTCCAAATAAAGAAAGCGAAATTGGCATGTTTTTAGTACCTGATGATTGTCTAAGTAGTTTGAATTTTGCAAAACCATCATAAGTTTTCTCATAAGAACTTCGTCCCAAACCAATCATGAGTCGGTTGCTGACACCATATTCAAAACCAAAACGAATTGTTGCTTGGTCAAGTCCCCAAAGATTGTAAGCACCATCACTAAGTTGCCCAAAACGGTGTGAAATGATAAAATTCATGTGTTTTTTGGGTACATTTTCCACAGATTGACTATTAATAATTCTGGTTGTTTTAAAAGTAGCTGCTGTATAGTTGGTAACAGGGGCTTTTTCGGTTTCCATCATCTTAAAAAGGTCGTCTTGTGCAATGGCTGCAAAATTATGTAGCAATAAAAAACACAAAAACACACATGAGCATAAAAATGGAATTGGATAAAAAGGTTTTTTCATATATTTGTAGAAGTTTTATTAGTTATTTAATGAACCTGTATCAATCCATTTTTTGACGAGTAAAATTTTACAATCAGCCAATTTTGAAGCATTTTTTGGCATTTTTGAGAATCCATTTGCGTGATTCATAGAGCCGTATAAATTTCCACTTTTAGCACTTTGTGCCACACTTGCATAATTATCTAAATTTATGCCACCACTTTCGCCACCTTTAAAATGGCAAGAAGTACAGTTTTGGGCAAGAATAGGCTGAATATCTTTGCTAAATGCAAATGAAGTAGTATCACAACTGACAAGAGTTTTTGGATATAATTTTTCTTCCGTATCATAATAACAAGCATGAAGTACTAATGATAGGCACGCAAAGAAGATGCTATAAAAAATGGTTTTTTTCATAAATATAAGTTTTGCTAATTAAAGTATCACAACAAAGGTTTTTAAGTAATAGGACATTCTGAAAGTATCATTTTATCATTCTTTGCTTATAATGACAAACAAAATCTAAAATATAGTAATGTATTTGAAAATATACTTTTAGTGTGTCTGATTACTTAGCGGTATTTTTTTGCTTGGCATGTGATTTTCCAATAATTTTATTTTATCAAATTTAGCTATTTTTATAATAAAAACAAATATTTTTAAGTAATTAGGTTTTATATCATTTTAGTTCTTTTAATGAGATATGGCAATAAAATTTGGTCAATATTTTGTCCAATATCAGCCTCAATAAAGTCAATTCCAAATTGCCCACACTTCAATTTGAGTTGGTAAAATAATTCTGCTGTTTTTTGCTTATAAATTTCTCGAATTTGTGAAGGCTGCACTTTCAATTTTTCCCCTGTTTCCAAGTCTATAAATTCGTGTGGACGGTCAGAAAACATAAAATCTGTTTCTGTTTTCTTATCAACCACATGAAATAAAAGTACCTCGTGTTGATTATGTTTGAGGTGATTTAATGCAGCAAAAATATCGTCATGAGTTTGCACATTTTCCAACATATCACTAAAAATAACAATCAAAGAACGGCGGTGCATTTTGTCTGCAATTTGGTGAATCACAGAAGCAGTGGCAGTTTTTTTGGTTGTTGGTTTTTGTTCCATCATCCGTTGTAACTGCACAAACAGGTTATGAATGTGCAAAGAAGTTGATTTTATGGGACTTTGCCACTCAATTTGCTCTGAAAAAGTCGTAATTCCTACTGCATCACGTTGTTTTTGTAACATATATGACAAGCATGCCGCCGCAAAAATACTAAAATTAATCTTGCCCAAATTTTCAGTCGGATAAAACATGGAAGACGAAATATCTATCAAAATTTGGCAACGCAAATTTGTTTCTTCTTCATAGCGTTTTGTATAAAGTCTGTCTGTTTTTGCATATACTTTCCAATCTACATGCCTTGTACTCTCGCCATTATTATAAAGTCTATGCTCGGCAAATTCTACCGAAAATCCATGATAAGGAGATTTGTGCAAACCCGTAATAAATCCCTCAACCATTTGACGTGCCAGCAATTCTATATTTGCATATTGGCGTACTTTTTGAAAATCTATCATGAAATTAGGTTTTGCAATATTAGAACTGTATCAAAATGTAGCAAAATAAGTAACATTGTTGATGTTATCTATTTTTAAAAGATGTCATTTTAATTGTACGTTAATCAATAAGTTGTTTTAGTTTTTTAATAACCTTAAATTTTAATAGTTTATCTGTCAAACAAAGTTTAAATTTGCAAAATATATACTTTAACCAAATAAACTACACACCTCCATGTTATACGAAGACTTTGACAAAAATACAATATTGCATCAAGAATATGACAAATATACTGCACAAGATTTTAAAGTTTGGCAAATTCTTTTTGACCGCCAAATAAACTTATTGCCTCCTTTGGCTTCAATGGCTTATTTAGACGGAATTAAATTATTGCAATTTAATAGAAATGAAATACCAAATTTTAATAAAGTAAATCAAATATTACATCAAACAACAGGTTGGCAGGTGCTTGTGGTACCAGGACTCATTTCTCAAAAAACCTTTTTTGAACTTTTAGCAGAGCAAAAATTTCCTTCTTCTACATGGTTAAGGAAAATGGAGGAGTTAGATTATCTCGAAGAACCTGATATGTTTCATGATGTTTTTGGACATTTACCTCTGCTGACCAATCAAGATTTTTGTGATTTTTTACGTGCTTATAGTAATATTGCTTTGAAGTATATTGATAATCCTTTGGCAGTCAAGTTATTAGGTAGATTATATTGGTTTACTGTAGAGTTTGGTTTGATAGAAAAACAAGAAGGAATAAAAATCTATGGAGCAGGAATTTTGTCATCAAGTGGCGAATCTGTGTTTTGTTTGGGTGATAAACCTGCAAGATATGAATTTGATGTCGAGAAAATTATGCTTACAGATTATTACATTGACCATTTCCAAGATAAATATTTTGTGATTAAATCTTACAAGCAACTTTTTGATTCTTTGCCCGAAGTTGAAAGAGTTTTGGAAAAGTATGCCATGGCAGAAATGGTTTAATATTTTGATAAGCATCAATGCAAGTTTATTTATATGTTTTGTCATTCTAAGCAAATGGAAGAATCTGGTGTATTGCAGTTTTGAAGAAATAACGCCAGATTTTTTCTCAAGCTCAGAATGACAAATTAATAATTTTATTATTAAAGTTACACAGAAAAATAAATAAAAAAACTATATTTCTATGTGCCTATGTGTTAAAAAAATGTAACTAAAATTTAAACTAACTGTTTCAAGGCAATTTCAAATGACCTTTTGGCAATTTGTGTACGTGCATGGCTTAGTGCGTATGTTTTTTCGAGTGCAGCACGAATCACAATAGAAGTGTCTTTAAAAACTGCTCTATCTGTTATCTCAACTTCGCTATTCATAAGATAAGCAAAAACTCTTGCCATGCCACAATTTGCAATAAAATCGGGCACCATAGAAACTTGATTATCAGCAAAATCTGCGGTTGCACCAAAAAATATTTCTTTGTCATTAAACGGTACATTTGCACCACAAGCAATAAGTTCTAATTTTTTATTTGTCATTCTTTCAATTTGTTCTTTTGTTACCAAACGTGAACCTGCGGCAGGAATAAAAATTTCGGCTTCCATATCCCAAACTTTTTTCATCAATTCTTCGGCAGGAATTAAATTTGGTGAAACTAATTTATTGCCATCTCTTGTAAGCATTAAATGAGCAATTTCTTCTAAACTAAATCCTTCGGGTTTCATCAAACCACCATCTCTGTCAATAATGCCCACAATTTTTACGCCCATTTGTGCCAAATAAAAACCTGCTGCACCCCCAACATTACCCCAACCTTGCAAAATAGCACGTTTTTCACTTAAATTTCCACCCCAAATATCATAATAATGATAGACAGATTGTGCAACACCATAACCTGTAATCATATCTGCAATTCTATATTTTTTGTGCAAAGACGGCGTATATTGCACATCTTCAATAATTTTTGCAACCCCTTGACGTAATTGCCCTAATTTATTGATTTTTTGTGCATCATTTGGGCGAAAATGTCCATTGACAATACCTTCCTGTGGATGCCACAAGCCATATTCTTCAGTCATTGGAATTACTTCCTCTATTTCATCTACATTCATGTCGCCACCTGTTCCATAATAACTTTTTAATAAAGGTGAAACAGCACGATACCATCTTTTTAACACCTCTTTTTTGCGAGGGTCTTTGGGGTCAAAGTTAATTCCCGATTTTGCACCACCAATTGCAGGCCCTGAAACTGTAAATTTCACCTCCATTGTTTTGGCTAACGACTCAACCTCACGTCTATCTAATCCTAATCTCATACGAGTTCCACCACCTGCAGCTCCGCCACGCAGCGAATTGATAACCACCCAGCCTTCTGCCTCTGTTTCTGAATCATGCCATTCAAAAACGATTTCAGGTTTTTTATTCTCAAATTTTTCAAGTAATTCTAATAATTGTGCCATAATTCTTATAATGTGTGTTGTGAGTTATTTTTGGTTATGGGTTATTTTTTACAAAGCTACATATTAATTTTTGTTGTGAATAAAGAATAGGAAATTTAATATGATTTTACAAGGCTTCTTTCAATACTGCCTTAAATAACTCTGATGAAGTCATGGAATCATGCAAATTTTGGTAATTTTGTTTAGGGAAATAGAATAAAGTTGTTGTAGTATAGCCTTCAATAGTTTTTTCTGGCTCCTTCTCTAATTTTCTAAAACCATGGTCTCCCGTAATTAGTATAATTGAGTTAGGTTTTCCTCTTGTGCGAATATGTTTTGCAAGGTCAATAACATGCTTATTAATAAATTTTATTTGATTGAGATAAGCAGCTTTTTCACCTAAATTTTCGGCTTTCCTACCAACATAACCTGTGCTATCAAAAAGATAAGGCTCATGTGGACATAGCAAATGTAAATAAGCAAATTGTGGCTTTTTATGCGGTTTTGTAACATGAGTTTCTAATATTTCAGTTGTTTCAAAAATATAAGAAGGGTCATGTTTTTCTAAATCTAACATTTTTATTACATGCATTGATGTTTTGTAAAATACAGATTTACTAAATAAAAAATCAGGTAATGAAGTATAAAGAAATTGATTATGATAGCTAAAAACAGATTTTTGGCTTGCCACTCTGAACAAAGACAAATTTAATAATTCGTAGCCTTTTTTAGTTAATAAATTGCTAATTTCATTGTGATTAATGCTTTCAAATAACATTGCCTGTTCACGCCTATTTCTGAATTCTCCTTCTAAATTTTTGGGTAATTTTTTCATATTTAGCATACTTGACAGAGTTTGCACAGTCTTATTATAATTACTTTTGGCGTTTTTGCTATGAAAAAAGCCCTGTTTTTTCATAGAATCCAAGAAAGGTGTATTATCATAGTTCCAATATTTTTGCAAACTTGTTGAATTTGTATAACCATCTATCAAAATAAAATAAATATCAGCACAGTTCTGACAAGGTTTTATCTGCATGGTTTTGCTAACAATCTCGGTTTTATGTTGCTCTGATTTTATTAACACAAAAATTTCCCAAGTACAATAAATTATCATTAATAAGTTAAGAAAATAATTAAATGTAAATAGTGTTTTGCGATAACTTTTTACCATAAAACCCAAATATAATAAGAAAAATAATGGATATAGATATATTGCTTTTACCCAAATTTTGGAATAAGGTAAAATTTCTAAGGTTGTAATGATGTTTTCACCAAATAATGTGATAAGCATAAAAAATGAAAAATAAATTTGATTACGCACAAGGTGTTTTATTGAAAAAAAATAAATCACAGCCATGCATGTCATGACTCCAACCAATATACAAACTAAGACTTCACTAAGTTCTACAAGATTTGTGCTATCTGACATCTCATTATAACCATAAAGCACCCAAAAAATTGCCAATAAAGGTGTGTGTATGCTTGTCTTTTCTGAAAAATGAGTTTTTAGGCGTTGTAACATATCATTTTGTTTTTCTTTATTTGTAAACTACTACAAATCTACATCATTTGAATAAAAATTAGATAAATTAACATTTGTAAACCTAATAAATATTTGACAATAAACAGGTTAATTTCACATTTCATATTTCACACATCATATTTCATATTTATTACTATATTTGCCAATATATAAAAAACTATGCAAAAGAAATGGTCATACCAACCTCTTCCCAACGAAAAAGCAATTTCAGAACTTTCGGTAGTACTGAATGTGAGTTTGCCCATAGCAGCACTCTTGTTGCAACGCAATATTACAAATTTTGAGGAAGCAAAAGACTATTTTCGCCCAAATTTAGACCAATTACATAATCCATTCTTAATGAGAGATATGGATAAAGCTATTTGGCGAATTGAAGAAGCTATTAGAAATAAAGAAAGAATTTTGGTCTATGGAGATTATGATGTCGATGGCACAACTTCTGTTGCCTTAGTTTATGGATTTTTGCGACAATTTTATAGCAATTTAGATTATTACACACCCGATAGAAATGGTGAAGGTTATGGAGTTTCAGAACAAGGTGTAAAAGTAGCCTATGACAACAAAGTAGATTTAATAATTTGTTTAGACTGTGGCATCAAATCAGTTGCACCCGTTGCTTATGCAAAAAATTTAGGAATAGATTTTATTATTTGCGACCATCACCGACCAGGTGATGAACTTCCTGATGCTTTTGCGGTACTTGACCCCAAAAGAAATGATTGCGAATACCCTTATAAAGAACTTTCTGGTTGCGGTATTGGCTTTAAATTATTGCAAGCCTTATCTATAAACAACGATTTACCTATTGAAAAATTATATGCTTTCTTAGATTTAGTAGCAGTCAGCATTGCAGCGGATATTGTACCAATTAATGGTGAAAATAGAATTTTAGCATATTATGGGCTGAAAAAACTCAATTCTGAACCTCGCAATGGCTTAAAAGCAATAATAGAGTCAGCAGGAATTAAAAAACCCTTAGATATTTCATCAGTCGTTTTTGGAATTGCCCCACGCATAAACGCAAGTGGACGCATGACACACGCAAAACAAGCCATAGAATTATTGCTAAGTGATGACTATAAACGTGCCGAAGAATTGGCAACATTGGCAAATACAGTCAATGAACATCGCAGAGATTTTGACACCAGCACCACACTCGAAGCCTTTGAAATGATTGAAAATGAAGGGCTTGCCAATGCACATTCCACCGTTTTATACAAAGAAGATTGGCATAAAGGCGTAATTGGTATTGTTGCTTCACGTTGTTTGGATAAATATTACCGACCAACCATTATTTTGACCTCTGCAAATAACAAAATTACAGGTTCTGCAAGGTCAATTCAAGGTTTTGATATTTATGAGGCATTATCTTCTTGTGCAGAAGTTCTCGAACAATATGGTGGACATACACACGCAGCAGGTTTGACATTATTTTACGAAAATTTGCCGAAATTCAAAGCCATGTTTGAGAAAATAGCTACTGAACAGCTATCAACAGAGTTGTTAATTCCGCCTTTGCGAATAGATATTGCCTTGCCTTTAAAAGTTGTCAATTTTAAGTTTTTAAATGTCTTAAAACAAATGCAACCTTTTGGACCTGAAAACATGCAGCCTGTTTTTGTGTCTGAAAATGTGTTTTGTGATGGTTATGTAAAAGTGTTGAAAGAAGAACATTTGAAAATTTATGTGCGTCAAGAAGATTCAAAACCTGTTGAAGCCATTGGTTTTGGACTTGCACGTTATCACAAAGAAATTGCAGAAGGCAAAAAGTTTGATATTGCTTACCAAATTGTTGAAAATGATTTTAAAGGTCGGGTAAGTTTGCAATTAATGTTGAAAGATATAAAAATAAGACCTTTTTAAGTATAATTTGCGGTATTTGCTTGAATATTGGTTTAAAATGACAAGTAATGAATATTTAATGCAATATGCGTTAAGTTATTAAGTAATAGGACAAAATAAATGTATAACAGACTTTAGTCTGTAAAGTGTTGATTATCAAAACCTCACAGACTAAAGTCTGTGGTACAACATATACTTTAAATCTGTCTTATTACTTATATGTTATAGGTTTTCCGCCTCAAAACTTACAAATAATTATAAAGTTAGGTATAAATTTAAAAAAATATTTTATTATTATAAGCAAAGATATACTTTTAAAATTTTCAATTACTTAGGTTTGTGTTGAGATAAAATTCTAGTAATAAGTCATTTTTATAATAAAAAAAATGCTTAAAAACTTAATTAATACTTTTAAACAAGTTAAGATGTTGTTTATAATCTTGTAAAGATGTAATCTCATGAAAAAGATTACATCTTTACAAGATTATAAACAACAATAATAATTATACATAATTTATATTATTTTAAACTATCACTAATTCCAACTATAGGGATAATTTTTATCCACAAATTCTAATGCAGCCTCTGTTACATACAAAGGTTTAAACGTATCAATCATTACTGCATATTCTTTGGTTTCTTTTGCACCTAAACTTGCTTCCACAGTTCCTGGGTGAGGCCCATGTGGCAAACCTCCTGGGTGAATGGTAAAAGAACCTCTGTCAATGCCTTTACGACTCATAAAATTGCCATCTACATAAAATAATACTTCATCAGAATCTATGTTTGAGTGATTATAAGGCGTAGGAATTGCCAATGGGTGATAATCAAACAAACGAGGTACAAATGAACAGATTACAAAGGCATTTTGAGCCTGAAATGTTTGGTGAACAGGTGGTGGCAAATGAATTCTACCTGTAATTGGCTCAAAATCATAGATAGAAAATGTATAAGGATAGAGAAAACCGTCCCAACCCACAACATTTAATGGACTAAAAGCATATAAATATTCATACATCATGCCTTGTTTACGAATTTTTATTAAGGTATCTCTCTCGCCAAGTTCATGGAATAATTCTGTTGGTGGATTAAAATCTCTTTCGCAATAAGGAGCATGTTCGAGCAATTGTCCTAAATCATTGCGATAATGATTTACGGTTTCTATTGGAGATTTCGACTCAATAATCAACAATTTTACAATTTCTGAATGAAAAACTGTTTTGAAAATTGTAGTTCGTGGTATCACTACATAATCTCCTTTTTTGAATGGTAAACGACCAAATTGTGTTAGTAACTCGCCTTCACCTTCATGAACAAAAATTACTTCGTCTGCTTCACCATTTTTATAAAAATAGTCCATTGCAGCAGCACCTTTGCCCGCAGGATTACAAATTGAAACCGTCAAATCACTATTTGTAAGCATTGGAATTCGTGCCTCTAAAAAGTCTGTACCTGTAATTTTTGAATCACATGTTTTCAAATGGGTCATTTGTAAGGCATTGTAATTTTCGGCAATTTTTACAGGCACAGGTTTGGGTTCTAATACTTGCTTTACTTTTGTAGGTTGATAAGTATGGTAAAGGTTGGAATAAATGCCCGAAAATCCTCTCGAACTCACTAATTCTTCTTTATATAATGTGCCATCAGGCTGTCTAAATTGTGTATGTCTTTTGGGTGGAATGTTGCCCAAACGGTGGTAATAAGTCATGTGTGTTTGTGGTTATGTGTGCAACAAAGTTAGAAAAATATGTTGCAAAAACTACAAATTTTAATACTAAAATGGAATATAGCAAAAATAAAAATAGTATCTTTGTAAGCTACTTAAAATAAATTTTTATGCTCGCAAACTTAGATAACGAAGTAATTTTCAAAAAAGCCTTTACCGACAAAATAGTGTTCAAAGCATTTGTAAAAGATGTTTTAGGAATAGAGTTTGAAGTTGGCAAAATAGAAACCGAGAAAAGATTTAAACCCAAAATTGGTAGGGTAGATTTTCGTTTAGACATCTTTGCTGAAAGTGTTGATAAACGAATTATTGTAGAAATTCAACGCATAGAATACGATTATAATTTCGACAGGTTTTTGCACTATTTTTTGATGACCATTGCCGAACAGCAGAAAAGTAGTGAAAATTATGCCATAAAAAAAACAGTTTATGTGATAGTGGTTTTGACAGAACCCTACACAATCAACGAAAAAAATGGGCTGCCTGTGCGTGATGAACTTTTGCTGCTAAAAATCAATCCTAAAACCATAGAAGGCACAGAAAGAGATTTGTATGGGCATGAGTTTGTGTGCCTAAATCCCAATCACCCACATGAAAGCACACCCGCAGCCATAAGAGATTGGTTAAACCTCATCTATCAATCTATCCATCATCCTGAAAACCCCAAAATCAACCGCAAAAACAAAGCTATTAGCCGAGCAGCATCGTTGATAGAATTTGAAAACCTAAGCCCCGAAGAGTTGGAACAGCGAAAAATAGTAGCCATGACCAGAGAAAAAGCCTTGATAAAAGAAAAAATGGCAAAAGAATCGGGGAAAATAGAGGGGAAAATAGAAGAAAAAATAGATATAGCCAAAAAAATGCTTAGAAGAGGCACAAGCATAGACATTATTGCAGAAGATACAGGGTTGAGTGTTGAGCAAATAACAGCTTTGAAATAACAATCACCCGTTGTCCGTAGAGTACGCTATTCGCTAACTCTACGGACAACGGGGGCTTATAGATTTTTTTTTTTCTATAAGCAACCTTTTTCTATGTTAGTTACTCTTTGTATTAACATAAACCTTAAACTAATTCTTATGCAGTTTTCCAAAGTAATACTATTTTTAATTCTTAGTCTTGTCATCAGTGCCAAATGCACGAATGCACAAAACCTTAATCAAAACCAAATTTACAAAGCCTATACAAAAACGTATGGCTATGTCCGTTTTTTCCACCCTTCTGATGAAGTCCTTAATTTAAAGGATAATAAGTTTGCTTATTATGGTGTGCAGAAATTGCAAAATATTACAACTATTCAGGCACTCAAGGACAGTTTAACAAAAATATTTAAGCCCATTGCCCCAAGTATTCAATTTTATTTAAAAGGGGAACAGCCCCAAGCATTTCCCACCTACGCCAATAAAGATAGTTTACAATTAGTTTTTTGGCAACATAGAGGCTTAGGGCTTGGCAATTTTTATGATAAACAACAATATATTTACAAAAGTGTGAGAATAAATAGTTGGAAAGATACGATTTTTAGCACCTATCCCAAAGAAAATGAATGTATAGAAGAAGAAATAGCACCTAATTTATTTTGCAAAATTCCCTTAACTTTATACAAAGACAATATAGGAACTCTACCCAGAACAGACACAGTTGTTTACAATAATATTAAAAAAAGTTTAGAAAATATTGTTGTGGGCAACTTGACTGCAAATGATATAAATATAAGATTAGCGAATATAGTCATTTTTTGGAACACAATTAATTATTTTTACCCTTATTTTGAAGAAGTAGGCTTAAATTGGAATAACGAATTAGATAATGTATTAGTACAAGCACAGCAACCACAAACAGAATTAGAGTTTTTAAAACTCTTACAACGAACAATAAGTAAATTACAGGATGCACATACTTGGGTGAGTTTTCCTAAAATAGGAGGGAGTTTTAAGTTTTTTCCGTTTAGGGCATCTTGGATAAAGAATAAATTTCTGATAACTGTAAGTAATGATAGTCTTTTTAAAGTTGGTGATGAAATTTTGGCTTTGGGAGGCAAAGATATAAAAACTGTGTCAAAAGAAGTTGAGAAAATTATTGGTGGCTCCACTTACTTGAAAACTGCTCGTTGTGGACAAGGCAATTTAGGAATAGGTGAGGCAAATAGCAACGAAAAAATTACACTCAAACGTAAAAACAAAGGTAAAACTAAAGTCTTAAATATCTTAGTAAGTCGTAATGTTGAGTATGTTTCAGAAATTCCTAAGCCAAGCAGAGAAATAGAAAAAGGCATTTTTTATATCAATTTAACAGAGGATAGTTTAGCATATTTAAAAACTTTTTTACCAAGACTTCAGAAAGCAAAAGGCGTAATCATTGAAATGCGAGGATATCCAAATGATGATAATTTAGATTTTTTAGGTTATTTAAGCCCAAAACCTTTGCAGTGTGCAAAATGGAATGTACCAAAAGTAATAAATTCAGCTATTAAAAGTATAGAGTATGATACGAGTGGCAGATGGGAAATTGAACCTCAAAAAGAACAAATTACTTGTAAGAAAGTGTTTTTGACAAATGCCAATGCTCAAAGTCAAGCTGAAACTTTTATGGGAATTGTGGAACATTATAAATTAGGTGAAATTATAGGGCAACCCACTGCTGGTTGTAATGGGAATATTGCTGGTTTTGGTTTATTAGGTGGTTATTGGTTTGCATTTACAGGCATGAAAGTCTTAAAACATGATGGTTCACAACACCATTTAATTGGTATTAAACCAACAATACCCATTACTTATTCGGAAAAAGATATTTTGGAAGGTAGAGATTTGGAGATGGAAAAGGCTTTAGAAATATTGAGAAAATAAGAACGTAGCATACATATTTTGTACACTATATTTGATTATTAAACAAGAATATGAACCAAACAGCACAGATTACAGAACACATTTTAACGCATTTATTATCACACAAACATCATAGTATAAGTGTTACAAGTTTTAGATAATGAAACAGGGATGGGCTATCCACCACAAGACAATCATCAAGCCGATAATTCGCCTTTATTAGACGGTATTGGTGTGGGTTTTGGAGGACAAAATCAAGTGAATAGCTATGAATGGACACCGTTTCAGCAATTTATTACCGAAAAATATATCAATATTTTAGTCAATAAAGAGAAAATTATTACCATAACTAAAACCGAATTGCAAGGTTTGGCTTTGGTTAAACAACAATATTCGCCGACCACTTCTTTACATTGCTTTGCAAGTATTTTGGCAACAAAAGCTAATGAAAAAGAGGAGAGTAAACAAGAAAATAAAGAGGAAAATAGCGAAGAAAATAAACAAGACGAAATACAATATCAAGTTTATTTGAAAGGTGTCAATGGACCTTCTGCTGCCACTTTGTTAGGTCGTTTTTGTCATTTGGACGATAATTTAGCCGAAAATATCAAACAAGCCTTAGTTGAAGAAGCTGCAAATAATCCTGATGCTGTTTTTGCCGAAATTGTGCATATTAATCAAGGACGCATAGGCAATATTTCTATGCGACCTCAACTGCGAAATTATGAAATTCCAATTTTAGTACAAGCCGACACAAATTCAGAAAATACGATTTTACTTAGTGATTTAATGGTTTCTATTAAAAATAATCGCATTTTTCTACGTTCAAAAACGCTAAATAAAGAGGTTATTTCTCGTTTGAGTTCTGCCCATAATTTTGGAGCAAATGCCTTGCCTTTCTATCATTTTTTATGTGAATTGCAGTTTCAAAACTGCATTACAGGTTATCATTGGAATTGGGGAATGTTGGTAAATCGTGATATTTTGCCAAGAGTGGTTTATGAAAATAAGGTTATTTTGTCCAAAGCAAGGTGGATTTTAAAAGCTAATGAAATTACGCCAATAGCAAACGCAGTAGCCAATTCAAAAGCTGAAGAACAATTACCAAAACTCAAAGAACTGATAGCTAAAAGAGAGTTACCAAGATTTGTTATTTTGGTAGAAGGTGATAATGAATTGCCTATTGATATTGAAAATGACCTTTGTTTGTCGGTGTTATTAGATTTTGTAAAACCGAATAGACAAATAGTTTTGGAAGAAAATTTGTTTAATCACGATAATTTATTGAGTAATACGAATGTGCGGACTGAAGTCCGCAATACAGAAATGGGTTTTACAAATGAGTTTGTTTTTCCATTGCAATATTCACCAAAAGAAGTAGTTAATTCAACGCCAAAAAACCTTGAAGGTGTTAAAAACCATCAAGGTTTAACAACTCGCAATTTTGCAGTGGGTTCTTCTTGGCTATATCTCAAAATTTATTGAGGTGTCAAGACTGCGGATAAAATTTTATCGGAAATTATTAAACCTCTTAGCGAAAAATATTTGGCAAGTCCAGACGATAAAAATGATACAAGTTTAATAGAAAAATGGTTTTTCATTCGTTATACAGACCCACAACATCATATACGGTTGCGTATGTATAAAGAAGATGGTAGTTTTGGCGAAATTCTCAAAGAATTACACCAATTATTACAACCTTATTTGCACACAAATTTGATTGCTAATTTTCAATCTGATACTTACAAACGAGAAATAGAAAGATATGGAATTGCAAATATTGAAAATTCAGAAACCTTATTTTGTTATGATAGTATCGCAACTGTTGATATTTTGGCAAAATTAGCTAATGATGATAGCGGTGATGTGCTTCGTTGGCAATTTGCTTTGTTTGGAACAGATAAATTATTAGCTGATTTTGGTTTAGATTTGCCTGCAAAAAAGGAATTCATGACCATTTTGCAAACAAATTTTCACGCAGAGTTTGGCATAAGAAATAAAGACGCTAAGAAAATGCTTAGTGATAAATTTCGCACAGAACGAAAAGCAATTACTGAACTTTTGACAAAAGAGTTTGTAGAAACAGACGATATTTTTCCAATGATACAAATTTTTGAACAACGAAGTCAAGCCCTAAAACCTATTATTGCTACGATTTTGGAACAACACAAATTGCAAGTATTAGGCATAACTTTGAATGATTTATTAGGTAGTTATGTGCATATGTTTATCAACCGTTTTTTGCGGTCAAAACAACGCCAACACGAATTAGTCATTTATGATTTTTTGGTGCAATTTTATACTTCGCAGTTGGCAAGGAAATAGTGTTAATAAAATTTTTGTCATTTTAAACAAAGCGAAGAATGACAAAAATTTTATAGCTTACAACCTAAATCCAATTACCATTTGGTCATCTGTTTGTGTTTTTGTTCCACGCCATGACTGAATTTCACGCCTTAAAATTGTTTCTTGTGCTGATGGTTCGAGGTGATGAATTTGTAATAAAAATTGTCTGAATCTTTTTGACATATATTTTCTTCCTTCTGCACCACCAAATTGGTCTTGATAACCATCAGAATACATATAGAAAAAATCTCCGATTTGATAACGAATAGTTTGTTGTTCGTATGCTTTTTGTTCAAATTGGAAACCACCAATAGGGAAATTACTGCCCTTTACTTGGATTATTTCATTATTTCTTATATAACAAAGTGATTGATTTGCAGAAGCAAAATTAATTTCCTTAGTTTTTTCATTAATTACACAAATAGCCATGTCCATACCATCGTGCATTTTTCGTTTATTATCTGCATTTTGTTTATTCATATTTTCCTGAACACCTTTATCCATATCTACTAAAATTTGTTGAGGGCTTGTAATTTTATTAGTCAAAATTATTTGGTTTAGTAAAGTATTAGCCATAACAGTCATAAAAGCACCTGGCACGCCATGTCCTGTGCAATCAATACTCACTACAATTTTGAGGTCATTGGTTTGTGTAAACCAATAAAAATCTCCACTTAATTCGTCTTTGGGATTAAAAAAGATAAAAGATTCAGGCAAGGCATTTGTCATCAGCTTTTTATCGGGCAAAATTGCCTCCTGAATTCTACGTGCATAGCGAATGCTGTCAGTAGTATGTTCGTAAAGTTTTTCTAATTTGAGTTTTTGCCTTGATATTTCTTCGTGCTGGGCAGCTATTTCTTCGGCTTGTAAAAAGACTTCTTCATTTTTACTTTGTAGTTGGATATTAACTTTTTCTAATAAAACATTAGCTTTTTGCTTGCTACGAAAACGAAAATAGAAAATTGTTGCTACCATTAAAATTAACATAACCCCAAAAATAAGTGTATTTCTTGAGGTTTTATCACTTATGGCTTGTAATTCTTGTTCTTTAATTCGGAGTTGTTTAATGGCGTTTTCTTTGTCCAAAACTGCAATTTCGTTGCCATCACCACTGCGAGTTTCTGTATTTCCATTGTCTTGCAACTCTGTTACAAATTCTGCAATATCTGCACCTAAATACTTTATAGTAATAGCATTTACACTATCTTTAAAATAAATATTGTTAAAAAATTCCTTTAATGGTTCGTCCCAAGTC
Source organism: Cytophagales bacterium (assembly GCA_043748455.1). Classification (GTDB taxonomy): domain Bacteria; phylum Bacteroidota; class Bacteroidia; order Cytophagales; family Thermoflexibacteraceae; genus JAAFKA01. The sequence continues at coordinate 16,379 of JAYTNF010000355.1, forward strand.
GTTTTTGCAGGCAAAATAAATCCATAACCATTATCATTACTTTCCATAAACCACTTATGACGTTTTATTTTTTCGCCATTTTTCAAAGCCAATAAATAAGATGGCAACTGAATATAACCAAATGTATTTTGGGTTGTGGCTATAGTTTGAACAATTTGGTCATTATTTCTTACATGTTGAGTTGTAAGTTTAGGCAACATGATTTTTTTTAACTTTTCATAATAATATTCATATCCAGAATTTTGAATACTTACGGCTTGAAGTTTTCCAAATTGTTCACGAAAAGCATCAATATTATCACAACTTTTTACCTCTTCATTTGTAATAATGACAGAAATATCAGACATGTAAGCCGTACTATATTTAAAATTATGTTGCTTGTCCTCTGTAATTGTAACAGCACCAATACCAATGCTGCCTCTATCTCCTTTTGCAACAGCTTCGTGAAAAGCCTCTGTTGATTCTGCTTTTTTCCAAACTAATTTAATTTTTACATTGTGTTTATGCAATAAATAATTACGAAATTGTGATAACAAGTCATATTCTATACCTTGTAACTGTCCATCTTCGTTGGCATAAATAAAAGGTTTATTTTCGTAATAATAGACAATTAATACTGCCTCAGATTTCATAAAACGTGCAGCTTCCCAACCATTTCCACGCACATATTCATTTTGTGCTTGTGCTTGAAAGTTGGTTTGGAATATGGTTACTAAAAAAAATAAAATTCCTATAAAAATTTTCATAATTGGATAATTCTCAACATACAATTAGCAAAAATAATGCTTATAACTTACAAAGCTATCAATTATTTAGGTTTTCTGCATCAAAACCTACAAACAATTACAAAGTTAGTTGTAAGTTTTAAAATCTAATTTTGATGCAGAAAACCTAATAAATTATTAGCAAAAACTTTGGAAAGGTAAAAAAATGTAAAGTTTTTCGCCATTGTTTATGTCTATACAACACTACACTATACATGTCAAACTTGCACAAAAAAAGCTATTTTTGATAGTTTATTACATAAAAACATGCAATAAACTATCAAAAGTAGCTTTTCAATACATCTTTTATGTGATAGTGGAGTGATTTGTACGAACACAAACATGTTAAAAAATATCATTATTAAATTAGACTTAGAGAGATGTAATTTTTTAGAAAGATTACATCTCTCTAAGTTTAATAACAATAAATTTATCTCCTTCTTGACCTGCCACTTGACCTACTTCCTGAACTGCTGCCACTTGACGAGGAGCCAGAAGATTTTTTGCCAAACCAAGACGAGCCAGAAGAACTTGAAGAAGAACCTGAACTTTTTGTAGAACCATTGCGGCTGCTACCGTTATTGCTTCCCCAACTTGAACCTGAACTGCGACTTACTCGGTCATTAATTTTATTTTTGAAAGAGTTATTTGTAGCTGCTCTTTGGTGAAAACTCGAATTTGTGTTCTGCGAATGTGCCGACATTGTACCATACATAGGTTGTCCTGTTGTGGTTGTGCCATAATACGGTTGTCTTCCATAATAATTTGAATGGTAATCGGAATAGGAATTTCTATGAATCATAGAACTTGCCAAGCCTAACATACTACTCATCATGGCATATTTACCGTAAAATTCCCAAAAAGAATTGCCATCACTACCTGATTTCCATTGTCCATATTG
>JAYTNF010000356.1:0-9403 GCA_043748455.1 Cytophagales bacterium
AAATTGTCAAAACATGTGCATTCCAAGAGTTGTTAAGTGGCGAAAATGTATTGCAAGGTTTTAGTATTCGGTTGAGTGATATTTTTGAGTAAACACAGATTGGTGCAGCCCACCAAAGTTTATGTTACAAACTAATTGCAATTTTACTTTAATTAAATTATGAAAAAAACTATTATTTATTTTGTCTTATTATTGACAGGCTTTGTGTCTTGTCAAAAAAATACAAACCTACAAACTACTGAAATTACCAAAAAAGGTTTGTTATGGCAAATTTCGGGAAAAGGGGTAAAAACTTCATATCTATACGGAACTATGCACGTGAGCAACGAAAAAGTTATCAAACTTAGCGACATGGCAATGGACGAATTGGACAAATGCCAAGTCATGGCAGGAGAATTGGTGCTGAAAGAATCTGATATGATGCCAATGATGATGAGTTTATTTATGAAAGACACCACCTTAGAGATGTTGCTTTCACCATCAGAATATCAAATTGTTCACAAAAAATTGGAAGAAAAAATGGGATTCATGGCGGCAATGTTAGAGAAAATAAAACCTGTTTTTATTTCAGTTATGTTAAGTGAGCAAGCAAACAATGGAGAGGAGAAAGAAGGTAAAAAACCTACATCTATTTTTGACAAAAATAATAAAAAACAGCCTCTTGATATGTATTTACAAGAAAGAGCAAAAAATAAAGGCAAAGAAGTTGTTGGTTTGGAAACTGTTGAGGAACAATTAGCGGCTTTTAACACCATTACACTCAAAGAACAAGCAAAAATGTTGTATGAAACAGTCATTAGTGAAAATAAAACAGAAGGTCAATCATTAGAAGGCATGTTGGATTTATATTATCGCCAAGAAATAGATAGTTTATATAGGCTCACTAATCAAGCACTGTCTGCAAACTCAAATGATAAACTTCTTATTGAAAGAAACACCAACATGGCAGATAGAATGGAAAAAATAATGAAAGATAAATCTCTTTTTACGGCAGTTGGTGCAGCACATTTGGCAGGCAAAACAGGTTTAATTGATTTATTGAGAAAGCGAGGCTATAAAGTAATTGTTGTAAAATAAATAAAATAACTGTTCATATAAAAACAAAGTCTTTGAAAACCCTGCATCTTAATGGTGCAGTACATGCTACACAACTTACACAACTTACACAACTTAGAGATTTATGTTACTTTCTCAATTTACAACAAATTTTATAGAGGCAGGTGTGGACGAGGCTGGACGAGGTTGTTTGGCGGGTGCTGTTGTGGCTGCGGCTGTGATTTTACCCAAAAACTATGAACATTCATGGCTTAGAGATTCAAAAAAACTAAGTCATAAGCAACGAGAATTATTGAAAATTGACATCATGAAAGATGCTTTGGCTTATGCCATTGCAGAAGTTGATAATGAGGAAATAGACAAAATTAATATTCGTAATGCGTCTGTTTTGGCTATGCAACGTGCCATAGAAAAATTAGTTATTGTTCCTGAATTGTTGTTAATTGATGGTAATTTCTTTAAGTCATACAAGAATATAGATTTTCATTGCATTATTAAAGGAGATGATAAATATTTAGCTATTGCAGCTGCATCTATTTTAGCAAAAACCTATCGTGATGAGATGATGCAACAGCATGCAAAAACCTATCAAGGTTATGGCTGGGAAACCAACGCAGCTTATCCTACAAAAGCACATTATGAAGCCATTGCAAAACTTGGAATTACACCTTTGCATAGAAAAACTTTTAGGCTTTATTAAAGTAAGTTTACTTCAATTCATGAAAAAGAGCTAAACCTGCAATAGGTTCTTCTGCAATGTTGCCTATTTTTAGCTTTCTTTCTTGTGCTATTCTCAATAAATAATCAGAAAAATAAAAAGCAATGGAACCCGTAAAATGAATTTTATAATTTGGAATTTTATCATACGGATTTTTAGAACTTCCCATCATGTATTTAGCAATGGTTTTGTCAAAAAAACTGTTAAAACATTCATGTGTGAGTTGTGAGCAGTAAAATTCAGATTTATTGTCAAACAAAAACTTTGCAAAAGTAGCCATATAACGATTTGGATATGGTTTGGAATAAATATTTGTTAAAATTTCAGCCTTTGTAATCTTAAACCTTTTATCAAATTTTTGTCTAATTAATTGAGGCATTTCATCATTCAAATAATCTTTCAGTAATTGTTTTCCCAAATACGCACCACTTCCTTCATCACCCAACATGATTCCTAAACCTCCCTTAGTTTCTATAATTTTTTCTCCGTCATACAAACAAGTATTTGAACCTGTGCCTAAAATACATACAATTCCTATTTCTTTTGCTGCCAAACCTCTTGCAGCTCCAAGCATGTCTTCTGCCACAAAAATAGTTGCTTCAAAAAAACAAGTTGCCAAGGCAGTATGGATAATTTGACAAGTTTCGGGTTGTCCGCAACCTGTACCATAATAAAATATTTGTGAAACTTTTGAAATCTCTGTAAGTTGTGGTAATTGAGGCAATAATGTTTGAATAATTTGGGCTGCAATAGCTGGTGCCGTTTCAAAATACGGATTAAAACCAACAGTTTTTGCTTGATAAATTTGATGTGTCGCATCAATATAACGCCATGAGGTTTTTGTAGAACCACTATCTGCAATAAGTATCATAATTATTAAGAGAGTATTTATAAATTATTCTGAAAATATAGCTATTTTAAAATTTGTGTATTTTTCGTAATTTTACTAAAAATATTTCTAGTTATCTGATGAATAATCACTTTCATCGCAACAAATATAGAATATTTGTGGAAAATGTAAGATAATTTTATTAAATCATTGATTTACAAAAATATGAAATCATATACATTATTAAAGTCTGTAGCATAGACTTCAGTCTGTGCTTTTAACACCTTGATAATCATAACCTTAGAGACTAAAATCTGTTGTACAAACGATACCTTTAAACTGTCTTATCACTTATATGACCATCTTTAAAAATATTTTTATAGCTATATTTTTATGGCTATTAACGATAATGAGTTTAAAGGCACAAATTTTCTACAATTTTGTACCAAATTCAAGTTTTGAGGATAACAAAAATATACCATGTCATTTGGTTTATAAGCCCACCACTTTTAATCAAGCCTTGTCTGAGTGGTTTGTGCCTTCAAGAGGTACTCCTGATATTTGGAGTATGGCTATTGACCCGTCTTGCGATAATTTTGCTCTTGGCAACCAAACTTATGCAACTTTTACTGAAAAAGAAGCACCTATTTTTGGAGGAATTTTACCACACTCAGGCAATACCATGATTGGTTTAGCAGCTTTCACACCCAAAAGTAATTATAGAGAATATGCAGCAGTAAAATTAAAAGAGCCTTTAAAAAATGGAATAAAATACCAAGTTTCCTTTTGGGTAGCAAGAGCAGCAACAACTATTTTTGCAGCCAATAACTTAGGAATTGTGTTTTCAAAAGACATCATAAATGTGCAACATACTGAAGTTATTGTAAGTACATTGCCACAAATTTATTCGCAACCCATTGTAATAGATACAAAGTGGCAAAAAATTTCAGGCAGTTTTATTGCAACAGATAGTTTACAATACCTTAATATTGGCAACTTTTTTGTTAATCAGCAAACGCAGACCACAAAAGTTGTGAAAACTATTAATGCAAGTTGGGGCTATACAGCTTATTCTGCCTATTATTTCATAGACGATATTGAAGTTAGGGTTTATGACAGTTTAGCTGAAAATCAATATGCGGGTATTGCAAATCGTATAAATAATAATCTAGCAGATTTAGAATTTGATAATGATAGTTTGGTAATAGATAATTCCATGTTTGATACTTTGAGTCATACTAAATCAGAAAGTATAGCAGAAAGTATAGCAGAAAATATTACACAAAATATTACACAAAATTACATGTATACAGAAAATATAAAACCTATTTTCAAACTCAATAAACTAACAGAAATAACAAGTTCTTTATTTGAATATAAAACTGAAAATCTAACACAATTAGGTCAATCAACCTTACAAAAATTAGCAAATTTCTTAGAAAGTTCACAAAATTTAGGTAATATTTCTGTGCAAATATATGTACATTACTATTTAGAAAATGAGAAGCAAGCCATGAAATTATGTGATAAACGGGCAAAAGTGATTGCTAAAACTCTTGGAAAATTAGGCATTGCTACAAATGCTATCAACATAGAAAGTTTTGGAAATGTAATTTTACAACACACAAATAAAAAGACATTTGAGAGAATAGATATATTAATTGTAGAAGAATAACCACTAAATTTAGTAGTAAATACTACACAAATAACATAGATTAGAAAAATAAGTACAGATATTTCTAAACAAATTATTTAAGTCATTAAACCTTATCTTATTTCCAATATCAAATTTGTATAAATAAAACTTACTTAACAATTTGAAATTATTATGGAAAAATATCAAATATTTCTGCCTTTTGTTCTCAATACTCTTCGCTATTTTCTGTTTGCAGGAATAGCCTATTTTGTATTTTATGTTTGGCAACGTCAAGCCATGTTTCATCGCAAAATTCAACAAAAATACCCAGATTGGAAAGAAAATCGCCGAGACATTTTGTATTCCATATCATCAGCCATTATTTTTGGCACTCTTGGATTAGGCGTATTTTGGGCTAAAAAACAAGGTTATACACAATTATATATGGATATTGCGGAATTTGGTGTGCCTTATTTAATTTTTTCTATTGCGATGTTAATTTTTGTTCATGACACTTATTTCTATTGGACACACAGACTGATGCATCACCCAAAATTATTTCCTATTTTTCATAAAGTTCACCACCAATCTCATAATCCTTCTCCTTGGACATCTTTTGCTTTTCACCCATTAGAAGCCATTGTAGAAGCTGCATTTTTGCCAATTCTTGTTTTTATTATGCCAATTCACCCATTAGCTTCTTTTTTATTTTTACTTTATAGTATTGTCATGAATGTTTTGGGGCATACAGGTTTTGAATATCATGGCAAAAATATGTTGAAACATAAGTTGTTCAAATGGCTAAACACGCCTACACATCATAATATGCACCACCAATATTCACGTGGAAACTTTGGTTTATACTTTAATATTTGGGATAAACTTATGAAAACAAATGACAAAAATTATGAGAAACGATATGATGAAATTCAAGAAAGAATAGAAAATACTGAGCATAGCTACGAATTGACAAAAAACATAAATTTACCATTGTCTAAGTAATGTAAGTTGCGTGGCTGAAACTACGCAACTTACATTTATTACTTACTTTCTCATTATCTTTTTTCTAATTCTACTCAATGTTTCGGGCTTTATACCTAAATATGAAGCTATATAATGTTGTGGAATGTTTTCAATAACTTTTGGGTGTTCTTTTATCAAATTCAAATATCTTTCTTCATTCGTTTCATAAATATAAGAAAGACGCATTTTATTTTTAAGATTATATAAAAAACTGAAGAATAGACGAAAAAACGAATTAATTGTTTGGTATTTTGTTATAATGAGTTCAAGGTCAGACAATTTTATTGTATAAAAACTTATAGTTGTCAATGCCTGTAAATTTAATTTTGTGCAAATATTATTTGCATACGCATAATTGTCAGTGTATAAAAGAGGTGCAAAAAAGATTTCAGAAGTAATTTCTTCTCCTTTGTCATTGATATGAAAACCTCTCAAATCTCCTTCTACAATAAAATAAAGTCTGTCTATTTTATCTCCATCTTTAAAAATATAGTCTTTCTTAGCTATTTTTTGTACTTCTTTTGATAATAATGCCTTAAAAGCATCAAAAGCATCTTTGTCATAAGGTACAAATTTTAACAAGAAATTATCAAAAACGTCCATAATTTAGATATTCTAAAACAGTTTATTGTGAGAATATTACAAATATAGCTGTTTAAGAAACAATAAGAAACTTTTTAAAACTTTATATGACGTGTTTCAAAAAAAATGAAAACTTTTTTATATCAAATATACATAATTCATTTTAATCAATATCTTTGCAAAGAGTGAAATTGTGTAGAAATTATATAGAAATGTGATGCTATTATGAGGAAATTAAATTTAGGTCAAAAGGTACTTTTAGCAAATTTAACTACGATTCTTATTTTTGCATTAACGGCAACCATAAGCATTGTTACTTTGCAAAAAAGTAGAGAAACTATCAAAAAATCGGCTGAAGCCATTAATCCTTCTGTTGAAATGATAGAAAGATTTATTCTTATGGCAACCAAAGCTAAAATGTATATCACAAATTGGGTATTATTGCCTGCTAATGAAACTGATAAAGAAACATTAAAAGCATTACATAATTTTGAATTTCCTGAGCTAAAAGAGAAAGTGAGTCGGTTGAAAAGAACTTGGGAAAAACCTGAGCAAGTTGCAGAAATAGATTCTATTATCATTCGTTTTGATGAAATGATTATCATACATCAAGGTATTATGGATCAATTAGCAAGGTTTGACGATTATAATAATTCTACTAAAATATTTACAGCCGAAGAAATTATCGAAGATAAAGTGATGCCAATTACTTACGCATTAATTGATAGGTTACAAGTTTTGGCAAAGGCTAAACGTGCAGAAAAAGAGAGATATGAAGATGAAGTTACTAATTCTTTGAATAAATTGAATAAAATAATTATAATTTTAGGTATTTCATCTATTTTTATTGGCTTATTAGCAAGTTTATTTGTTTTTAGGTCTGTTTCTTATCCTATTAAATATGTCAATAATGTGGCACAAGAACTTGCATTGGGCGGAATTCCAAAAGATTATGAAAAAGAATTTGGAGATGATGAAATTGGAGAAATGGCAAGAAGCATGAAAAAATTAGTAAATGGTTTGAAAGCAACTTCTGCTTTTGCCGAAAGTATTGGTGAAGGCATTTATGAAAAAAAATATCAGCCCCTCAGTTCTCACGATATTTTGGGAAATTCGTTAATTAACATGCGAAATAACTTAGAAAGAGTGGCAAAAGATGACGAAGTCAGAGTTTGGTCAACAGAAGGAATTGCGATATTTAGTGATATTATGCGAGCCAATTATAATAGTATTAATCTTTTTGCAGAAGAATTTGTTAGTAATTTAGTGAAATATGTCAAAGCCAATCAAGGTGGAATTTTTATTGTTGATGAAAATTCCTTAAATTCAGAAGAACCAATAATGACATTGCAAGGCTGCTATGCTTGGGATAAACAGAGGTATCTCAACAAAAAAATTCATCAAGGTGAGGGACTTGCTGGACAGGTTTGGCAAGAAAAACGAACTTTATACTTTACAGATATTCCAAATGATTATATAAATATTACATCTGGTTTGGGAAAAGCAAATCCGACAAGTATTTTAATAGTACCTTTATTGTTAAATGAAGTAGTTTTTGGTGTTATAGAACTTGCCTTTTTTAGAACACTAAATGATTATGAAATTTACTTTATTGAACGAATTGCAGAGAACTTTGCCTCAACTTTATCTATTGTCAAAACCAATGAAAAGACTCAAGACTTGCTCGGAAACTCACAATTATTAACAGAACAATTAAGGGCACAAGAGGAGGAAATGAGGCAAAACGTAGAGGAATTGCAAACTACACAAGAAGAAATGCGACGTACACAAAAAGATGTAGAAAATAAAGAAGCAGTAATGAATGCCCTAAATTTGGTTATAGAAACAGATTATAATTTCATAATACAGAAAAGTAACCAAAATATAGATAAATTTTTAGGTTATCATATTTCAGAAGTTTTGGGACAACCATTTGTGAAGTTTTTTGACACACAAATCGAATTTATATTAATGAGTAGGGCTTTGGAAGGTGGCAAAAACTATGGCAAAATGGTAAATTTGCTTAATGCAGAAAATCAGCCAACACTTATGAAAATTTCGGCTGCTGCCATCAGTGCAAAAAATATTCAAGGTGTAAATTATATGTTTATCTTAGATTTAGTGAATGTGGCAGAAATGCGAAAAATATTAGAAAAGCAATTATTTATTGCTTAAATAACTACAAAGATTGTTTTCATTTTTTTAATGTTTAGTGTTAGCAAAAAGGCTGTGTCTGTTAGATGTAGCTTTTTTTACACTAATTATTAAATAATATTGTTTTTGTAAAATTAATTATACAACTTAGGAATTGTAAGTTTTTAATTGTAAGTTACAAATTTTATAACTTATTGATTATTAAGTATTTGTAATATTTAAAATAGCATCCTATTAAATCTTTATTACTTAAAATAGCTATGAAATATTAGGTATGAAGTATAAAATATTAAGCATAAAATATAAAATTAACCTGTTGGTTATCAGGTATTTATGATACACAAAAAAAAACTAAAAACTAAAAACTATGAAATTCAAGGATTTATTTAATTTTAAAAAAGCTGCAAAATCTGCAACAGACGCAGTTTCAACAGGTGTGCCAAAGATAAAAAAAGACCCTTTTGGTAATTTTATCTTAGTAAAACGTGCTTTAATTAGTGTGTTGGGTTTGGCAACTTACAGCCGTTTTAATATTTTGAATAAACTAAGAGTCGAAGGACTTGATTATTTGAGAGAATTACCCCAAACAAATGTTATGTTTGTGTCTAATCATCAGACATATTATGCAGATGTTATGGCATTATATCATATATTTTCGAGTGTTAAGTGGCAATACAAAGACCGTCTTAATACGCCTTTTTATTTTTTAACACCACGTGCAAGAACGTATTATGTGGCTGCTGAAGAAACTATTAAAGATAGTGGTTGGTTGCCAAAAGTATTTGCTTATGCAGGTGCCGTTACTGTAAAAAGATCATGGCGTGCAAAGGGAACCGATGCACAAAGAGGCGTGGATATGGAAGCACCCGAAAAAATCCGCAAAGCATTGTCATCAGGTTGGGTGGTAAATTTTCCACAAGGAACTACAAAACCCTTCGCACCTGTACGTAAAGGCGTTGCAAACTTAATTAAAGAATATAATCCGATTGTTGTTCCTGTGGTTATTGATGGTTTTCGTAGGGCTTTTGACAAAAAAGGGCTCAAACTCAAAAAGTTAGGTACAACCTTAAATATTCGTTTTAAACAACCTATTTATTTTGATGAAAGTTACACATTAGACGAAATTCATAAAATTGTTACCAAGCTCATTGAGCAAGAACCAGAACGTAATCCAAATTTTGAAGAACCAACTGAGCAACCAGCATCTGAAAGAATGGGTCAGGTTTATACAACAGATGATGAAGCTAAGAAAAACGCAGAAAAATTGGAGGATATTGAAGTAAAATTGGAGTAATCAAGCAGCATAGCTGTGTACCGTTGGTAGCAAATAAAACGGACTTTCCTTTCTTCAAGCACCATAGGTGCGTACCATTGCGAGTAGGTACGCACCTATGGTGCTTGAAAA
>JAYTNF010000357.1:0-20303 GCA_043748455.1 Cytophagales bacterium
AACAGAAATTGACCCAATTTGTGCATTGCAAGCTGTTATGGACGGTTTTGAAGTTCGCAAAATGGACGAGGCTATCAAAATAGCTGATATTGTTGTTACTGCAACAGGAAACTTGAAAATTGTTACAGATAGACATTTCAAATCTTTGAAAGATAAAGCTATTGTTTGTAATATTGGACATTTTGATACTGAAATTGACATGGCTTGGTTAAATACTAACTACGGTCATACAAAATCTGAAATCAAACCACAAGTAGATATGTACACAATTGATGGCAAAGATTTGATTATTTTGGCTGAAGGTCGTTTGGTAAATTTAGGTTGTGCAACAGGACACCCTTCTTTTGTAATGTCAGCTTCTTTCACAAATCAAGTTTTGGCTCAATTAGAATTGTGGGCAAATTATGCTAAATACGAAAACAAAGTCTATACTTTGCCTAAACATTTAGATGAACAAGTTGCTTTCTTACATTTAGCGAAAGTTGGTGCTGAAATTGATTCTCTTTCTACTGAACAAGCTGATTATCTTGGACTTCCAGTAAAAGGACCTTTCAAATCAGAAATGTATCGTTACTAAGCAATAATTTTCAAATATAGCAAATTAACAAATTTAGCAAGTCTTAAAGACTTGCTAAATTTGTTTTGTGATTGCAATAAGTACAAAATCACAGACTATGTGTCCCAGACTTTAGTCCAATGCTATTAAGTTAAGAAAGTAAAATAAGTCAAAGAAACTCTGTTGATATTAAAATTATTTTACCACATAGCACATATAGATTTATTTTTTCTATGTATGCTATATTTCTATGTGCTAAAGTATATTTTTGATACCAAAAAATTCGTTAAAAAAAATAAAATACTACTTAGTCCACAACTTTTTGATTACTTTTGTAGGAATGTCTATAAAAACCTTCATAGCTAAAATTTGGGCAGCAATTCGCCGCATTTTGTGGTACAAAAGTATTCTTGTACGTATAGTTTTGGTATTGATTTTATTGTTCATTTTGGCTCTGCAATCTACCTATATTCAAACTTATTTTGCACAAATTGCGAGTGAAAAAATATCAGCAATACTAAAATTTCCCATCTCCATCAAAAAACTTGAAATTCAATGGTTAGACCAAGTCAAACTCAAAGAAGTTCAAGTAAAAGACCGCAAAAATAATAGCATGATTTATGTTCAGGAATTGACCTTGAATTATGGTTTTATGAATTTGCTAAAAAATGGAAATATTTATGTTGAAGATGCGTTATTGGATAGTGCAAATGTAAATTTAGTAGATTATCCCGACTCTTTGGGTGGTTTAAATATTGACGAATTTGTGGCTGCAATAGACAACAGTCCCGCCGATACAACAAAAAAAATATCCGCAGGAAGTCAGTTTGTTATCAATAAAATTTTGTTGAGAAGGTCGTTTTTTAGCTTCACAAAACCACTGGTAGATAGTGTAAAAGGTGCAAGGTTTGATTATAACCATTTTGCTTTTAATAACTTGAATGCAGATATTAGCAATTTTGTGTTAGTTAGAGATACTGTTCAGTTAGATATAAAAAATTTACGAGCCATAGAGCCAAGCATAAAATTTCCTATCAAAGAAATTAGCACTTCACTCCGATATTTTAGAAAAGGCATTCATTTACAAGGACTTACAGCACGTTTGGGTAACAGTGTTTTGACTGATACCATGATGTTTAGCTTTAAAAAACCTGCCGAAATGGGAGATTTTAATGAAAAAGTTAAAATTCATGCACACTTAAACTCTTCCATTATTCATTTTTCTGATTTAGCCATTTTTGCACCTTCCCTAAAAAAATATCCCGAAACACTCAACATTTCTGGCATTATTGATGGCAAGGTTTCAAAATTTAAAATAGATAGTTTGGATTTGCGTTTTGGCAAAAATAGCCGTTTAATTGGTCGGTTAGCAATGGACGGACTGCCAAATCTTGATGAAACTTTTATAGATTTTAACCTCAAAAAATCTCGTGTAAACACCAATGATTTAGGTATTTATTTGGGTAATTCTGATATTTTTAGACGAATTAATAAATTTGGCTTGGTAAAACTTAATAGCGAATTTTCAGGTTTTATCTATGATTTTGTTACACATGGGCAATTTGAGACTGCACTTGGTTATGTAGATGCAGATATAAATTTTAAAACAGATAAAAATTATTACAAAGGGGAATTGATTACCAAAAATTTTAATTTAGGTAAATTTTTAGGAGAAGAAAATTTATTGCAACTTGTTGATTTGCAAGGGAATATAGAAGGAAATAATTTTACTACAGAAACTGCACACTTTAAAATAAAGGCAGATGTAAGTCGGTTTGGGTTCAAATCTTATGATTATCATAACATTAAAGTCAATGCAGACTTAGAACATAAGTTTTTTAAAGGAAGTTTGGCTGTAAAAGATGCTAATTTAGTGCTTGATGGTGTTGGTGAAATTAATCTGAATGATAGCACTTTTAAGCTAAAAGCTACATTGGATTCTGCCTTATTACACAAAATTAATTTGTCAAAAGATTCCATAACTTTAAGAGGAAAAGCTGATTTAGATTTTGTGGGCTTAGATTTAGATAGATTAGAAGGTGTTATTGATATTCAAAACGCATTTGTAAGTTATAAAACGCAAGAGTTGCCAATCAAACATTTATTTCTTCGGTCTAAGAAATTACCAAACAAAATGCGTGATTTCGATTTTGAATCCGATTACTTAAATTTTTCAGCAGATGGACGTTTTGACATCAAACATTTTTACAATGACCTAAAATCTATGGTTGATGAATATATACTGCATTTTGAAAATAACCCTAAAAAATTGCAGGATTATTATATTGCAAAACCAATTTTAACTACCAGAGAATATAATTTATTAGCTTATCAAGTTCGTTATAACCTAAATTTAATAGATATTACGCCCGTTGCAAGATTATTTGTAAAAGATGTTTACGTTTCTCCGAAAACTACTTTTAAAGGGCTTTTTGTGAGTGATTACAAAAAACATTTTAGTATGAGTGGGCAATTGGATAGTTTATTTTATGGTGATATGCGTTTTTATCACACTTCGCTAAATTTTTCTACTTATAAAGAGGAAGACAATCGTGAAGTGGCACTTTCCTTTGATATTACTTCTGAAAAACAGCGAATTAGCAGTTTTGAAACAGAGTTTTTACATGTTAATGCAGAATGGATAAATCGTAAAATTGGTTTTGACGGTTTTTTAAAACGACAAAGTTCCGAAGATAAGTTAAATACAACAGGAAGTTTTGAGTTTGTGGGAAATCGTCAATATGATTTGGTAATTAATCCTTCGGAAATTATTTTTCTTAGTGAAAAGTGGATAAATCCCGACACTTTACATATTGGAATTGATGGGCAAAATATTGATTTTCATTCAGTTAGGTTTGTCAATGGTAATAAAAAAGTGTTGGCTATTGGACAAATTTCAGAAGACATTACCAAAACTTTACAACTACAATTAGTAGATTTTAATCTCGACATGTTTAGTGCTTTTATGGGCAAAAAACTTGCGGGTGCATTGAATGGCGAAGCAATTTTGAGAAATGTTTATCACACACCACAAGTAGAAACAGATATTTCGGCTTCAAATATTTACATGGATAGCATTTATTATGGAGATTTATATGCAAGTTCGCAATGGGATAATGAGTTGCAAAAGCTCAAAATAAAGGCAAAACTAAAACATAATTTTGAATTATCTCAAATTCCAGCCTTTGAAAAACGAAAATTACACCTTGATGAAAATGGAAATGATACCATTCCCTTATTAGATTTGGAAGGCTATTATTATGCCCAAAATAAAATTAGTCCTTTGGAATTGACTGCAAAATTGCGAGAAATACCAATTAATTTGATAGAGCCATTTTTGTCGTCTTTTGCCTCCGATTTTGAAGGACTTGCCACAGGAGATATTGAAGTAACAGGGAAAATTGCACAACCACTCTTAAAAGGAGATGTTTTTGTGGATGACGGTCGTTTTAAAGTCAATTACCTAAACACTTATTATCATTTTAGTGATTTTATTTATCTCGAACATGACCATATCGGCATGAAACAACTAAAATTACTAGATGAAAATGCAAATCGGGCAATCGTTAATGGTGGTATTTATCATGATAATTTTCAGAAATATTTGATGCAATTACACTTAGAATTTCGCAAATTTAAGATTTTAGGAACCGAAATCTCAGATGAAGCCTTATATTTTGGAACTGCATTTGGCACAGGAACTATGGATATTTTGGGTGCTACAAGTAATTTGCAAATAGATATTAATGCAAAAACGGAGAGAGGTACAAAAATATATTTAGCTCTTGACGGCTATGCAGGCGTAGAAGAAAAAGCATTTATAAAATTTGTTGATTTTAAAAATGATAGCATTGTGATTCAGAAAAAAGATAAAGTAGATTTATCAGGATTGAAAATGAATTTTAACCTCGAACTTACGCCCGATGCTTATGGAGAAATTATTTTTGATAAACAATCTGGCGATATTATTAGTGGCAATACGCAAGGAAAATTAAATATGGCTATTGACACAAAAGGTGATTTTACAATGTTTGGCGATGTGGAATTTGTGAAAGGAAGTTACACTTTTACGTTTTTGAATGTGGTAAGCAAGGAATTTGACATCAAATCGGGCAGTCGTGTAAGTTGGTCTGGTGACCCTTTGGGTGGACAATTAAATGTGCAGGCAATTTACAAAACTCGAACTTCCTTGCTTCCAATCATGGCAGGTTTGGATAGTGCAGCCCGACAATCAGCAGAGTTACGCCGTCCTTATCCTGTGCGGGTGGATTTATTGGTTTCGGGTGCTTTAATGAGTCCAGAAATTAAATTTGGCATTGATATTTCAGAATATCCTTCTGTAATCAGTGCAGGAAGTACAACAATTCCGATGGAAACCCATGTCCAAGCATTTAAGGCACGTTTGGCAAGCAACGAGCAGGAATTAAGTCGCCAAGTTTTTAGTTTAATGGTGTTAAATCGGCTTTCAGAAACTGATGCTTTTGCGAGTTTGAGTGGGCAATCTCTGACGAGTAGTGTGAGTGAATTGCTGACAAATCAGCTAAGCCATTGGATTTCCCAAGTTGATGAAAACCTACAAATAGATATGAATCTCAATGGTTTAACGGCTGATGCTCTCAATACTTTTCAGATGCGAATTTCTTATTCATTGCTCAATAATCGTATAAGAATTACAAGAAGTGGCGGTTTTACTTCGGTCAATAACCAAGCAAATGCTACAGCAGTTATTGGAGATTGGACAGTTGAGTATATGATTAGCAAAGATGCGAAGTTTCGGCTCAAAGCCTACTATAAATCTATCACAAATACTTTTAATCTCGGACAAAATAATATTGGTGCATCAGGCATGGGCTTGTCTTACACACATAGTTTTAATAATTTTGGAGATTTATTGCCCCGTTTTCGCAAAGCAAAAAAACAAAGTAAGGATAAAAAAAATATTATTATTCCTGATGATGAGATAAGGTAGTTGTATAAAAATTATGTAAAGATGTCATCTTTCGAAAGATGACATCTTTACATAATTTTTATACAACATTACGCAGTTTTTCTACAATTTCCTCAACCGTTAATTTCTCTTGCTCCGCAGTTTCCATATTTTTTACAGTCAATTTCCCACTTTCCACTTCTTCCGAGCCAATAATAGCCACAAAAGGAATATTACGTTTGTTGGCATATTCCATTTGCTTTTTCATTTTGGCAAGGTCTGCATAAATTTCGGTATTAATTCCTGCATTTCTCAAAGTTTTTGCCACACCAAAAGCATAATTTTGTGCAATTTCATCAAAGCAAATAATCATAATTTTAGTAGTTTCGGCACTCGAAGTCGGAAATAAGTTCAGTTCTTCCAACACATCATAAATTCTATCTGCACCAAAGGAAATTCCCACACCAGAAATACCTTTTAATCCAAATACACCTGTCAAATCGTCATAACGACCACCACCGCCAATACTTCCCATTTTTACATTTAATTCGGGTGCAACTTTTACCTCAAAAATACAACCTGTGTAGTAATTTAAGCCACGTGCTAAGGTTAAATCAATTTCAATTTTGTTATGAATTTCGGTATTTCCTGCCAATTTTAAAATGGTTTGCAATTCTTCAATTCCTTTTCTACCAACTTCTGAATTGACAAAAAATTCATGTAAATTCTCAAATTTTGCACTAAAAAACTTCTTAATAATTTCAAATTGTTCATCACCAATTCCTTTGGTAGCTAATTCTTCTTTTACACCACTTTCTCCAATTTTGTCTAATTTGTCAATAGCAATCGTAATATCCATCATTTTATCGGGCAAACCCACAACTTCTGCCAAACCTTGCAAAATTTTACGGTTATTCAGTTTAATGACAACTTTCACCCCTAAATTATTAAAAACTTCATCATAAATTTGTACCAATTCGGCTTCATTGAGCAAGGAATTTGAACCAATAATATCAGCATCACATTGATAAAATTCACGATAACGACCATGTTGCGGAGCATCACCACGCCAAACAGGTTGAATTTGATAACGGCGAAAAGGCAAAGCTATTTCGTTTTGGTGCATGACCACATAACGAGCAAAAGGAATTGTCAAATCATAACGCAAGCCTTTTTCAGAAATTTGCGGTGTAAGTTTTTTGTAATTTGTTAGGTCTTTTTCACCACGCAAATAATCACCTGAGTTTAAAACTTTGAATAACAGTTGGTCTCCTTCATCACCATATTTGCCTGTTAAGGTCGATAAGTTTTCCATCGTTGGTGTTTCGATAGGCTGAAACCCATAACGTGAAAAAGTTTTGCGAATGGTGTTAAAAATATATGTTCTTTTGGCTACTTGTTCAGGAGAAAAATCTCTTGTGCCTTTTGGGATTGATGGTTTCATTAAAATTTGAATAATGTATAAATTGATTTTGAAAAAAAGATGACATCTTTTTCAAAAGATGTCATCTTTAATATCATTTTATGGTTGAATTTGCAATTAGTTTCCTGCACCTGAAGCTACTACATATCTTTTGCGTAGTTCTTGAATTTGTTGCATTTTTTTAGCTTTTAATTCTTTTTCTTTGTCTTCTACCCAACGCATTTCGTTATATTTTTTCTGCGGATATTGCTCTGCATAATAAACATATTTCATGCTAAATTCTTCAAAAACTTCTTTGTAATACTCTTCAATCATGGCAAAGTTTGCATGAACATTTGTTTTAAGTTCTGCCAATTCACTTTGCTCTTGCAAAATAATGGCTTCCATACCTGCTAATTCAGTATGTGTAACTCTTTTAGGTTTGCCATCGGCACCTTTTACTGTTTTACCTCCTTTATTGTTTTTTGCGGCTTCTATCTGCTGCATAATTTCGGTAAAAGCATACTCATCTATAAAAAAATCTTTGTCGCCCTGCGGTATCTTCATACCAACAATAGCCTCTTGATTGGCTAATTGACGCAACATAAGTTCTTGTTTCCACATACCAACTTCTTCCAACTGTTTGATAGAAAGTTTACTGGCTGGTTTTCCACAATACTGTTCCCAAAGAGCAGCATCAGTAGGTTTGGCAATAAGTTGTTGCCAAACTTTCGGTTTTTTTAGTGGGTCTTCTGACCAATCCTGAGCTTGTACCGTTTGTACGCCCAACAACAAAGCAACAATAACTATCCAACGATAGAATGATGCACAACGAGAATTTGATACGGCTAATTTCATAGTAGTAAATAGGTAGACAGAAAAGCTATTTGCAAAGTTATATTTTGTTGCGAAACTATGCAAAAAAGCTACCATTTTTTTTGTTAATGAAATCTTAAATTTTTTTAATATCGATATTTTGCACATTTTTACGTTTTAAAAGGTTAATTTCATAAATATATTTCATATCTACTACTTATTATATATAAAATGGCAACCAAAAACAATACACAAACCAACACGCAAAATACAGAAGTTCTGTTAAAATTTGACAGAAAAAACTACGACAATAACACACTCATCAATCTTTATACACATTTGGTAAAACCCCGAATGATAGAAGAAAAAATGTTGGTTTTATTGCGACAAGGCAGAGTTAGCAAATGGTTTTCAGGAATTGGACAAGAAGCCATTTCTGTTGGTGCAACTTTGGCATTACACAAAGACGAATTCATTTTCCCTATGCACCGAAATCTCGGCGTTTTTACAGGTCGTGATATGGATTTGGCACAGCTTATGGCACAATGGCAAGGCAAAAAAGATGGTTTTACAAAAGGTCGTGATAGGTCTTTCCATTTTGGAAGTGCTGAACATTGCGTTGTTGGTATGATTTCGCACTTGGGTCCACAATTATCGTTGGCTGATGGTGTGGCGTTGGCAAATTTATTGAAAAGCCCCACCCCAGCCCTCCCCGAAGGGGAGGGAGTAAAAAATTCCCCTCCCAAAGGGGAGGGGTTAGGGGTGGGGCTAAACGGGCTTGGCGTTACCCTCGTTTACACAGGTGATGGGGCAAGTTCACAAGGCGAATTTCACGAAGCTATTAATGTGGCTGCGGTTTGGCAATTACCTGTAATTTTTGTGGTTGAAAACAACGGTTATGGGCTTTCTACGCCAAGTAATGAGCAATTTCGTTGCGAAACTTTTGTCGATAAATGTATTGGTTATGGCATTGAAGGCGTGAGAATTGACGGAAATAATGTACTCGAAGTTTATGATACGGTAAAAAATATTGCCGAAGATTTGCGAAAAAATCCACGTCCTTTCCTTATAGATGCGGTTACGTTTCGTATGCGTGGACACGAGGAGGCATCAGGTACAAAATATGTTCCACAAGAACTTTTTGAAATCTGGGGCAAAAAAGACCCGATTGCAAATTATGAAAATTGGTTGTTGGCACAAGGAGTTTTGACAGAGGCAAAAGTTCAAGAAATTAGAGGAAATATTAAAGCCGAAATTGAAAATGCAGTACAAGATGCTTTTTCAAGAGATGAACCTGTGGCAAGTCAAGAAGAAATTGACGATATGTATTTCCCTTATAATCAAGTAGTTATAGCACCAACAAGTAATAAAACTACCGAAAAAAGATTTATCAATGCTATTTCTGATGCTTTGATGCAAAGTATGGAAAAATATGACAATTTGGTTTTAATGGGGCAAGATATTGCAGAATATGGTGGTGCTTTCAAAGTTACAGAAGGTTTTGTAGAGAAATTTGGCAAAATGCGTGTGAGAAATACGCCTTTGTGCGAATCTGCAATTATTGGTGTTGCTTTGGGTTTGTCTATCAAAGGTTATAAGGCAATGGTAGAAATGCAATTTGCCGATTTCGTAACTTGCGGATTTAATCAAATTATCAATAATTTAGCAAAAACACATTACCGTTGGGGACAAAAAGTAGATGTCGTTGTGCGTATGCCTACGGGTGCAGGTTCGGCTGCGGGACCTTTTCATTCACAGTCCAATGAGGCTTGGTTTACGCATACTGCGGGCTTAAAAGTAGTTTATCCTTCAAATCCTGTTGATGCAAAAGGTTTGTTGAATGCAGCCATCGAGGAGCCTAATCCTGTGATGTATTTTGAACACAAAATGCTTTACCGTTCTATTGCCGAACAAGTACCTGATGACTATTACACAACGCCAATAGGAAAAGCAGTTTTAGCAGTAAAAGGAACAGATTTATCGATAATTACCTACGGAATGGGAGTGCATTGGGCTAAACAAATTTTGGCAGAACACCCAGAAATTAGTGCTGATGTCTTAGATTTGCGTACTTTATTGCCTTGGGACAAGGAGGCAGTGATGGAAACTGTGAAAAAAACAGGTAAAGTCTTAGTTTGCCACGAAGATTGTTTAACAGGTGGTTTGGGTGGTGATATTGCTTCGTGGATTGGTGAACATTGTTTTGAATATCTCGATGCACCTGTGTTACGTGAAGGAAGTTTGGATACAGCAGTACCATTTTCGGCGGTTTTGGAAGCGGAGTTTTTGCCTAAAAAACGAATTTCAGAGAAAATTCAAAGGCTTTTGGAATATTAGAACTTAATAAATATATCTATGTACGTTGTCAATGGTGCTTTCGCACCTTGACAATGGTGCTATAAATCACTTTTATACGCTTGTCAAGGTGCGAAAAGCACCATTGACAACGTATAAAAGTTAGCAAAATAGTTCTTTTATTCTATGCAAACCTTTCTTCTGTTTTCTGTTTCAACCACAAAAGAATAGCGAAAATTTGATAAATATCCCTGCCCGCAGCATTGTAGGCATTACTTACTGAATATTCTTTGCCTTCGAGTATCACAAAAAACCAACTTCGCCCTACAACAAAACAACCATACAGAGTTTCGCCATCTGCATTTTGAGTTTGTGCTGCAACCATAGCAATTAATAATTGTCCTAACGGGTCATTATCTCTGCGTTTTTCTTGTTTGTATTCGTGCAAAAAGAAAAATGGTTTTTGTGGAATTTGCTTGCCTTTTGCCAACATAAACTCTACTTTTCCCGAAGTCGTTTTTGTTCCATCTGCATAAGTTATAGACATTGGGCGTTGCGTAAAAACTTTGTAATGATTGCTTACATATTTTACCAAATTAACAAAAGGGCTAATAAACATAAATTTTAGTTCGTCTTCATTCCAAGTATCTACATAGTTAAATAGCCTTTCACTAAGTTCTTCAATAATAGGTCTATCTTTATGTCCGTTTTCCAATGAAAAATTTTCAAATTCTAACCATAATTTGTGTTTATAAAGCCTTGTTAGCCCAAATTCTTGTTCTACTTCTTCGTATAACCAGGCATCAAAAGATTTATTTCGTATTCTTTCCATAATTTTTTCTTATATGCAAAATTATACATTTTTACAAAGTAAATCTACATTTTTTATAAATTTGTAAGTTTTCAGTGAACTCCAAAAATTAATACAGTTATTTGGGCTAAAACGGTGAAAAAGGCTAATTGGGCGGGATTGTAATGGATTTTTTTCAAGATTTTTATTTTATTTGGAGGAAAAGAAAGGATAGAAAAATAGCAAACTTTTTACGGTCTGCTATTTTTATTGTAAAAAATTTTTGATAACGAACAGGGCTTGGCGTTTTTCAAGAACAAATATTGAAACGATATTCGTCAAACCCCAATAACACCAAACCTAATGTTGGCTGTATTCCATTTTTGTCAATTTGTGTTTTCGGGTATATTCATCATCATATTATAGTGTCCAGTATTTTGCGTGTATGCAAAAATATTTTTGAACACATCTAAATATTTAGTAATCGTTTCATTTGGGGCTTCAACAAATAAATCATCAGGTAAAGTATGTGAACCTTCATTTGACCAGCTTAATAAAGACCTACATATTTCTCTTTCTTCTGGCGTTGGAAAATTATTGATTAAAATGTCATCTCTTTTATTTCCCAAGATACTAAAATAATTTTCAAGTATCCTTCTTAATGTGTTTTGTATAGTAATACCAGAGTTATTTTTCCATTCTTTTATTTCTCTCCAAAGCAATTCATAAGAAGATTGAATTGGGTTTTTGTCCGAATAATAATGAATAGTTGATACTTTATTGTTCTTCCGTAAAATCCAAAATTGAGGTTTTTCTCCTTTTCTATTATTTATGCCTTCAAATGATACCTCTTTGTGAAAATATACATTGTGAGTTAATAAAATAATTTGTTTTATGTTGCCTGTTTCTGATTTGACTGTTTTGATAATTTCTTTAATTAATGTACTAACTACAAATAAAACATTGCTATCTAAACTTGAAATAGGGTCGTCAATAACTAATATTCGTTCTTCGTTTACTGTCTCTTTTAAAACACTACCTTTTGCTAATTGAAGGAAATAAAGAAAAGTAATAAAAGTAATTTCACCTTCACTTAAAGTTGTTTCTGCCATTGTTCCATCTTCTCTCTGTATTTGATAAAACCCTTTATCAGTTGCTGGCACAATTTCAAAATTTAGAAATCCATACGACTTTAAAAGTCTATTTATTTCATCTATTGTTGGTTGAATACTTGTAACATTCCTACTTAAATTTTTAATTTCAGTGTCTAATTTTAAGTATTCCGTTCTTTTTAAATCAATTTGACTTTGTAAAGCTATAATTCCTTTTTCTAGTCCGTCTTTGTCAGTATTAAACTTTACAATTTCGGTTTTATACTCTTCAATAATTAGTTTCCAAATTGCCTTAACAAGATTGTTCCTTTCTGTATTGAAATTGGTAACAATGTCATTATGCTTTTTAATTTCTACATTTGCGTTTGTGATTAGTTCAGAAATCAAATCTAAATGTTCTTTCAAGGAATTCAATTCAATACTTCTACTTGGTTCTTTTACTTTACTATTTAATAATTCATTATTCGCAGCATTTTGACTAATTAATGTTTTTAGGTATGCTGAAAATTTATCATTATTTAGTTTGGTATCTTTAAAATCTTTATGATACGTTTCTACACCATTTAGTTCGTTAATCAAGTTTTGTGAAAGAGCATTGTATGCTTGCTTTAATTCTTTTATTGATTTTATATTGTTCAAATAGGTTTCATCAAAAAAACTATCTAATTGGCTTTTAAAATCTTCTGTTATAGTTTTTTCTTGACAAAATGGGCAAGTTTTATCTGCTTGTAAATAATCTCTACCTTGATTTACCCAGTCGTTTATATTTAGTTTTTGAATAAGTTTAGCAATATCTACATCAGCTTTACCAACAATTATTTTTTTCCAAATTTCATTGTTTTCGGTTTCAATAATTCTATCAAATGAAATAGGATTTATTGGTGTTATGGTTTTAGGAATTTCGCCAAAAATAGTTTTAGCTTTTTCTTTTAGGTTTTCAATAGTATCTAAAACAGCTGTGTTAGTCTTGTATTCTTGTAATAATCTATTTTTGAAAAGTTCGCCAGATTTCATTGAGCCAATAAATGCCTCTTTAAAATCTTTTTCGTACTTTTTAAAAAGTTTTTTCCAACAATTTTCAGTAAACACCTTTTCTAAATCTGCTTTTTTTTCAACTTGTGCAGTTAGAGTTTCTTTCTTTTTTATTTCATCTGCTTTGATAATTTTTAGTTCTTCAATTTTATCATCTATTGTTTTTATTTGCTCAGCAGTTGCTTCGCCAAGAGTAAAAATACCTCCTAATTTTCCTTTCCCAAAGTTTCTTTCACGAAATTCTTTGTTGTAAACTAATGTACTAAGTGAAATCGCATTTTTCCAAGCTAACGAACATTGATTAAATTTGGTATCAGTTAGATTATAGAGGAAGTTGGAAATTGTTGTCTTGCCACAACCATTTGCACCATAAATAAAATTTACCTTTTTCAAGTCATTTACTTGAATTCCTGTGTTGTCATAGGTTGCAATATTCTTTATGATTATTTTTTCTATCATTCTTATTGTATAGTTTAGTCTGTTGAGTATTTTGGAATTTGGGTTGGATTACAGCCAACTTGGTAATATAAACCACCTTGCCTATGTTTCCCAAATCTAAAAACTAATTTAACAAAAACAAAGTAATTTCATTATAATTTTACTCCACCTCCACAACTCCGCCTGCTCACTTTTCTCTGCCAATATTTTATCCTCCCGTTTTTGCAATAACAAATTAATCCTTGCTTGCTAGACCTTTTTATCGAAAATTTCCTTGCCTAATTATCCATAACGAAGTTCCTTATGATAGTTTCCTTGTCGAAGAATTAAAAAGTAAAACAATTACAACACCTTTGCAAGCCATTCAAGAAATTATACATATTGCAACAGCTATTTATGAAAAATTATGTTTTTATGTGGAAAGTAGTATCATTTAATTAAATTTAAGTAATTGGAAAAAATAAATGTACCACAGACTTTAGTCTGTAATCTCTTGATAATCAAAGCATCACATACTAAATTCTGTGGTACAATATTGTCAATTAATTAGTTACTTGTACTTATTTGTATATTTTGTCATTCTGAGCAAAGCGAAGAATGACAAAAAAATAGAATATACAAATAATTTTAATCAGGTGCTTACAATTTTATCCCCACCAACAAAATATCGTCAATTTGTTTTTGGCGACCTGTAAACATCCAATCTTCTACAGTTTTGTCTAACAAATCTTTTTGCATATCTATTGGCAATTTATGGTTTTCAAAAAGTAATTGATTCAGTTTAGAACTCATAAATTTTTTATTTTTTACGCCACCAAATTGGTCAGGATAACCATCAGAATAACTATAAAAAGTTGTTGGTTTTGAAATATCAATAATTGTTTTTGTAAAAGGTTCGTCTTTATGCTGCATGTCTCCACCAATGGTATTTTTGCAGCCTTTAATAATTTTCATTTCTGAATCCCCGTTTTCATTGGCTTGTATGTAGATTAGCGAATGTTTTGCACCCGAAAACTCTACTGTTTTTTGTTGTTTATCTACCACAATAAGAGAAATTACCATGCCATCTTTATTTTCGTTTTGGCTTTGACTTAGGGAAGTTTGTACGCCAAGGTCAAGTGCTTCCAAAATTTTATGTGGCTCCAAAATTCCTTGTAAACTTACAATTTCATTCAACAAATTCGTACCAATCATACTCATCATTGCCCCTGGTACGCCATGACCTGTACAATCAACAACTGCAAAAAGCTGTTTCATTATTAGGGTGTCTGTATCTGTGTTGCTGTCTCCAAATGCACGCCTTGCGTTTTGCGACCTAAAAGCATCTACTTTCACCTCTGTAAACCAATAAAAATCTCCTGAAACAATATCTTTGGGTTTAAATAAAATAAATGAATTTGGAAAAGCTGATTTTATCTCATTTAATGGTGGCAAAATTGCATTTTGAATACGTTTTGCATAATTGATGCTCGATGTAATGTCAAAGTTCTTTTTCTCTATTTCCTCTTTTTGTTGTTGCATGGTAGCCAAGTTTGTTTGCAATTCTTCTTGCACTTGCTGCATTTCCTCATTTGTTTCTTGTAATTGTGCCGTCCGTTCTTTTACTTTATTATCAAGAGTTTCGTTAGCTTCTTTTTGCACACGCAAATTTTCTGCCTGCACAGTTTCATTCTCTATTTTAATCAATTTATACCTATCACTTAACGCAAAAGATAGCAACAAAACTTCTAAAACAGAGCCAAATTCTACACCATGAGTTGTAACAAAGTTAGTTGGAATGATGCCTGACCTTGATAATACTATCATAAATGTGGCTACCAAAAATAAAAACCAAGCCAAGACAAAATAACGTGCTGATTTATTGCGAGCAAAAAGAGAGGCTATACCACAAATTAAAATAAAAATTACGTTAAGTGCCACCGAAACTGTTGCTACCTTGACAGCTATTTTATAAGGGGTTGTTAAGGTTAGTAGCAAAGCAATACTTCCAATAGCAATTCCTATGTATAAAAGACGTGATAAACGTGGAATATATCGTTTGACATCTATAAAATTTATGGTAAAAATGGACGAAAAAATTACCCAAAGACTCATCGGTACAGCAGTAAATGGGTTATTAAATTGTGGATATTCACCCCAAATATGCTGATAACCATAACCACTCACAGAAGCAAAAAACCATGTAGAGCTAAAAATAGAAAGCACATAATAAATATAATTGGCATCTCTCAAAGAAAAATATACAAAAAAGTTATACAAAATCATAGTAAACATAATACCATAATATAAACCATAGCCAATTTGATTTTCGCTGTCTTTCAATAAAAAATGTTCACGTTGTTCAATATGCATAGGCAGTTGTAATGAGCCTTGAGAATTTACTTTGAGATAATATGTTAGTTTTGTATCATCTTTTGGATTAATTTGTATGACAAAATCATGGTGTGGGATAGGTCTTTGTTTAAACGGAATAAGGTCGCCATGTATTGTTTTAGTTAGTGTACTGTCGTTAGGTTCATAAA
Organism: Cytophagales bacterium; assembly: GCA_043748455.1. Lineage (GTDB taxonomy): Bacteria > Bacteroidota > Bacteroidia > Cytophagales > Thermoflexibacteraceae > JAAFKA01. The sequence goes on from JAYTNF010000357.1 coordinate 15,891, forward strand.
ATTCAAAATAATCTAATTGAGGATAGCTAAGAATAAAAAACCAGTCATGTTTATCTTTGGAATCTTTAAGTACTTGAAATTTTAACCAATAACTTGATGGAGAAAACCCAAAATTTACTGTTTCTTGTGTCCAAGTCTTAAATTTTTGCTGATAATTTGGTAACAAAATGTCATTTATTGTTAATTTATTAGATTTATCTTCAAAAAACGCAACATTTTTACCAATGCCATGCGTTTTGGGATTTGCAATAAGTTCTATTACAGGTTGGGCAAACAAACCTGATGTGCTATCTAAAAATAGCATGATTAACAAACATATCGTAATTTTTATGGAAGTTTTCATCGACACATGTAATATTCTTACAAATTTATAATAAAAAAGGAATAATTATGCTTGTATAAGCTAAAATATTTTTGTACTTCTCAAAACTATTTTAACAAAACGCATGTAATTAAACCAATACAAATAGGGTTTAATTACAAAAAAAGCTGCTAAATATGAAAAAGAAGATAAAAAAGCTACTAAATAAATTGTTGGTTTGATAGTACTTAAAACTAAGGTGCCAATGGTTGCTATGAAAAATAATAAGGGAATAAAACGAATTTTTAGCGTTGTACGAATAATAGCATGATGAATTTGTAGATAAGTTCTAATATTATCTAGTAAACTTGTGAGCCCTGCAAAACTCCAAAAACAAAAGTAAAGAGGAAATAGATTATCAAAGGCTCTTATAGCAAAAAAATGGTTGAATGAAAACAAGCAACAAAAAGCAACAAGATACAATAAAGGTGTAATTAATAATATAATTGTATGAGAGTGATATAATAAATTAATATGGCTTTGCAGACGGTTTTGTAAACTATTTTGAACACGATACCGCACAATATTGATACGATTAGCAAATCCATTTAACATATTTTGTGGCAAATTAGAATAGTATTTTATTCTTTCATAAATTCCAACTTCCTGATTATCAAAAAGATAGCTAATCACTATTATATCAATTCGGCTTTGCAAAGCCTCCAACAAACGTGCTAAATAATATTGAAAAGATAAATGAATAATTTGTTTTGCTAAACTACTATCTAAATTCTTGCTTCTATTTCTATCAAAAACTCTACTCCAATTCCAATTTTGTGGTGCTAAAAAAGTTAGTTTTAAATCAAAAATTGCTAAGTAAGTATAGATAACAAATGATAAAAAATTAAGCACAATAATTCGTCCCATCAAAACTTCAATAATTGGATATTGCCAAGCAAGCAAAATTGTTGGCGTAGCAATACAAATATTGAGATAAAAGTTTATTTTGGAGTTAAAGAGAAAAGCCTGTTTTTGTTCATAAATCACATAGAAAACTTGCTTAATCATAGCAAGTGCTGTTGTGAAAAGCAATAACATTAATAAAATTGCATCTTTAAGACTATACAATTTTAGAAAATAACAAGACAGGAAAGTTAAAAATCCTATAAAAACTAGTATTAATGCTTGTAAAATTGATAAAATTAGGGTGTTTTTAATAAGTTTGTTGGTATCAGATTCTTGTAATTGCAAGACAGCAGTGTGTAGGCCAACTGATAAAAATACAATAAATATGTCTATTGCTAGCTGTAATTTTGCGGCATTACCAAAAACATGAGGTGCAACTAAATATGTGAGTATAAATTGTAAACCTAAATTAACAAAAAGGGCAGCATATTGAAAAACTGCAATGGAAAATAAGTTGATACGAAAACGCAACGAAGTAGTTTTTATATAGGTTACACAGATTTATAATTTTCTATTGCTTTTCTTACATTTTCATGTTTTTCGAGCAAATCTTTGGCTATTTCTTCTGAAACTCCTAATTCTTGCATAATCATTTGTGTGCCTCTTTTAATTAATTTATGATTACTCAACTGCATATCAACCATTTTATTACCTTTAACTTTTCCTAATTGTATCATGACGGCTGTTGAAATCATGTTTAACACCAATTTTTGTGCTGTTCCTGCCTTCATGCGTGTGCTACCTGTGAGAAATTCTGCTCCAACAATAACTTCTATCGGGTATTGAACTGCTTTTGCTATTACCGAATTTTGATTGCAAACAACACAAGCTGTTGTCAAATCGTGTTTTTGTGCAGTCTCAAGTCCACCCAAAACGTAGGGAGTTTTGCCTGATGCTGCAATTCCAATAAGTGTATCAAGAGATGTTGGTTTGTAAACACTTAAATCTTGCCATGCTTGCGTGTGATTGTCTTCCGCAAATTCTACAGCTTTGCGAATTGCAGCATCACCACCCGCAATTAATCCAACTACTAAACCGTGTGCTACGCCAAATGTTGGTGGACATTCAGAGGCATCAACAACGCCTAATCTACCACTCGTACCTGCACCAATATAAAAAAATCTGCCACCTTTTTGCATTTTTTCCACAATTTTAGCGACTAAAATTTCTATTTGAGGAATAACTTTTGCAACTGCTAATGGCACTGTTTGGTCTTCTTTATTGATAGAGTTCAGCAATTCATGCACTGACATTTGTTCTAAATTGTCGTAATAAGACGTTGATTCTGTGATAGATAGACTAAAATCTTGTGTCATTTGGTTTTATTATTTATTTCAGTTATTTAATTTAATACATCCGAATTATGTAACTTATTAATTACCAATAAGTTACAAATATTAAAAAATAAGTAAGAAACTAATTTGTAAAATGGTGTAATTTTAAAGCAAATCTGACAAAAAGTAACCTACCTATAAAGCCAAAAAAAGAAACTGAAAAAACTTTGCAGCCTTTACAGTTTCTAATATTCCAAACCTTCTAAAATTTAGAACCATGCAAAATTACAAAAATTTAGTTAAAAAATTATTCAATATGCAAAAAAATAATTTTGCAGACTTTACACAAACTACAAATACTTTAGCTTTTGTAGAATAACTGCAACCTAAAACGTATTATGAAATCTACAAAGATTTATACTTTTCGCCACTGTTTTGTGTCCTCATAGGCAGTCCACTAAAACGTCAAATTTGCACAAAGAAACAAGTTCTGAGTAGTGCTAAAAAATATATGATAACCTAATTCATTGATTATCATATATTTTACAAAATATTAGACAAATAATTACTTAAAATACCTGACAATTCTCCTAAAAATTCACCCTTACCGCCACACTCACATTACGCCCTGCTGCACTCACACCCGAAGCAAAATAACGGTAATGTCTATCAAAAATATTGTCTAAACTACCTTGAATTTGCACAAAACGGTTAATTTGATAAGAAGCACGCAAGTTAAACGTAACCCACGAAGGCATACCATCTTTGGTTGCATAAACCAAATTATCTTCTCCCGAAGGACTATAATCTGCCAAATATTTCCAACCATTATACATCGACCAAATTTCTGCCTTAACTTTTTTAGCCTCAAATTGCAAAGAAGTTGTGCCAAAAAGTGGTGGAATGTGGTCAAGTGGCGTATTTTTGCTATAAATTGGGTCTTTTGTAACAGTACCAACAGTATAAGTCAAATTAGATTTCAATGATAAAAACTTAGTAAATCTTGCTTTAATTGTGCCTTGAAAACCGTAAACATTTGCCGATGCCGCATTTTGCATAGCTTGAATTGGCGTATCTTTTCCACCAAAAACAACGGTACTTTTGCCATTATAGGTTGTTGGGCGAAGAACAATAGCATTAGAATAATCTGTATAAAAAGCTGTGCCTTCCACCAAAATTTTATTTTCTATTTGATATGCAGCACTAATTTCGGCAGTTGCAGTTTGTTCTGGTTTTATATCAGCATTGGGAACTGTGAGAGAAACCGCAGCCGCAGATTCAAAGATTTTGCCCACATCATCAACATTCGCAGCCCGAAAAGCCGTTGATAAAATTGCCGATAATTTCAGATTTTTATGAGGCAATGCCACCAAACCCACATAACCATTTAAAGCCGAGTTTCTTTGACTAATTGAATTATTAAACACAAAATTCAAAGAATTATCTATAAAACGACTATCCTGTGAGTTTAAAGCAACATAACTAAACCGTAAACCCGAACTTAACACAAAATTTGTCCTTTCTTTGCCAATTTCCCAACTATAATTGGCATAAGCAGCAGCATTTTTCATATCCGAACCCAAATTTGAATACCTTGTTGTCAAATTAAAATTATAGACATTCGTAAGTATATTTTTGGCATTGGCAGTAGATTGCACGCCATTATAATAAACTTCTGCACCATAACGTAATTCGTGTTTTGGAGCTAATTGCTTAGTTAAATCTGCATTAAAAGCATAAATTTTTACGTTTTCAATACGACTATTTTGATTGACATTGTTAAAATTGCGTGTAATTCTTGATTCGTCAATATCTTGATAAGATAAAATAAAGGCTGCTTGGTCATACAAAATATTCTTTTTGCTAAACTCT
>JAYTNF010000358.1:0-1868 GCA_043748455.1 Cytophagales bacterium
AAATGATTTACAAAAAACAATAGTTTTTACAAAAATAGCTTATAACCTATTGATTATCAATTAATTATAGTTATCATACATTTTAAACCACAACCAAAAAAACTATATGAAACCTCTTTTGTTATTCTTATTTTTTTGCAAATTTGTAAAAACTTAAAGCTATGACCTTACAATATGTTACAAATACAGAAGGCGTGCTTGTTGCTGTCCAAATTTCTATGTTAGAATGGGAAAAATTGATGCAAGAGTTAAGGCGAATTGCGTAAAAAAATAGAGGTATTACAATGTATCAAAGACGGAATTATTGAAGTGAGAAAATCCCGCAAAGAAAAAAGAAAACTCCAAACTTCAACAGATTTTCTAAATGAATGTTGAAATTGTGATTACAGATAATTTTAAGAAAGAAGCTAAAAAACTCATGATAACAAATAGTAAATTTTTATTGCTGATATTTTTATTGTGTTTTTGTCAAGAAATGTTTAAAAGTAAGAGTGAATTATACTACAAAAAACGAACTGATAGTTTGAATGCACAGAGAAAAACAGTACAAGATTCAACATCATTTCAACCAAAAAAAATAAAATTAGCAAAACTTGATACCACCATTTTTCTAAATATGCCCAAATCTGTTGGTGGTAATGGAAAAAATGTTATTATGACGAGTGAATTTGCCGAAAAAGGGCTATACAAATTTTATAAAAAAAAAGGAATATTACCTGATATGTCTTATGAAAGTGAGTCATGCATTTGGATAGATACAATACATCTAATTAATTTGAATAAAAATGGTTATATGTATGCTATTGCAGAATATTCTATAAAACCTTGTGGAGCAAGTAGTAGTTGTTTCTTTCCTACAAAAGCAATTTTATTGAATAACAAAGGCAAATTAAAAATTCAAGACATAGATTTTATTCCAGAAACTTACATTATTGATAGTATTAAATTAGTTAATGATTTTGTAAAAATATATGGCTATGATTACGATTGTTTCAATCACCAAGTTATTAAAAATTTTGAGATAACTTTGCAGAGTAAGTGAATTTGTTTAAGAATTATGTAAAGATGTCATCTTTCTAAAAGATGACATCTTTACATAATTCTTAAACAATCACAAAAAAAATCTTAATTTATACCAATTACTTGATAATCAATAAATTGGCATCATCATTTCTTAAATTACACACATAAAATTAACCAAAATAATCATGAAATACACCGCATTAGGCAATTATGTAGATGGCAAAAAAGTTGCAAGCAGCAGCAGCAGTTTCCTCGAAGTCATTTCGCCACTTGATGGTTCATTGTTATCAACAGTTCCTATGTCATCAGCAGCAGATTTAGATTTGGCAGTGCAAGCAGCCAAAAAAGCAGCCAAAAAATGGGCAGCAACGCCAATAAAAGAAAGAGTACAAGTATTTTTTAAATACAAAGCCTTATTAGAGAAAAATATTGACGAATTAGCCTTTCTCGTACATGAAGAAAATGGTAAAACTCTGGGCGAAGCAAGAGCAGAAGTCGAAAAAAGTATAGAATTAACAGAATTTGCTTGTTCATTGCCCCAACTTATTCAAGGCGAATTATTAGAAGTAAGCAAAGGCGTAGAATGCCGCACAGAACATCACCCTGTTGGTGTTGTGGCAAGTATTGCACCTTTTAATTTTCCTAATATGGTGCCAAATTGGACAATTCCAAATGCTATTGCTTTGGGAAATGCTATGATTATCAAACCTTCGGAAGTTGTGCCTTTGAGTGTGGTTAGAATTGCGGAATTGTTGAAAGAAGCAGGTTTGCCTGATGGCGTTTTCAATATTGTGAATGGTGATAGAGAAATTGTTGAGGCAATTTGCGACCACCCAGACATTGAT
>JAYTNF010000359.1:0-25628 GCA_043748455.1 Cytophagales bacterium
TATAAAAGACGAAAGTGTAGATTTGTGCTACATTGACCCACCTTTTAACTCAAAACGAAATTATAACCAAATTTATAACAACATTGGCACAGAAGACAAAGCACAAGCACAGGCTTTTGTGGATACGTGGACTTGGGATATTAATGCCGAATTAGGCTTAATGGAAATTTTGGCAAATGAAAAAGGCTTGCTTTCTCGCCAAACTGTAAAACTAATAATGGGTTTGCAAGAAGTTTTAGGAAAAGGAACTTTGTTAGCTTATATTATTAGTATGACTTTGAGAATTGCAGAAATTCATAGAGTTTTGAAACCAACAGGAAGTTTTTATTTGCATTGCGACCCAACAGCAAGCCATTATTTGAAGTTGGTTTTAGATGGAATTTTTTGTGGAAATGGCGGGGAATTTCAAAGTGAAATAGTTTGGAAACGTAAAAGTGGCAGAGGCGAAAGTAATTATCAAAGCATTGGATTTGGTCAGCAAAATGATATAATTTTTATGTACACCAAAAGTACAACCGCATATTTCAATAACGAAAATAGTTTAGAAAATGCACAAAATTATATTGAAGAAAGGTTTAAATATGTCGATGAAAATGGTAAACGATATATGAGGTCGCCTTTAAATAGTCCTTCTTTTCGAGAAAATTTAAGATATGAGTATAAAGGACACCAGCCACCAGCAAAAGGTTGGGCAGTTGGTAGAGAACTCATGGAAAAAATGGACAGCGAAGGTAGATTATATTTTCCGCCAAATAAAAGCCAAAAAATATATAGAAAAATATTTTTAGACGAATATAAAGGGCAACCAATTCAAAATCTTTGGTATGACATACCTTTTATTAATCCAATGGCAAAAGAAAGGCTCGGCTACCCAACCCAAAAACCCGAAGCCTTATTAGAACGAATTATCAAGGCAAGTAGCAAAGAAGGTGATGTTATTTTTGATGCCTATTGTGGCTGTGGAACTACTGTGGCGGTTGCAGAGAAATTAAAAAGAAATTGGATAGGTTGCGATATTACTTATCAATCTGTTTCTTTAATCCTAAAAAGATTAGAAGATACTTACGGTAAAACTTGTTTAGACAACGTAATTCTCAACGGTGTTCCACGAGATATGGCAAGTGCCAGAGCATTGGCAAATAAGCAAGATGACAGACTTCGCAAAGAATTTGAAAAATGGGCATTGCTAACGTATTCTAACAATCGGGCAATTATTAACGAGAAAAAAGGAGCAGATAAAGGCATTGATGGCATTGCTTTTATATTGGAAAGTGCAGAAAAAACACGAGAAATTATTTTTTCGGTCAAGTCGGGCAAAGTTGGTGTGGCACAAGTTAGAGATTTGCGAGGAGTAATAGAACGTGAAAATGCAGCAATCGGCGTGCTGATAACTTTGGAAGAACCTACTTCGGAGATGCTGAAAGAGTGCAAAATGGCAGGAGTTTATGAAAATCCATTTTTTGGAACATTCAACAAATTAGAATGTGTTACGATTCAAGATGTTTTAGACGGAAAAATTATCAAATTGCCTTCCTTAGCTGTGCTAAAAGCTGCACAATATAAAGGCAAAACGATAGAAACAAACTTGTTTGAGAAGTTAGAATAAGTGGCATTAAATAAAACTTTTCAAAAGCAACTTGACTTTCCAAAAACTTTTTTGCTTTTGGAAAGTTTTTTATTACCAATTTTAAGCACAATTATTCGTTTCATTCTGCTCGTAATGCTTCTATTTGTGCCAGAGTTAGACCCGTTGCTTCAACAATAAAATCATTTTCAGATTTTAAGGTTATTAATTTTTTAGCAATTTTACTTCTACTTTCATATTCTGCTGCTAACTTATAGGCAACTTTTGCACTTTCTGCTGCATTACGGTTTTTATTTTCTCGCACTTCTTCGGGGCTAAGTTTCTCATAATCAATTAAGTCGACTACTTTTTTGACACCTTGATTTTTTAAATTAATCATAGGATTTTCAGGATTTTTAGTTGACTCTCTAACCAAACTTAACCAATCTTTATAACCTTGTGGCGTTGTATCTTGTATATAATGGTAATTTAAAAAAATTAATTTATGCCCAAAAACGTCAAATTCTTTGCCTTCTAAGTCGAACAAATTGCTATAATGAAATAAAATGTCTTTTTCAACTACTCTTCCATTCCTTTCTGTACCTACATATTTGCCTGTAAAAATTGCAATCGTATAAACTACCTTGTCAGTTTTATACTCTTTTGAGTTGCGTTGCATTTCTGCAATAGCCATATTGTGGTATAAGAGAAATCTATCAAAATTGTAGTCATAATCAACTTTTTGTATTTCTACAATGATTCGCTGGTCTTTACTTTGTGCGAAAATATCATACTTGAAATCAACATGAGCAATCTTTGGCTCAAATCTCTTTTCAGTTTCTACGGTTTCAGGCACAAAATCTACATTAAATAAATCTCTTACCAAACATTGCAAAACAAATTTATCTGTAAAAGCTTTTTTGAAAATTACTTCATTTGCTAAATTTCCGAGCATCATAATTTTATTTAATTTATATACCAAAGATACAAAAAATAAAAAGGCAAGTCTTATTTTAAATGTTTTTTTTGCTTTTGGAAAGTTTTTTTTGCTATTTACGCAATATACTTTTATGTCAATACCTAAAACTTATCTTAATTTCAATTCAAACATGAAAATGACTAAAATTTTATCTGTTTTTTGCTTTTTATTAATTGCTTTTCCCTCTGTTGGGCAGCAAATTCAACGACTACAATTTAAAGGTGCGGGCAATAAACCTGTAGTTTTAACTATGGAATGTTGGGACGATGACCTCATTCACTTTCGTTTTGGTGATGATAAAACGAATGGAAAAATGTTTATTAGCAATACACCTTCTATTGCAAAAACAGATTATGTGGGTGCTATTGAATTTAAGCAAGATGGCAATACTGTTGAAACAAAATTTTTAAAAATAGTTTTTAATCCTTATAGTGCAACAATTACGCTGATAGATAAGCAACAAAAAGACCTTATTTTAGTAAGTTTTACGCCTACAAGTGTTGATGGAGATTGGCGAGGTTTAAGAGCCTATAAAAAAAATCACACACATTTTTTTGGTTTAGGGCAGCAGCTTGATTTTTCAAAACTTGGTAGTGTAAATTTTGACTGGGACGGAAAACAACGCACAAGTGGTAAGTATGGTAATGAAATGATTTATGAAAATGGTGGTGCAACAGGCAATACACAATTACCTATTTTATATGCTTTACACAGTGCAAAATTTGAAAATTATGCGGTTTTGTATGATAATGAATACAAACAACGCTGGGATTTTACACAAAAACATGAGTGGACAGCCGAAGCACAAGGTGGCGAAGTAGATTTTTTCTTTTTTCATGGTCATGATTTAAAAGATTTACGCAAAGATTTTATGGAATTGACAGGAAAACCACCAATTCCACCGAAAAAAATGTTTGGTTTGTGGGTTTCAGAATATGGTTATGATAATTGGGCAGAAGTAGATAGTAAACTCAATTCATTGCAAAAAAATAAATTTCCTGTTGATGGTTTTATACTTGATTTGCAATGGTTTGGCGGTATAAAACCCGAAGATAGTCAAATGGGAAAATTGGATTGGGACACAAAGAATTTTCCAGATGCAAAAGCTAAAATTTTGGAATATGACAATGAAAAAGGTGTTGGTATAATGACCATAGAGGAGGCATACGTGGCAAAATCAAGACCAGAATTTGAAACTATGACAAAATTAGGTTTGTTAGCAACTTACGCATCTGACCGCAAAAATGCTTTTGTGTTGCCACAAGCTTGGTGGGGTGCAGGAGGCATGTTTGATTACACAAATCCTAAAACGCATGAGTATATTCACCAAAACAAAAGGCTAAAACTTATTAATGACGGCGTGATTGGACATTGGTGTGATTTGGGAGAACCCGAAAATTATAATGATTCCTCAATTTATTATGGTGGTTATCACAAAAATATTCATAATTTATTTGGTTTCAAATGGTTGCAAGGCATTGCAGAAGGCTATAAAAGTTCCAAAATTATACAACGTCCTTTTATGTTGTCAAGGTCAGGTGCAATAGGCATGCAACGCTATGGTGCTGCGGTTTGGTCGGGTGATATTTCTTCACGTATGACAAGTTTAGCCGCACAAACAGCAGGGCAAGCAAACATGGCTTTCTCAGGCATTGACTATTATGGCTCGGATATTGGTGGTTTTCATAGGTTTATGGACACAACAGTTAGAGTAGATTTGCAAGATTCCTACACACGTTGGTATGCTTATGGTACATTATGCGAAATTCCTGTACGTCCACATACCTTAAATATTGACGAAAAACGTAGCAATGAAACTGCACCTGACCGAATCGGAGATGTGCAAAGCAATTTAGCAAATACAAGGCTGCGATATGCTCTAACGCCATATTTGTATTCATTGGCATATAAAGCACATACAGTTGGAGAGCCAATTTTTGCACCTTTGGTTTATTATTACCAAACCGACAAACATGTAAATAATCTCGGCGACCATAAAATGATAGGTGAAAATTTATTAGTTGCGGTTTCAACAGTAGAAAAAGAAAAGACTAAAGAAATTTATTTGCCTCATGGCACTTGGTTTGATTTTTACACCAATAAACAAGTAAAAGGACGTGCAAATTTTGTAAAAAATATACCACTTTATCGTAATGGACTTTTAAGATTACCATTATTTGCAAAAGCTGGTGCTATTATTCCCATGATGTTTGTTGATGACAAAACCATGAATGTTTTTGGAAGACGTAATGATGGAACAGTACGTAATGAGTTGGTTATCAAGATATTTGCAGATGAAACATTGAAAGATTTTTTATTGTATGAAGATGATGGCAAAACAATTAATTATCAAGAAGGAGATTTTCGTACTACAATTATCGAGCAAGCAGGCAATAAAGAAGACCATCGTGTGAATATTGGTGCTGCAAAAGGTAATTACAAACTTGACGAAAAACGTAGCATTATAATAGAATTAATTACACCTAAAACCACAAAAAGTATTACAATTAATAACACAACTTTAAAAGCATATAATTCTTTGAAAGAATTGGAAGCAAATTCATCAGGATTTGTGCAAGAAAAAGGTATTATTTTTATTAAAACTCAGTCGGTAGTTGTGAGTGAGGAAACTCGAATTTTGATTGGTTGGTAGTAATATTATAAAACTATTTATGAAATGAACTTGATAAGCACCTAATCAAAATTATTTGGATAGGTGCTTATTTTGATATTTACACAAATTTTACGCAAATTTGATTATAATTTCTATCTTATTCCATGTCTGCATTTTTCGATACACCACTTTCGCAATTTCCAAATTTTTTGGCTGCACGTGCTTCTATGTTGGGCAAAGAAGTCGGCATTTTTACCTATGGTGATTTGCTGGGCTATTTTCCCTTTCGATACGAAGACCGTACAACTTTTTATGACATTGCAGAACTCACCGAAGAAAACCAATTTATTCAAGTTAAAGGAAAAATAACCTCTATTGGTTTTGCAGGCGAAGGCACAAAACGCAGAATGACAGCTATTTTTACAGACGGAACAGGCGAAGTAGAATTGGTTTGGTTTAAAGGAATTGAATTTGTGAGCCAAAAAATTAGAATTGGCGTGGAATATGTGATGTTTGGAAAACCAAGTTTGTTTGGCAGAAAATTTAATATTGCACACCCTGAACTCGAAGTTTTTAATGCCGAAAAAGTAGCCGAATTTTCGTTTATGCCGATGTATAGCGGAACGGAAAGAATGAAAAAAAGAGGTTTGGATAGTCGGGCAATTTCTGTTTTGATTAAAAAATTATTGCAAATTGCCTTGCCGAATTTCCAAGAAAATTTGCCAAATTATTTATTAGATAGGTACAAATTAATTTCAAAACAGTTAGCAATTCAGCAAATTCACTTGCCAAAAAGTGAAAAACATTTGTTTCACGCACAAAGAAGGCTAAAATTTGAGGAATTGTTTTTTATTCAACTCAATTTATTACGCCAACAAAAAATTCTAAAAGATAAACATAACGGACTTATTCTAAAAAATATTCCAACAATTACCAAGTTTTATAAAGAATTTTTGCCTTTTGAACTCACAAATGCACAAAAAAGAGTTATTCGAGAAATTTATGATGATGTAAAATCGGGCAGTCAAATGAACCGTTTATTGCAAGGAGATGTAGGAAGTGGCAAAACTATGGTGGCTTTTATTTGTTGTTTAATGGCTTTGGACAATGATGCACAGGCTTGTATTATGGCACCAACCGAAATTTTAGCAGAGCAACATTACAACGGTTTGAAAATTTTTGCCGACCAATTAGGCATTAATATAGCAAGATTAACAGGTTCGAGTAAGGTAAAAGAAAGGCGAATTATTCACGAAAATTTATTGAATGGAGAACTGAAAATTCTGATTGGAACTCACGCATTGCTCGAAGATATTGTGCAATTTAAGAATTTGGGTTTGTGTGTCATTGACGAACAGCACCGTTTTGGCGTGGCTCAACGTGCCAAATTATGGGCAAAAAACCCTGTTGCTTTTCCGCATATTTTGGTGATGACAGCCACACCCATTCCTCGAACTTTGGCAATGACAGTTTATGGCGACCTCGATGTTTCGGTGATTGACGAATTGCCCGCAGGACGAAAACCAATTAAAACGGTGCATAAATTCGACTCGGCAAGGCTCGAAGTTTTTGGAACAATTAGGCGTGAAATTGAAAAAGGTCGTCAAGTTTATATTGTTTATCCGTTGATTGAGGAATCGGAGGTTTTGGACTATAAAAATTTGATGGACGGTTATGAAAGTGTGGCGAGGGCATTTCCCGAATATCAAATTTCGATTGTGCATGGGCAGATGAAACCTGCGGACAAGGAATTTGAGATGCAACGGTTTATAAAAAATGAAACGCAAATTATGGTGGCAACAACGGTAATTGAAGTAGGCGTAAATGTGCCAAATGCCTCGATAATGATTATAGAAAGTGCCGAAAAGTTTGGTTTGTCGCAACTTCATCAACTTCGTGGACGTGTTGGGCGTGGTGCTGAACAGTCGTTTTGTGTGTTGATGACTGATTTTAAATTGAGTAAAGATGCCCGAATTCGCCTCGAAACAATGGTAAGAACGAATAATGGTTTTGAAATTGCTGATGTGGATATGAAATTGCGAGGACCTGGCGATATGACAGGCACACAACAAAGTGGTGCTTTGGATATGCGAATTGCGGATATTGCCAAAGACCAAGCCATTTTGCAAGAAGCCCGAAAATGTGCTGCCGAAATTTTAGAGAAAGATTATGAATTGCAATTAGCTGAAAATGAACCTCTTAGAAATTATATAGAAAATACAAGCAAACAAAGTAATAAAACTAAATGGAGTTTGATTAGTTAATTGGGCTTTATTTTAATGTTTTCTTGCTTTTTTATAACTTAGTTCTATCTTTGGGAAATATATAGGCAAGTGCGTATATTAACAAGTTATGTGCTATTTTGTAAAACAACTTGACAAACAAAAAATATGACAATTTTTGAAAAAGGAAACTATAAAACAGTGCCTTTTGAATTTAGAACTTTTGGCATTGCTTCGTTGGAAGAATTATCAAAATTTCAAGAAAAATTTGAAATGTATGATACAGATACAACTATCAATGCTATTCGTGACGCTATCATTGCCAATTATTTAGATTTTGACCTATTGAATTTTGATAAACACGGTTTTGATGCTAAAAAAAGTAAAATAGAACATTTTTTAGAAGTAAAACAATGCTCTGTTTCGAGTGAAAGTTGGGGAGGTACTTGGAATGATACAAATGAAGAAAAAGCACTTGCTTTTAGTGATGGTAGACTTTTTACTGTGGTGGCAGTTTGGAAAGGTGCAAGTGATTTGCAATTTATGGTTTATGGACAAAACGCAGCACTTGGCGAACTTTTGCACCGTTTAGTTGTTAATAGAAAACAAGGCAGTCGTTCTACACAATCAGTAAGCATACAAAAATTAATCAAAGATTTTGGTTTTTCTATTATTTGCCCACCTGATAAAACCAAAGAATATATTTTAAAACTGCTTGTAAATTATAGTAAAACTCTTATAGATTATGTCGAACTTGACAACATCAAAACCATACGAGATATTTAACCAATCTTGTTATGGTCTTTTGCCTTTATCTGAAAATAGCATTGATGCGTTGGTTACAGACCCACCTTATGGCATTTCATTTCAAAATCACGAATGGGATAAATCATTACCAAAACGTGAAATTTGGGAGGATAGTTTAAGAGTACTAAAAAGTGGTGCTTATGGTTTAGTTTTTTCATCTGTTCGTTTAATGCACCGTTTAATGGTTGATTTAGAAGATAGTGGTTTTATTATAAAAGATGTTTTGTTTTGGGCTTATTTGAATGGTATGCCTAAAAGTAGAGATATTGCATTAGATATTGATAAAGAATTAGGAATAGAAAGTACCATAACAGGAAAATATAATTACGTGCAAGGCTACAAAAAAGGTGGTGCGGAAAACTACTATACAGAAAACGACAAACTCAAATACGAACCTGCGTCAGAATTAGGAAAACAATATAAAGGTGCAGGATTAGGCTTAAAACCTGCGTATGAACCTATTATTTTAGTTCAAAAACCCGTAGAAAAAGGATTAAATGTAGCCCAAAATATGATTAAATATGGTACAGGTGCTTTAAACTTAGAGCAAACTCGTATTCCGTATGCAAAAGGCGAAGGAAAAATAGGACACAATCCACACCCAAACGGTAGGGTAAGTGCCAATATTTTACGAACAGATGAATTTGAAGATGGTTATGATAAGTTTTTTGTTGTTCCAAAAGTAAGGCAACAAGCAGATGAGTACAATAATCACCC
Organism: Cytophagales bacterium; assembly: GCA_043748455.1. Classification (GTDB taxonomy): domain Bacteria; phylum Bacteroidota; class Bacteroidia; order Cytophagales; family Thermoflexibacteraceae; genus JAAFKA01. The sequence goes on from JAYTNF010000359.1 coordinate 8,904, forward strand.
CACTTTGAAACCAATAGATTTAATGCAACATCTTGTAAAATTGATAAGTTTTGAAGGACAAACTATTCTCGACCCTTTTATGGGAAGCGGAAGTACAGGTGTTGCGAGTTTGAAGTTGAAAAGGAAATTTATAGGTTTTGAATTGCAAACTGAATATTTTAAGATTTGTGAAAAACGAATAACAGCGGTAGAAAACGAAATTTTAACATCGTTGTTCTAACAAACAAAAAACAGCACATAACTTGGACTTGGCGAAAGCGGGGCAGAAGTACTTTATTGAACTTTTGAATATGTATTGGGGTAAAAGTGCTAAATTTAGGCTTTTGTGCTTTTAATTTCTCTTTTTCATAAATACTTTTCCGTTATTCACAATTATAAAAACAGTGTTTGACGAGTAAAACGCCGAAGTTTCTAAAACTCAGGTGGCGGTTTTTGAAAACAGAAGCAAACCTAAGTTTTTGATAAAAGCAAGTCAAAATAGGACTTGCTTTTTGTTTTTTTCGCCATTGTTTATATCCTAAAAACAATTCCACCATAACGTCAAACTAGAACAAAGAAGTAACTTTTTCAAGTTTTATCTCATACAATTTAACTTTATTAGTAATAATTACCCTTGTATTTTGGAAAAATAGAAATCCTTTACGAAATTTAAAGATAAAATTTTACTATCAAATAATAATGAAAATGAGAACCTACTTCAAAAAAATTATTACAGCTTTGTTTGCCATCTTTGGCTTTTCAACACAAGCACAAGTTATTGTTACAACAATTCCCGCAAATCCTACAGATAGCGAGGAAATTACCATAACTTATGATGCCACACAAGGTGGAGGTGGACTTATGAATGCAACCTCTGTTTATATGCACTCTGGCGTTATTTTATCAGGACAATCAGGTACAGATTGGTCAAATGTTGTAGGCACTTGGGCTATGGATAATGGCATTGGCAAAATGACCTCCGCAGGAAATAACAAATGGCAAATCAAAATTAATCCACGTACTTACTACTCAGGAATTGCAGCAGGTAGTAGAATTTTTCGTCTGGGCATGGTTTTTCGCAATGCAGACGGTACAAAAGAAGGTAAAAATAATGGTGCTGATATTTTTATAGACCTAAAACCAACAGGTTTAGGTTTGACTTTTAAAAGTCCACAAATTACAGGAAATCCCATTTTTATAAATCAAGGCAGCACCATAGAAATTAATGCAGATATTTCACAGGCTGCAACAGTTTCTGTTTTTGACAATAACACTAAAATTAGCACTGATTTGACAAATGTTACAAATATTACTTTTACTTTTAAACCTGCCACTGTTGGTGCTGGTTTTTTGAGAATTGTAAGTAGCACAGCCACACAAACTATTGCAGACACGTTGCGTTATGTGCTAAATCCTACACAAATTACAGAGGCATTACCTGCGGGAATTCAAGATGGTATCAATTATTTGAATAATACAACAGCTATTTTAGTGTTGGCTGCACCTTTGAAAAAATTTGTTTATGCTATTGGAGAGTTTAATAATTGGCAATATTCGGCAAATTCTTTTATGAAAAAAACTCCTGATGGAAACCGTTTTTGGTTGCAAATCAACAATTTAGTTGCAGGACAAGAATATGCTTTTCAATATTTTGTTGATGGTGAAATTCGTACAAATGAACCTTACGCTGAAAAAATTTTAGATGGTTTTAGGAATGGTGGCAAATATAATGATGAATTTATTAATGAAGGTATTACTCGTTATCCAAATCTTAAAACTTTTCCTGTTAATGCGTCTGCAGGTTATGCAAGTATTTTGCAAACCGCAAAACCTGTTTATAATTGGAAAGTTACAAATTTCAAAAAGCCTGAAAAACATGATATGGTAGTTTATGAGTTAATTTTTAGAGATTTTACTCCAGAAAGTACCATAAAAGCTGCAATGGCAAGACTGCAATATTTGAAAGATTTGGGAATAAATGTGATAGAACTCATGCCTGTCAATGAATTTTCGGGCAATGATTCTTGGGGTTACAATCCAACTTTTTACTTTGCTCCTGATAAATACTACGGAAGTGATAGAGATTTAAAAGATTTTATTGACAAAGCACACGAAATGGGCATGGCAGTGGTGATTGACATGGTTTTAAATCAAGCAGATAGGGCATTTCCAATGGTAGAAATGTATTGGGATAAAGCTAAAAATCAACCTGCGGCAAATAATCCTTGGTTTAATACTGTTGCAACTCACCCATTTAGCGTGTTTTATGACTTTAATCACGAGTCTGAATGGACAAAATCTTTTGTGAAAAGAGTCAATGAATATTGGGTAAAAGAATATAAAGTTGATGGTTATCGTTTTGATTTATCCAAAGGATTTACACAAAAAAATACAGGAGAAAACGAACCTGCATGGTCAGCTTATGATGCCTCAAGAGTAGCTATTTGGAAAAGAATTGCTGATGAAATTTGGGCAATCGACCAAACAACTTACATAATTTTGGAACATTTAAGTGTAAACCAAGAAGAACAAGAATTGGGAGAATATAAAAATGGAATGATATTTTGGGGAAATGTTAATGGGGATTTTAAAAATGCAACTGCGGGCAGAAATGGCAACCTAAATTGGACATATTATGGCACAAGAGGTTGGAAACAAGCAGGAGTTTTGTCATACATGGAAAGTCATGACGAAGAAAGACTCATGTTTAATGCTTTGCAAAATGGTTTATCAGGAGATAATGGCTACAATATCAGAACATTAGGCACAGCTTTGGAAAAAATGAAACAAGCAGCAGCATTTTTCTTTGCCATTCCAGGTCCCAAATTAATTTGGCAATTTGGCGAAGTTGGCTATGATATAAGTATTAATGACGGTGGTAGAACAAATCGCAAACCTTATAAAGCAGCCTATTTTACAGAGCCAAGTCGGTTAAGTTTATACAAAACCTACCAAGCCCTAATAAAACTTAGACAACAAGAGGCTTTTAGAACTCTTGATCTAAGTCAGGTAAATTTAGCTTTAAATAGTGGAAGCATCAAACGAATGACAATTAAACATACAACCATGAATGTGCATGTTATTGGCAATTTTTCAGTCTATGATGTGGCAGAATATGATATTCAAACACCAAATACAGGAATTTGGTATGACTATTTTACAGGAGATACAATTAATGTAAAAGATATAAACGAAAAACTAACCATGAAAGCTGGTGAATGGCACATTTTAACGTCTGTGCCATTAACAAAACCAGAAGCAGGTTTATCTACTTGGAAAATGCAACGATTTGTGCCTGTTGTTGTGATGTCTTTTGAAGACGAAATTTTTAGCAAAAATCTAAATATCTTCCCAAATCCTTCAAAAGATGGTATTTTTAAACTCAAAGCCGAAAATAACATCAATAACACGATGCTTATTAAAGTTTTTGATATTGCAGGTCGAGAAGTTATGAATCGTTATACTTGGAAACAACTCAATAACCCGACTTTAAGCATTGATTTACAAACTTTAAAAGCTGGCATGTATTTTATCGAAATTACAGACGGAAAATTAAAGGCAGTGAAAAAGGTTGTGAAAGAATAAATTTGTAGGTGTTATTATAAATTAAAACTTTTGGAAATCGGAGTGCCGACCAGTAAAAACTTTCCAAAAGTTTTTTTGCTTTTGGAAAGTTCATTAATTAAATAGATTTCACAAGAATTTATTACCAAAATCAATTAGTTTATTCCATATCTCATCAATAATATCTCCTATTCATCATTTGCATAACCCACCAAAATAAATTAACAAATTTTAAGCTGATTTTAAAAATATTTTTTCAAAAATACTATGCAAGCATAATAATTTTTACTATGTTTGCATTGTAATTATTGCAAAGCAAGCTAAGTTTCTAAATTTTAGAAATTTTAAAACATTTTTTTAAAATAAAAAGTTATGCTTGCATAATAAATAACCAATATTTAATTCATAAACTCGTTTCATACACATTTAAACATATAAAACCATGTTAGCAGTAGATAATAAACACGTAATTAAAGGTGGTGAATTTCTTGTTAGAGAAACAGAATCACACGAAATTTTTATTCCAGAGGAATTTACAGAAGAACAACGCATGATGGCACAAGCTTGTCAAGATTTTATTGACAAAGAAGTGCAGCCAAATGTAGAAAGAATGGAGAAAATGGAGCCAAACTTCATGAGTAATTTAATGACAAAAGCTGGCAAATTAGGTTTATTAGGTATTTCTGTTCCCGAAGAATATGGTGGGTTGGGCATGAGTTTTAATGCTTCTCTATTAATAGCAGACGTTGTAGGTTCGGCAGGTTCATTCTCAACAACTTATGGTGCACATACAGGAATTGGTACATTGCCCGTTTTATTGTATGGCAATAAAGCACAAAAAGACAAATATTTAGCAAAATTAGCAACAGGTGAATGGAAAGCTTGCTATTGTTTAACAGAACCAGATGCAGGTTCTGATGCAAATTCGGGCAAAACAAAAGCAACTTTAACCGCAGATGGCAAACATTATTTGATTACAGGTCAAAAAATGTGGATAACAAATGCAGGTTTTGCCGATTTATTCATTGTATTTGCAAAAATTGAAAATGATAAAAACTTAACGGCATTCTTAGTAGAAAAAGAATTTGGCGGAATTACAATGAATGATGAGGAGAAAAAATTAGGTATCAAAGGTTCTTCAACTCGCCAAGTTTTCTTTAATGATTGCAAAGTTCCTGTAGAAAATATGCTTTCTACAAGAGAAAACGGTTTTAAAATTGCAGTAAATGTATTAAATGTAGGTCGTATTAAATTAGGTGCTGGCGTATTAGGTGGCGTGAAAATGCTTACAAGTTTATCTGTAAACTATTCAAAAGAAAGAAAACAATTTAATACTTCTATTGCTAATTTTGGTGCAATTAAACATAAATTGGCACAAATGGCAACAAAAATCTATGCAACAGAGTCATTATGCTATCGTGCAGGTCAAAATATTGAAGATACGATTGATATGTTGGCAAAATCTGGTGTAGAAGATACTGAATCTAAATTGAAAGGTGTTGAGCAATTTGCTATTGAATGTGCTATTGCAAAAGTGCATGGCTCTGAAACTTTGGATTTTGTATCTGATGAAGGTGTGCAAATTTATGGTGGCATGGGATTTTCGGAAGAAGCACCAATGGCAAGAGGTTATAGAGATGCTCGTATTTCTCGTATTTATGAAGGTACAAACGAAATTAACCGTATGTTATTGGTAGGAACAATTATCAAACGTGCTTTGAAAGGCGAAATTGATATTTTAACTCCTGCAATGGCAGTTGCAAAAGAATTGACTTCTGTTCCATCTTTTGAATCTGTTGATACTTCGGTGTTGTTTGCAGAAGAAAAAGTAGCTATTAAAAATATGAAAAAAGCTATTTTAATGATTGCAGGTAGAGCTGTGCAAGCATTAGGTGCAAAAATTAATGAAGAACAGGAAGTGATGATGAATATTGCGGATATGATTATCGAAACATACGCATTGGAATCTACTTTGTTGCGTACAGAAAAATTAGTTGGTGTAAGAGGCGAAGCAGCTTGCGAACAACAAATTAACATGACAAAATTGTATGCTTATGATGCAGTTGCAAAAGCAGAATCGGCAGGAAAAGAGGCAATTTTAGCATTTACAAGCAGCGATGAGCAAAAAGTAATGTTAATGGGCTTGAAACGATACACAAAATTAGCTCCTATCAACACAAAAGTTTTGCGTAGAGCAGTGGCAGATGCAATGATTGAAGAAGGAAAATATTGTTTCTAAGAATTTGAATATGTCATAAATTATTACAAAAAAGCTTTTCTTGATAAGAGAAAGGCTTTTTTATGTTAAAAATAGTTTTGTCATTCTGAGTAAAGCGAAGAATCTGGTATATTACATCAGATTTTTCGCTTTGCTCAGAATGACAAAACAAATTTTAAATGTCGCTATCAAAGTCAAATAAAAACGTATGTTAAGTAGCTATGCAAAATAATTTGTATATTTTTGTAACATAGATTTTAGGCTTTATTTGTTGATTATCAATTACTTACACAGACACAGACTAAAAGTCTATGCTACAATTAATTTTATGTTGGTGCTTATTACAACTCCAAAACTTTCTCTTCCAAAACTCTGTATTTTACCCTCAGCGTTGTTATCCAATAACCTAATAAAATCCAAGCTATGACAGCAGGATAAAAAATAATTCTCAAACGTGAATCTAAATCGTAAGCATTAAAACCTGGGTTTCCACCATTGCCTGGGTGCAAAGAATCTGTAAGACGTGGCAAAATATAGATAAGAGGAATGTAAGTTGCAAAGGCAAAGATGTTATAAACAGCACTAATTCTACCACGTTGTTGGTGGTCTGTAAATGAATTGCGTAACAATAAATAAGCTAAATAAATGAGTAAAGCAATAGCTGAAGCATTTTGTTTTGGGTCTCCACTCCAAAAACTGCCCCAAGTAAATTTAGCCCATATTGCACCTGTTATGATACCTAAAATGCCAAAAGCTACCGCAGTATTAACCATTTCTACCGCTAAAGTATCATAAATTTGCTTAGGAGTTCGTAAATATCGTATAGAATTAATAACTGAAATGATTAATAAAAACATCATTCCGAACCACATAGGCACATGAAAATGTAAATTTCTGATAGTTTCATTAAGTATGTTTAGGCGTGGTGCTTCCATTAAAAGCCCTGCAATTACGGTGTAATAAAGTAAGCAAATTGTGAGTATTTTCCACCAATATTTTTGTAGCATGAGTTATAAAATAAGTATGAGATATTTTCATAAAGACATTTACCTTTTAGTAAATGAAGTATCATTCTGAAAGCAAATGTCATGAAATATTATTGATTTTTATAATCAAAGAACAAAATAAATGTTAATGTCAAAATTAATATAAAATTTTGATACTGAAAACCTAACTTTTGATAACTAAAATTATTTAATTACAATAATATTCAATTACTTAGCACCTAAAATTATAATAACACAATTATAAAAGGCATTATGAAAAATTTTTTCGGTTTTATTTTCTTTGCAATACTTACAAGTTGTCTGATTTATGGATTTAACACAAGGCTACATATAAAAAACAGTCCAATACCACCCATCGGAAAATTATTAAATCCTTTTGCAGGTTTTTGGCAAAATGCTGAAAATGAACACATTAGATTTTCAAAAACTATTAAAATAGCAGGTTTACAGGGTAAAGTTAGTGTGCAATATGATGAAAGAATGGTGCCCCATATTTTTGCGGAGCATGAATCAGATTTGTTTGCAGCTCAAGGTTATGTTACGGCACAGCATCGGCTTTGGCAGATGGAATTTCAGACTTTGGCAGCAGCAGGACGAATTTCAGAAGTTATAGGTAGCAAGGGAGTAGATTATGACCGTTATCAACGCCGAATAGCTATGGTTTATGGGGCAGAAAAATCATTAGATACAATGATGAAAAATCCCGATACCAAACAAATGTTAGAAAATTATGCAAAAGGTGTCAATGCTTATATTAGTTCGTTGCATGATTCTGAATTGCCATTAGAATATAAATTATTAGATTACAAACCCGAAAAGTGGACTGTTTTGAAGTCGGCTTTGTTATTAAAATCAATGTCTTATAATTTGAGTGGCTCGGAAAAAGATTTTGAATACACTAATTTTCTGCATTTGTATGGTCGTGAAATGACAGATTTGTTATTTCCTGATTTTGCAGACGGACAGCAACCTGTGGTTGATAAAAATCTAAATAACAGAACAAATGACAAAGTAAATGACAAGATAAATGATAAAACAAGCAAAACTAAAATTGCGGTGGCTGATATGCCAAATGGTGGAGGTTGGAGTTTTACACCTCTAAGTGTTGAAAAACCTAAGCAAAATTATACACCAGAATTATATTTACCAACTGAAATTAACGAAAAAGGTCGTGAAAAAAATCGAGAATTTGCACCAAACCCTGATAATGGAAGTAATAATTGGGCTGTTTCAGGCACAAAAACAGCTTCTGGCTTTCCTATTTTGTGCAATGACCCACATTTACAACTGAATTTGCCTTCAATTTGGTATGAAGTACAATTACATTGCCCATCAATGAATGTCTATGGTGTGAGTTTGCCTGGAACTCCTGCAGTAATTATTGGCTTTAATGATTCGATTTCTTGGGGTGTTACCAATGCAAAACGTGATGTGATGGACTGGTATAAAATTAGGTTTAAAGATGAAAAATGTAATGAATATGCGTATAATAATGATTGGAAAACAACTACAAAAAAGATAGAAACCATTAAAATTCTTAAGAAAAATGCTATAACTCATGACTTAAATTTAGAAAAAGTATCACTTTTAGAGGATTTTCCTAAGTTATTTGCTAATTTTTTTAGTAATGATTTTGATATTATTTATGATACTGTTATTTATACACATCATGGTACTGTTGTGTATGACAAAAATTATATTAAGGCTGACACGAATAAAAGTACAAGACAAAAACAATCTTTTGCTTTGCGTTGGGCTGCCCATGAAGGTGCAAATGAATTGCAAACTTTTTATGAACTTAATAAAGCAAAAAATTATCATGATTTTAAAACAGCCTTAGAAAAATACGATTGTCCTGCACAAAACTTTGTTTTTGCCTCTGTCAATAACGATATTGCGATACAAGTGCAAGGGAAGTTTCCTGTAAAATGGCATGAGCAAGGCAAATTTATTCTTGATGGTGCAGAACCTACCCATGAATGGCAAAAATTTATTCCACAAGAGCACCAAGTCAAAGAAAAAAATCCAACTCGTGGCTTTGTTTCCTCTGCCAATCAGCACCCTGTGGATAAATCTTATCCTTATTATACTTTTGATTACCATTACGAATATTATCGCAACCGCAGAATTAATCAAGTTTTAGATAGTTCTAAAAATATTACGCTACAAAGCATGAGAAATTTGCAAAATGATAATTTTAACTTGATGGCTGCTGAAAATTTAGGGTTTTTATTGCAACAATTAGATATAAATACAATAAGTCATGTTGAGAAAAAAGGTTACGAAGAATTATCAAGGTGGAATTATTATAATGATGCCAAAATGTTAGCACCTGTTTATTTTGAAGAATGGATAAATAGCTTAATGACCATGATTTATGAAGATGAATTTATGCTGGCAAAAGTGTCATTACACAAACCTGATAAATATGTAATTTTGCAACTACTTAGAAATCAAACAAATACAATTTTTTGGGACAATAAAAATACAGTTTTGCGTGAAACTCCACAAATATTAATTCGTCAATCTTTTAGCGAATCTGTGATAAAAACACAAACGTGGAAAAAGCATATTATGATAAATGAAGATAAATTACCTTTTTGGTCAAACTATAAAAAATCAAGTGTAGAACATTTGGCAAAAATACCTGCTTTTGGTGAGTTTTTTCTGCAAAATGGTGGTTATAAAAGTGCTGTAAATGCTTCAAGTGATAGGCATGGAGTTTCGTGGCGAATGATTGTAGAGCTAAATCCAACAGGTGTAAAAGGCTATGGCGTGTACCCAGGTGGGCAATCAGGCAATGCAGGCAGTAGCTATTACACAAATTTATTAAAATCTTGGGAACAAGGTGAGTATTTTGAATTGCAGTTTTGGAAAGATAAAAACCCAGATAAAGATAAAAGGAAAGTAATTTTTGTGCAGGACTTTGAAAGTAATTAAGTTAATGCAAGTTTGTTGTTTTGGTTGCTACAAATAATGGCGTTGTAATATTAATTCTTTAAACAAAACTAATATTGCAACGTCATTAGAGATTATTAAGGTTTTGTGTCACAGACTTCAGTCTGTAGGGTAATTACTTGATTATCAATATATTAAAAGCACAGACTAAAGTCTATGCTACAAAAATTTATGCTGATTAAAAACACGTTGTTGATTTTAAAACACATCTTCGCCTGTTATTTCTGCCTCCATTTGGTCTGCTAATTTACCAACTTCTTCTAACATGGCTGCCATCTGAATTTCGCTAGATTCTGAATAATGTGCTGAGGCTGCACATTGCAACATACCACCAAAAAGCACAAAACGGCTATAACAACACCATTGCTGATTGAGTTGCAAAATTTCTTTATAATCTAAGCTATGTTTTTCAATGTCACAAACCTTTGACATAAACTCGACAAGTTGTACGCCATCTCTTGTTATAAGGTAAGAATGTACTTCTTGTTTACGATTATTGGGTAATTGTAACGTAATAATGGCAATGCTGTCAGAGTATTCAAGAAAATGATTACCTGATTTTTCGCAATAATGTTGCAGAAATTTCTTAAAATCTTTCATGAGTTATGATTTTATGTTTGTTTTGGTGTTATTTGTAAGTAATAAGACAAAATAAATGTATAACAGACTTTAGTCTGTAAAATATTGATAATCAAAACCTTAGAAACTAAAGTCTGTGGTACAAACTATACTTTTAAACTGTCTTATTACTTAATTTTAATTAATAGTACAAATAAAAAAATTGATAGCAAATAAAAACAGGGTTTTTATTTTTATTTGCTATTTTGCGTACAAAATCTGCCATAATTTGATACTGATATTTTAAATTTGTTTTGTCATGCTGAGCAAAGCGAAGAATCTGGGTTATTACGTCAATAATTCAGATTCTTGCGGAGTGCCGCCCACTTAGCTCAGAATGACAAATTTAAAACATCAATATCATAATTAATGTAAGTTGCGTAGTGAATTGTACCGCACTCTTGGCGGGGGTTGCCTTCAACTGCAAGGTCATTGTAAAATAGCAATTAAATCGTTAAATTAATTCCATTTTAAAGGTTTTTGATAAATTTGCAGAGCAAATTTATCAAAAACCTTGCAGTTGAAGGCAACCCCCGCCAAAGGGTGCGGTACATACTACGCAACTTACATTAATTAACAAGAATTATCATGACTTTAACACAATTAGAATATATTATTGCCCTTGATACTTATAGGCATTTTTCTTTGGCTGCTGAAAAATGTTTTGTTACACAACCAACTTTGAGTATGCAAATACAAAAATTGGAAGATGATTTAGGAATTATTATTTTTGACCGTAGTAAACAGCCAATTATTCCAACTGAATTTGGTGCAGAAATATTGTTGCAGGCTCGTAAAATTATTAGCGAATCACAACAGTTACGACAAATTATTAAAGATTTGCAACAGGAATTGCAAGGCGAATTACATATTGGGATTATACCAACCTTAGCACCTTATTTATTGCCTTTGTTTCTACGAAATTTTATAGAAAAATATCCAAAAGTAAGACTCATCGTTAGTGAATTAACGACAGAAAACATTGTCCAAAAACTTAAAAATGATTTGATAGATTGCGGAATTTTAGCAACTCCTCTTAATGAAAATCAACTTAGCGAAATTCCACTATTTTATGAATCTTTTGTGGCTTATCTTTCCCCCTTACACCAATTATACAGTCATAAAACCTTGAAAAATAATGAAATAGATAGCAAAAATCTTTTTCTTTTAGATGATACACATTGTTTTAGTATTCAAGCACTGCAACTTTGTAAAGTCCGAAACATAAAAGAAACCTCATCTTTTTCCTATCAAGCTGGGAGTTTGGAAACCCTCAAACGCATGGTTGATATGCATGCAGGTATTACGTTATTGCCTGAATTAGCCTTAGATAATTTGTCTGAAAATCAATTAGATAACATTAGATATTTTGAAAATCCTGAGCCTGTACGAGAAATTAGCCTCTTAGTTCGGAGAAATGTGATTAAAAAACGGCTACTTATTGCTTTGCAAGAGGAAATTTTGAAGGTTATTCCTATAAAAATGCAGCATAAAGAGAAACTAAACTTATTAAGAATTAAATAAAATGTGTGGGAAAATACTACTTTATTTTTCACTTTTTCTTAGATTGCAAACCTAAATAATAATCATGTTTTTATGAACTCAGATACACCACAACCTTTTGAAAAGCAAGAGATTACAGATAAAAATATAACAAATAAAAAGGTTATAGATAATACAATAAGCAAAACTACTTTTATTACAGTTATTGCAGTTTTTGCAATTTCTATCTTTGTAATAGCTTTATTTCTTATTAATAAGTCTGAATGGGAAAAAAAGTTGGCATTGGCACAGGCAATAAATCCAGTAAAAACTCAAAAAGAAGCACAATTACAAGCAAAAACTGTTGATACAAAAACAATAAAAGTTTCTGAAAATGATAACACTATTTTAGTTGATAAAGCCTTAGAAGATGCAGAAAAGGAAGATGTAGCAACAGATAACACCGAAAATAATGAGAATAATAGAGAAAATAATGAAGGAAAATCAGAGTTATCATCAAAGTTAGCCACCGAAAATGCGAAGTTAAAAGCAGAATTGCAAGCCTTTAAAATAGCAGATTCTTTACGTGTGTCAAGTTTTGCAACAATGTCAAGTTATAAAATTTATGGTTTTTATCGTGATAAAAGTGGCAAACAAGAACTTTCAGCTATTGCCAAAAAATTTAGTATTAAAAGTGAAAAAGCCATAAAAATTGCAGAAGTTAATGGAGAAAAAGCATATATTGTACCTGTAAAAGGGTTACACATTGCAAAAAATGGAGACACAGCATTCTCTATTGCACGAAAATATTATAAAAATGACAAACTTGCTAAACTTATAGAAGATTTTAATGGCGAAATTCAAGCTGGAATGACAGTTTTTTTACCTTTTAACTGATAAAAGTAGTGTGGACTTCAGTCCACACATAACTTCATCAAAACAAGTAAAAATAACTTTTATAAAATTAAAAAGTGTGGACTTCAGTCCACACTACACACATTTACTAATCAAACTCTTTCCTCAAAATCTCAAACACAAAATCAACCGTTTCTTCTTCAAGGTCAGTACGTCTAACAAGGTCTTCTTTTGAAATTACCAAAACACTTCGAGCTGTATCCAAGCCTATTTTGTGCAATTCCTCAATTACCCAAGACTCAATGACATCACTAAATTCTGATAATTCTACATCATCTTCATCAATACCTTCTTCTTCGCTATCTCTAAAAACATCAATTTCCAAACCCACCAAACGGCTTGCTAACTTAATATTTTGTCCATTTTTACCAATAGCCAACGAAACTTGGTCTCTTTTCAAAAATACAGAAGCTCTGCCTCTTTTTTCGTCTATTCTGACCGAAGATATTTTTGCAGGACTTAAAGCACGTGAAATAAATAAATCCACATTGTCAGTATGGTTAATAACATCAATATTTTCATTACACAATTCACGCACAATGCTATGAATTCGAGAACCTTTCATCCCCACACAAGCCCCAACAGGGTCTATACGGTCATCATAAGATTCTACCGAAACCTTAGCTCTTTCACCTGGCTCACGCACAACTTTACGAATAGTAATAATGCCATCAAAAACCTCTGGAACTTCACCTTCAAATAATCTTTCTATAAAAACAGGCGAAACTCTTGACAAAATAATTTTTGGATTGCCATTTATCATCTCAACTCTATGAATGACAGCACGAATTTGGTCACCTTTTTTATAACGGTCTTTGTAAATTTGTTCTGACTTTGGCAACGTAAGTTCTTGTTTATCAGCATCTTGAACAACAATTTCACGTCCTAAAACCTGATAAACTTCCCCTACAATAATTTCTCCAACCAATTCTTTGTATTTTTGGAAAAGAATATCTTTTTCCAAATCTTTGATACGTTGAATTAATGTTTGACGTGCAGTTTGCACAATTCTACGTCCAAAATCCTCCATTTTAATTTCTTTTGCATATTGTTCTCCAATTTCAAAATCGGGTTCAATTTTCTTTGCATCAGAAATTAAAATATGTTTGTGGTCATAATATTCGTAAAAATCGTCATAATCATCAGGCACAATTTCACGATACATCCAGATTTCCAAATCTCCTTTTTCTGTGTTGATAATGACATCAAAATTTTCATCTTCCTCGTATTTTTTGCGAATCATTGTACGAAAAACATCTTCCAAAACCTTTAACATAGTTGGTCTGTCGATATTTTTTGTTTTTGCAAACTCTGCAAAAGATTCTATTAATGCTCCTGCTTCCATTTTTATATCGTTGTTTTTATTATTATTTTGTGATAAATATTACTCTGCAATCTGCACCAATGCTTTTTTAATATCCGCAAACGCAATTTTTTTAATTGGGTCTTCGGGTGCAATTCCTGCAGCTGCATCTTTTTTAATTTGCGTTTTTGATTTTTTTAAGGCAACTTCCAAACTAATACCAATTTCTGTTACTTCTTTAATAATACCAAGTAAAACTCCTGATGCTGTTTCTACTTTCAATGTTCTGCCCATATTTGACAGATATTGACGTGGAAATTTCAAAGGAAAATCCAACCCAGGGGACGAAACTTCCAAAATATAAGCATCTTCAATGATATTTTCAGTTTCGATAATATCGCCAAGTTTACGACTTACATCTGCACATTGGTCTATATCTACGCCTTTATCACCGTCAAGCAACACCACAATTCGTTGTTTAGATTTATCAGTAATCAAAATATCAACTACAAAAATTTCAGGATTTTCAATAATTCTTTCACTAATAATATTACTAAGTTTGTCTTTAAGTGTCATTTTAAGTATTATTTTTATGATTTCTCTGTAATTTTATACAAAAAAAAGTAGGAGATTTAGCTCCTACTTGCCTTACTTTTGCGAATACCTTACAAAGATACTGCTATTTTCTACAATACCAAATATTCCACTTCATATTTTTATTTCCGCAGTTCTTGCACTTGTTCAGGAGTTAAGCCTGTTATTTCAGCTATAAAGTCATTATCTGCTCCTTTTTTAATTGCATTTTTAGCAATTTCAATTTGCTTACGTACTTCTCCTTTAATTTCTCCTTTTTCTAAAGCCTCTTGTATTCTTGAAGTTTCGTCGAGCAAAAATTTCTGTTGTCCGTCATAGTAAACTTTTTCTTTTTCATCAAGATACATGGTATCTAATTTTAAACTTGCCTTGCGAATTTCCTTAATTTCGGCTAATTCCTGTGGTAAATTATCTTTGCTATATTTATAAGCATTATTTAAAAAAGTTATCCACCTTTCTAAAGTAGTTTTAACAGTTTCCAATTTACCTTTAAATTTTTTAAGTTCAATAAAATATAAATCTAAATAATCTAAGTCTTTGTGGATTTCATTTGTTGCACCATCTTTAAGCATAAAATAACGATTGTATCTATCGTCATTAAAAAAGTTAAAGTCTATTAAACTTATTACAATACATTTTTTTAAGCCCGAATAACCTAATTTACCTTGCTTTTCGAGTTCTGCTAATCTTTCAAGTTCTGCTATTTGTTCATTTGCAGTATCAAAACTATTGATATAATCTAACTGTGAGCCAAACATTTTCGCCCAGTAGAATAAAGTCCGTCTGCCATAAAAATCACTTCCCCTAATTTGCATTTCTATATCATACAACACGCCATTTTCGTCTTGTGCTTTGATGTCAAGAATAGAAAGTTTGCCGTCTGCATAATCTGAAACATTATAAGGATTTTTGAGGATAATCTCTGCAATTTGTTGATTTAATGGCAAAATGGCGTTAATTAAAGACAAAAGTATGTCTTTATTCTCCTCAGAACCAAAGAGTTTTTTGAAAACTAAGTCTATTTTAGGGTTTACTTTGCTCATCGTTTAATTCTTTTATTAAAATGCTAAGATACAAATAATTGCAAATATTTGAAACTTGAAACCTAATTATTTCATCTCTGCCAAATTTACAATAAGCCCATTATAACCTTCTTTCATCAGCAATAATTCGTTATAAGTTAGGGCAGAACGACGTGTATTAAAAGTTCCCAAAATAATTCGATACACTGTTTTATTTTCTAAGGTATCTACATGCAAAATAATATTTCTATGAAAATTAGCTTGCAATTCCTCCACTTTTTTTAACACACTTTCATAACTTTCAAAAATGCCAATTTGCACACCATAGCCCTCAGATTCTTGTTTTTCGTAGAAAAAACGGTACAAACCCTTACCAGATGGCATGATAAATCCAGCCTGTGGCGGGTCATCATACATAAAAATAAGATTATCAGCTTCTCCATGTTTTAAACGGTTGCGTTTTAAAGCTGCAATAATATCGTCAGGAGATACAAAACCGTCTATTTTCTCTACAACTTTGCCTTCAGGTGTGAATATTACCAACATAGGGTAAAAATAAATACCGAAAAACTCTGCTAAATTTTTACCCTCAGTTATTTTTGATTCACCATCAACTGAATAACCCAAATAGTTTTCATTAATATATTTTACCACTTCGGCATTTCTAAATGTAATATCATTCATTTTCTTACAAGGCATACACCAATTTGCATGAAAATATATGAAATAAGGTTTATCTGCATTTTGTGCTACGGTGCGAAATTCTTTATAAGTTCCGTTAAAAAATTGGTAAGATTTTGAATTTTGGGCAAATAGTTTTTGAGTAAACAAATTGCTTACAACACACAAAATGAATAGCAAGAATATTTTTTTTGTCATAACATTAATTTCATATTTCATAAATAACATTTTAGGTTGTAGTAAAAAATGTATGATTATCTAAGTTGCTGATTATCAATAACTTATTAGAACACAGATGACACGGATTACGCTGATATTCACGGATTTATGTAATTTGTCTGTGATTATCCGTAAAATCTATGTTATCTGTGTGCCATAAAGTAT
>JAYTNF010000360.1:0-3469 GCA_043748455.1 Cytophagales bacterium
TTACTTGCTAAAATTAGTCTTGCTTTAGACGACCTTTTCCTGCCTTATACTTTTGACCTTAGTATTTTTCAACATATTGATAATCAAGACTTGTTAAGTCATATTGAAAGAGTTGGGGTTGTGATAAATGAGTGATTTGTGGTTTGGGAATTAAGAATAGTTCAGAAAAAACGCAAACGCAATAGGTTGGTACTCAAAACTTTATACATTCGTAGTACAAAAAAAGTTTCCTAACTTATCGTTAAGAAACTTTTGAGATAACCAACGTGATATGCACCTTTTCTTGCGAAAAGTCCATCACTCAAACGTCCAAAACGGTTTGGTCAATTCTCATCACAAATGTAATACATTTTATAAAGAATAACAATTATTGCGGAAAAATTAGCTTTTTTGTTCTTTCATTAATCGGATAATTTCTTGCAAGTTGGCATTTTAAATTATTATTTTAAAGAAAATGGAAATTAAAGTTGTAAATAACTTATTTTTGAATATTTTTGACAATATCTTATTTGTAAAATTATATGGACAAAAAAATAGAAGACACTCCAAATGTATCAGAAAAAATTCCAGATATATTAGAAGAACAAATGATATATTTAGAAAAGCTTGATTTTCATAATTTATCTTTTGAAGAAAAAGAAGTGATATATCGTTATATGACTAGGCGAAGCATGTCTATCAATAAAGGTTTAAGAACGTCAGAAGGTAAAACTTTATGCGAAGATGCAACTGCTTTACTTAAAGGTTTAAATAAAATACCAAATAGTCAAGTACAGTATGTTTATAGGGGTATTCCTATATATAATGATCATTTAAAGACACATATAGACATACAACGATATAAAAATGCTTACGAAAATCAAAGTCCAATTGTAGAATATGCTTTTACTTCTACAAGTAAAAATGAAAATACTGCAATAGGTTTTACTTGGGGAGTTGATGGCATTATATTCAAAATAGAACATAAATATGGCAAAGATGTTAGTAAACTCAAATCGTATAAATCAGGCGAGGATGAAGTTTTATTAGCTTGTAATTCTAAATTTATTGTAACATCAATAAAAGAACAAGGTAGGTTTACTCGTATTGATTTGGTAGAAGTTGATAAATAGAGGTTGTTCATTATTTTTCTATTCCATAGCAAGATAGAAAATTTATGAAAAAATAAGGAAGTATTTTAGAAATTGTACAACTTTGTTGTGCTTTTACTTTTTTTTCTCCAAAATTTATGAAATTTATTACAATTATTATTCTAATTATTTTATTCATTTCTTGCACAACTTATAAAACTCCACAAGGAAAAACAAAAATATTAACATTCCCACACAAAGATAATTATAACCTCTCTTACAAAAAGACACAAAATATACGTGAAATTGATGAAATTTTACTTGATAGTTGTATCAAAAAGAATAATTTAACTATTATTTTTGTTTGGTATCCGTTGTGCGGAAGTTTATATCAAGATGTAATAAAAGTAGCAAAAGAATTAAAAAATATTGAGCAGAAATTCCCAAGCCAAGTTACAAATTTATTTATAGCCTCATCTTATCACACAAGTGCAATAACAAATTTTGCAAAAGAAATAAATCATAATAAAATAAACTTTATTATGGCTAACAAAATTTATGGCAAGTATGTATTAAAAAAAACAATAAAATTTAATGCAAATATTTGTAATAAAAACTATCAAACGGATATTATGAATTTTGCTATTTTTGTTCTTAATAAAAATAAAGAAATCTTGTATGCAACTTCATTAGAGAATTTTAATGGCGAAATTGTGAAGGGAATAATAGAAAATAATGAATAAAGTGTTGATTATCAGGGGTTTGTTAATTGTCTTTCTATTTCATAGCAAGATAGAAAATTTATGAAAAAACAAGGAAAATATTATTCGTTTTTCCTTATCTTTGTTTTATAAAACCGTAGGAAATTATGCAAAATGCCCGATTAAGCAATTTACAATTAGAGTTGATAAAAGTTTTTAGTTATCAAGTTCCAGACAAGCAACTGCTCGAAATTAAAGATATTTTGACAGCTTATTTTGCCGACACACTAAGCAAAGAAATGGATAAACTTTGGGACGAAAATAACTGGACAGACGAAACTATGGAAAGTTGGCTGAACAAAGATTTACGAACTCCTTATCAGCAAAAATAATGAAAATAGTATTAGCTATGTATGTTATATGTCTATTTAGTTGAAATAATTTTGGTATAGAAAACCTATCGTGCAGTACACAAATAATATTTCTTTACAATTTTACTCATAGCTTTAATATTTGGTAAATCTGCTGCTTGTGCAATATCGATGATTTCACCACTTTTTTTGAGCATATTAATCTTTTGATTTCCCGAAATATATGCAGAGTTTGTTAAAGCTCCGTACAAAACAAAATATTTAACCTCCTCATTATCAAGGTCTAAATTAGATTTTATTTGTTTTTTTAGTGTTGAAATTTCTGTGTTATCAAATTTTTCATTCTCTATTTTAGCCTTAAAAAGCTGTCTTTTTAACAACATATTACTCAACAATTGCAATACTTTATCACTGTGTGAAGTCCACATTTTAATAGCACCCCAAATATCGTAATCATCTAATTGAATAAAATTTTGCAAAAGTTTATCATGTAAGTTTTCTTGTGAAATAGAACTTTGTTTTGTTATAAGAATGGGAGCTAGAAAATATTGCAATGCAGATGTTGCGGGCACAAAAACTCCCGATTGACTTAAAAACTTTGCACGTTTGATTAAGTGAATCAGCATTTGTTCGGCTGCTACTGTTGTTTTGTGCAAATATACTTGCCAATACATTAACCTTCGTGCATTTAAAAAACTTTCAATGCTATAAATAGCCTTTTCTTCAACCACAATTTCATCGTTTCTTAATTCTAACATTCTGATAATACGGTCTGCACCAACTGTACCTTCAACAACACCTGTAAAAAAACTATCACGTTGCAAATAATCAAGCCTGTCCATATCTAATTGACTGGAAACTAATTGATGGAAGAAATGTCGGTGGTATTGATTACTAAACATAGCTATTGCCATATCAAGTTGAGAGTTAAATACTTGATTTAGATATTGCATGAGTTGCAAAGACATTTTTTCGTGTGCAATGCCTTCTAAAATGCTATGTTCTAAGGCATGAGAAAATGGGCTATGTCCGACATCATGCAATAAAATTGCAATTAAAGCCGATTCATATTCTTTTTCACTGATATCATGACCTTTTCCTCTTAAAGAATCCAAAGCAATACTCATAAGGTGCATGGCACCCAAGGCATGATGAAAACGGGTGTGCAATGCCCCAGGATAGATAAATTCAGTCAAACCAAGCTGCTTAATACGTCTAAGTCGTTGAAAAACAGGGTGATTGATAATGTCAAAAATCAAATCACTATGTATAGACAAAAAACCATGAACAGGGTCATTAAAATTTTTCTTTTTATTCATTTTTGTAA
>JAYTNF010000361.1:0-2917 GCA_043748455.1 Cytophagales bacterium
GGTGTAATTGCAAGCCAAAATAACGGAAGTGCAACAAAAGCTCCTGCCGAACTTACTCATGTTGTTCAGAAAGGAGATTGGTTAAATGTAATTGCAAAAAAATATGGTGTTTTGGCTAATGATATTATGACTTGGAATAAAATTACACGTGTAAATGACATTAAAATCAATGACAAATTAATTATTAAAAATCCAAAACAAGGTTTTTCTATGGCAGACCTTAAAAATGTGCCTGCTACTGCAAAAACCAATACAGAAAATCCAAATAATGTTGCGAATAACACAAATAATATTCCTAAAAAAGACACAACGATACAATTTGTAGAACAACCTTTTTTAAAAGATAGTGTCTATTTGGTGCGTAATGATGGTGAAACTTTCCAAACTATTGAGAAAAAACTGAATTTGAAACCAGTTGCAGGTGCAGATTACTCTTTGTATATAAAGATGTGGAATAATCCAGACCCAAATGTTGCTCAACTTGAAGTTGATACACCATTATTAAGAGGTACAACTGTAAATTTTGGTGCAAGTGCAAAACAGCCATCATCGGCAGATGTTGCAAAGGCAATGGGCGTAAATGTTAATCAAACTGCTAAAAATCAGGTTGCAACAAATACAGTTCCATTGAATGGAAATGACACAAACACAACACAACCTAATAATACATATAATCCAAATACAACTGTTCCAAATATTATCACTGCAAACACAGAAAAAATTGTCATGTATGCAGATTACAAAGACAGTACATATACAGTAGGCACAGGAGATTATCTATATAGTATTGCGAAAAAAACAGGAGTGCCAGATTATCGTTATTTGTTGCGTTGGAATGGTATTATAGATGAGAATAAAAAAATTGATATTGGTGACAGATTAATTGTTAAAGGAGATTTGTCAAAACCAATAACATATACAGCCATCAGCAATGGAAAATATCACACAACGCAATTTGGCGAAAACATTTATGAAATTGCAAAACTGTATAACACGAAAGCTGATAGTATTGCAAAATGGAATGGTATGGTGGGAGACACTTTGTTACCTATTGGAAAATCGTTATTAGTTCGTAAAGGTTCTATGCATGTAGTGCAATCAGGCGAAACTTTGAAAAAAATTGCTGAAAACTATGGTATGAAACCAGAAGAACTCGCAAACTTAAATAAAGTTGGTTTAAAAGATGTTTTAAAACCTAATCAAATGTTATTGATTGATAACAATGCAATGCCAAATCAAGGTGTCTTAGCGGCAAGTTCAAAAGGCACACAAAATGTAACTCCAAATACGAGTAATTATGATAATCAAACAGCTACTAATCAAGCAATTAGTAAAGATATTTATTTAGTTCGTAATCATGGAGAAACACTGAAATCTATTGCCGAAAAACTAAAAATGCCTGATGTAAATGGTTCTGCATTTTATTTTTATATGAAATCTTGGAATAACATAAAAGATGAAAATGCAATTTTGCCAATCGGCAAAGCTATAAGCATTGCCGAAGATGCTGTAACACCAACACAACAACAAATTGACGCAGCTATGCAAAATCAAACAGGTCAAGAAACGCAAAATCCCAAAGGACAACTTAATCAAGCTGCGTTATTGACAAGTCCAATAAAACAAGAACAAGCAAATACATCAAGTTCAAAAACTGCAAATAGAAATTCACAACCTTTCAAAGATATTCATGTGATAAAAGTGCCAAATGAAACTTTGAAAACCATTGTTGAAAAATATCATTTGCAACCTATTGCTGGTTATCAATATTATGACTATATGAAGTCTTGGAACGGTATTGATGACGAAAACCTTGCATTGCCAATAGGTAAAGCCATTCGTTTGACAGAAACCGCAAATATGCCAACAGAGTCAGAAGTTTTGCAAATCATGCCGCCGCCATCAGCTTCTAATACAAGTGTAAATGGCAAGCACATGGTAACACAAGGCGAAACTATCTACACAATTTCACAACAATATAATATAGACAGAAAATATTTGGAAATTTGGAATAAAATTGATGATAAAACACCATTAAACGCAGGACAAGAGTTAATCGTACAAGGAGATATGCGTGTAGAGGTTCCACAATATGATAAACTTTACACAGACCGTTTTCATATTGTCCAAAATGGCGAAACTTTATCAGACATTGCAAAATTTCATAAAATAACTCTTGACGAGCTAAAAACATGGAATAATTTGCAAAATGGCAATTTAAATGAGGGACAACAACTTTGGATTATACAGAAACCTAAAATGCACAAAGTAACACAAGGCGAAACTTTGACTTTAATTGCCTCACAATATGGGTTAACTTTGCAAGACATTGCAATTTTCAATGAGTTGCCATTAGATTACAAAGTAAAAATAGGGGAGGTATTAATTGTAGATGCAGCTGCAATACTACCAAAACCAATGATTAAACAAGACAGAAATGAATTAGCAGTGCCACCAACCACATCAAATACTGAAACTGTTGTAAATGCAAACACACCTAAAACGTATTATGCACAATTTGGAGAAACACTACAAGATGTTTGTTCTCGTTTTGGAGTAAGCACAATAGACTTTAAACTTTGGAATAAACTAAGTTATGATGTAAATAAGTTAGAAGAAGGGCGTAAATACTTTCTGAAAATGCCTGTTGCACAGAATCCGCCGCCAGCTTCATCTGGAACTCCATCAGCCAATGGGAAATATAAAGTTGGTAAAAATGAAACACTTTATACTATTGCTCGAAAATTCAATATCACTGTTTACCAACTGCGTGAATGGAATAATTTGAAGGCAGACGTTGTAAAAGAAGGAGATAATTTAGTAATTAATGTAAGTTGCGTAGAATAAAATAGTAAAATCTTTGCAAAAAGTATAATTTTGTAATTATTCAAGCCACAAAATTAACTTTATGAAAGAT
>JAYTNF010000362.1:0-17017 GCA_043748455.1 Cytophagales bacterium
TTGTTGTTTTCCTCCAATACTTTTTCTGCTGCCTTGTATTGTTATTGTGGTCATTGTGTTTGGCAATACATATAATAAGGGTCTTTTTGCCCCTGCAAATACAACTTCCACAGTTGTTTCATTTGGTCTATAAGTACAGGCAGTTAGAGCAACGTCCATACCTGTCATATAGCCATTTTGATTTTCTCTATCAAAAATGGCGTGAAGTTTCTGGTTTACTTCCTCCAAAATTTCTGCAGGATTATCTTGTAATTTGATTAAAACTACTTCATCAAATAAGGTTCTTGCAATCATACTTGTCAAAGCACCTTGCACGCCATGACCTGTGCAGTCTATAGCAGCAGAAATTTTTTTAATATTTCCATCGTCATCTTCCCAGGTTGCAAACCAATACAAGTCTCCTGAAACAATATCTTTGGGTTTATAAAATACAAAATATTCTTTTAAATATTTTGCAAGTTGGTCTTTACTTGGCAAAACCCCTTTTTGTATGGCAAGTGATGCTCTAATTCCTTCGCTAATTTTATCATTTTGTCGTTGCAAGTCCTGTTTTTGTTCAGAAATCAAGTCTTTTTGTGCCAATATTTCCTCTTGATATTGTAGCAATTCTTGATTTTGTTTTGCCATTTCTTCTTGAGTACTATAAAGTTCAAAAGTTCTTTCTTGCACTTTTCGTTCTAATAAAACGTATTGGTCTTTTATCAATTTTTCGTTTTTTGCTATAATTGCTACATTTGCAGTTTCTGCTTCTATTTTTGCAATTTGTATATCTGATATTTTCTGTGCTATACCCACCGAAAGTAATATCATTTCTATTGCAGAGCCAATTTGTATAGCATTTATCGTAAAACTATTTGCAGGCAAAATATCAACTAATGTGAGTATAAAAACAAGGGAACTAAATAATAAAAAAAGCCATGCAATTAAGAAATAACGTGCTGGTTTATAACCTTTTATTACAACAAATATCGCCATAATAATAGTACATATACTATTAACAAAAATTGCAATTTGTGCCAAGGCATTTGCCTCCATCTGAAATCCTAAAATATTAGTTATTGCAGAAAATATATAAAGAGAAGATGTAAAATACAACAGTTTATGCAACTTAGGCGTATATTCTGCGGATTTTAGAAAAGATGTTGTAAAAAAAACGCTAAGTATGCCTACTGCATAAATAACATTTTCATAAGCATTGATAATTGGATACTCCTGCCATAACCATTCAAAAGTTAAACCACTAATTTGCCCTGTTCCTATAATCACTGCCAAAATATATAAACAATAAATAAGGTATAACTTTTCACGTATTTTCCTGTAAATCAATACATTATACAGTAAAATAATAAAACATAAGCCCAAATAAAAACCTTGTGCCATGTCCCATTTGTGTAAATATTCAACAGTTTTTGTCAAACTTCCTATTTTAATAGGAAATAACATTGTGCCTTTGGTTTCAATACGCAAATAATAGGTGTGATATTGTTTTGACAAATGAAATACAAATTGTGTTATTAACCATTGGCGAGTGATAAACGGCTGTCTATCACCAGTATGTCCAATAAGTGCTACTTTATTGTTAGCATCAATGCCATATAATTTAATATCATCTAAAAATCCTGTATTAATTTGCAAATATGCAGACTCGTCTGTTTGATTTTGCACACTAAATTTAGACCAAATCGCCGATTTTGTGAGATTCATGTTTGGGGTTTCTTGCAAAGAAGGTCTAAACTGTTTTTGGTATTGAGTTTGTAAAATTTGATTAATCGTTAAATCGGCTTGTTTATCTTCCAAAATTAGCAAATAACGTCCAACATAGCACAAAGGTGTTTCGTCATATATCACAAATGGGGTTTGGGCTTGCAAGTGATACTGAAAATTTATTACAAGAATCAGCACCAATAACACAAGTAAATATATTTTTTTGAAATATATTGACATAATTCCTAAATAAATAATGAATACGAAACTAATATATTGCAAAAGTGAAGTTTTGGTTTTAAGAAACCAAAACCATCACCAATATTTTGCATAAAATTTTAAACTGCTACATTATTATCTCTTAAAGCCTGATTTAATGAGGTTTTTAAATCAGTGCTTTCTTTGCGGGTACCAATAATTAAAGCACAACTTACTTGATAACTTCCCGCAGGAAACTCTTTTGTATAACTGCCAGGAATTACAACAGCCCTTTCTGGCACATAACCTTTATATTCTTTTGGAGTTGTACCTGTTACATCTATAATTTTAGAATTGCCTGTTATAACCACATTTGCACCCAAAACAGCTTGTTTTCCAATTCTTGCTCCTTCTACAACAATGCAACGTGAGCCAATAAAAGCACCGTCTTCTATAATTACAGGAGCAGCTTGCACAGGTTCTAAAACGCCACCAATGCCAACACCACCACTTAAATGCACATCTTTACCAATTTGAGCACAACTTCCAACCGTTGCCCAAGTATCAACCATAGTTCCGCTATCAATATAAGCACCAATATTAATGTATGAAGGCATGAGAATGACACCTTTGTTGATAAATGCACCATAACGTGCAGTGGCAGGTGGCACAACTCGAACTCCTAACTCTTGATAGCCTTTTTTGAGTGCCATTTTGTCATGATATTCAAAAATTCCAACTTCATAAGTTTTCATCAGTTGAATTGGAAAATAAAGAATGACAGCTTTTTTTACCCATTCATTCACCTGCCAACCTGTTTCGGAGTTTGTATTTGGCTCTGCAACTCGTAATTTGCCTAAATCTAAGTCATTAATAACATGGCGAATGGCTGCTTCTGTTTCTTTATGTTTTAATAATTCACGATGAAGCCATGCATCTTCTATAATTTTTTTGAAGTCCTGTTCCATTTTCATTTAGTTTATAAGCCTTATAAAATTGTTAAATAAACTTTAATTATTTATTTTTGAGTATAAATACTAACAATGACATAATAAATTTATTATGCAAATATAAATGTTTGTGCTGAATTACAAAATAATTATGGGAGTCCTGTGGGTTTTCAGCATCAAAATTGATAAATGATTACAAAATTATCAATAACTTTAAAAAACTAATTTTTATACAAAAAATATTAGTATACATTCTGTAACACTACCTAATAATTTAATCTATACAATTACTAAACCCTATAAAACATAAAACTTGCTAAATCTAAAAGACTTAGCAAGTTTAGCTTTATGTTCAAAATCACTATTTATATTTATACTCTTATTAATCTTTCATTTAGCATTATTTTTATTGTCCTTGTGCCATCGTGTAACCTTTTTGTCCATCAAAAGTACAAAGGTGTTCTGTTTTGATAAAATCTAAGCCTAAATTTTTGACGTTTTTTAGCACTTCAATAATATCATCATGGCTAACAGATTTTAATTCTGCATTTTCAAATCTGCAACGCCAATGGTCAGTACAAAAAGTTTCTGCATGTCCATTTGGATATACTTTCACGCCTCTGTTACTCATTACAATCAACTTTAATTTGTCTGTTGATGCTTTTTTTACTAAGTCGCCAAGTTCGTTAGCTGTTCCTGAGTTCCAATTTAAAAACACATCAACACCAATAGTTTCTTTTACTTGTGGAGTTCTGCGAGTAACTTTTATTTCTATTTTCTTCGCATCTTTTGGGTAATCTGCTGCTTTTAAAGTACTTGGTTTTTGTCCCAAACGTGCAATCACGGCTTGTGCAAATTCTTGAGTACCTACCTTTTGTTTGCTAGTTTTTTCTTTAAAAATATCATAAGTGTGAACTCCGTCTTCCAAAGTTTTTAACCAAGCATTATGTACTTTTGTCGCAATTTCGTTTTGTCCAATATGATTTAACATCATCACTGCACCCAGCAATAAACCCGATGGATTGGCTAGATTTTGCCCTGCTCTACGTGGTGCAGAACCATGAATAGCCTCAAACATAGCACCATGGTCGCCAACATTTGCAGAACCTGCCAAACCAACCGAACCCGTAATTTGTGCAGCCACATCAGAAAGAATATCGCCATATAAATTTGGCATTACAATCATATCAAATAGTTCTGGAGTATCTGCCATTTTTGCTGCACCAATATCCACAATCCAATGTTCTTTTTCAATTTCTGGGTATTCAGCTCCAATTTCGTCAAAAACTTGATGAAAAAGCCCATCAGTCATTTTCATGATGTTATCTTTTGTAAAACAAGTCAATTTTTTGCGGTTATTATTGCGTGCATATTCAAAAGCATAACGCACAATTTTTTCGCAACCCGGTCTTGAAATAATTTTTAAACACTGAAAAACCTCATCAGTTTGGCGGTGTTCAATACCTGCATACAAATCTTCTTCATTTTCACGAATAATTACAATATCCATCACAGGGTGCTTGGTCTGAACATAAGGATTGTAAGAAACGCAAGGACGAATATTTGAATATAAACCCAAAGTTTTGCGAGTTGTAACATTTAAACTTTTATAACCACTCCCTTGTGGGGTAGTAATTGGTGCTTTCAAAAATACTTTTGTGCGGCGTAAAGAATCCCAAGACGAATCTTCTATACCTGCCGAAATTCCTCTTAAATAAACTTTTTCACCAATTTCAATTTCCTCAATATCTAATTGAGCACCTGCTGCCAAGATAATATCTAAGGTAGCACGCATAATTTCGGGACCAATTCCATCGCCATAAGCAACTGTGATAGGAGTTTTTACAAGATTTGTCTGCATAAAAAATGAATAAATGTATGTATGTATGTATGTATGTATGTATGTATTAGTTATGTTGTTTATAACGCAAAATAAAATATTTTGTTTAACAAAATTGCTATTTTAGATAAAATATTTTTATTAAAAGTTAAATTATTTTATTTTTGGCAATTTTAAAGCATTTTGTTTAATTTTATTTGATTATAAAAAACAAAAAGTTAAACAAAAATTATTTTAGCTTTCATAAAAAAGCCTACAAAAGTTTTAAACTTTTGTAGGCTTGTATCTAAAACTATCTGTATTTTAAAGACTAAAAAATGAATTTTGTATTTTCATATAGAAAGTTTTATTGAAAATTCTTAAACCATAACCTCATCATTTCCTTCTTTATTGCTTGCGTTTTTCTTTTTGCAATAATCATAAATTTTATATTGCGACCTAATTTTATACATACCACGTTTTGCCACCACATATTTGTTATTTTGTTGGCGATTTACAAGTCTTGCCTTTTGGTTATCTTGTAATTGAATGTTGAGAATATCAATAGTTTCTTGCTTTAATACTGCATCTTTGATTGGAAAAGCCACTTCTACCCGATAGTTTAGGTTTCTTGTCATCCAATCTGCCGATGAAGCATAGACAAGTTCCGCACCTGCATGATGAAACACAAAAATCCGTGCATGTTCCAAAAATCTATCTACAATACTGATTGCCTCAATATTTTCACTCTGCCCTTCAACTCCTGTTTCTAAACAACAAATTCCTCGTATGATTAACTTAATTTTTACGCCCACATTATTCGCCTCATAAAGTTTTGCAATCATATCCTTATCTTCCAAACTATTCATTTTAAAGATAATAGATGCAGATTTTCCTGCTTTGGCTTGTTCAATCTCAAAATTAATCAAATCAACAAATCTTTCACGCATATTGGCAGGTGCAATCAGCAATTCCTTAGACTCTATTTTATCAGTTTTGCGGCGTAAAAACTCAAAAAGATTTACCAAATCTTCAGTTAAAGTTTGGTCTTTGGTTAGCAATGCAATATCACCATAAATTTTTGAGGTTTTTTCATTAAAATTGCCTGTACTAAAAAAGCCATAACGAACTTGTGTTTCGCCCTCACGTCTGCTTACCATACAAATTTTAGAATGAACTTTAATCCCAGGTAAACTATATAGCACTTTTGCCCCAGCTTTTAGCAATTCATTAGACCAATAAAGGTTATTTTCTTCATCAAAACGGGCTTTTACCTCAATAAATACATTCACTTCTTTACCATTTCGGGCTGCTGCAATCAGTGCATTTACTGTTTTTGAGTTATTGGCAACACGATATAAGGTAATTCTAATTTTTGAAACAAAAGGGTCGTATGCAGCTTCCCATAAAAAACGGTCAAAATATTCATAATCTTGATAAGGATATTGAAAAATCCAATCTTTGGCTTTCAATGCCTCAAACATAGACGAATATTTCTCTAATTCATCAATTTTTTGTGGATACAAGGGTTTATATTCCAATTTTGGGCTAATTGGATTAGGAAAACCCATAAAGTCTTTGAAATTTTGATAACGTCCACCAACCACCAAATCATCTTCAGAAAGTGCCAACACTTTTCTCAAATATTTCAAAAAATCTTCGGGCATCCGTGAATCGTACAAGAAACGAGAAGGCACACCCATGCTGCGTTTTACCAAACTTTTTTTGACTTTATCCACCAAATTTCCCACATATTCATCATAAATATGCAATTCACCATCTCGTGTAATTTTTACAGAATAAACTTCTTCTATGGTTGTTTTTGAGAAAAGTTCCTCAATATAAAGCCTAATAATATCATCAAGCATAATAATATAATGCTTGTCATCTTTTTTTGGAAATAAAAAGAAACGACTTAGACTATTTGAAGGAACTTCTATCAACGAATATACAAAATCTCCTTCGTTATCTTTAAAACGTGTAGCCAAGTAAATGGTGTCATTTTGCAGAAAAACAGGACCTACATCATCTTGCAAAAATGTGGGATTTAATAAGGGCATCACCTCACGATGAAAATACTCATAAACAATTTCTTTCTGTAAATCGTCTAATTCTGTTTCTGTAACTAAAAAAATGTTGTGTAATTTTAGTTGTTCTTTTAATTCTTGAAATATAACATTATATTCTACCCTATGTTTTTGAATAGTTTTGTGAATTTTTTTAAGTAATTGCTTAGGTTTGAAATCTAATTTTTTCTTTTTCAATTTCTTTTTAAGCACAGATAAACCTCGCACAGAGGCAACCCTAACCCTGAAAAATTCACCTAAATTATTGGAATAAATAGCTAAAAACCGTATTCTCTCATAAATTGGCACAGAGTTATCCATTGCCTCTTGCAAAACTCTATGATTGAAGGCTAACCAACTCATCTCACGATTAAAATAGGTAAATGGCTGATTTACAGACATTTGAATAACGTCTTGTGGTTGTATTTGTGGTGTTTGGTTGTCTTGATGCTCGGAATTCATAGTATAATACTGAAATGAATTGCAAAACTACATGAAAACTAATTATTTTCTTAGTATGTGAAATAATAAATTGTTAATTTTTTGTGAAATTGTGATAAAATGTTGCTACAAAATGTCTTAGAAATGTCATCTTTTTTGAAAGATGACATTTCTAAGACATTTTGTAGCAAATAACAAACAAAACTTAGAATTACTTAATTATCGTTTTCAATTTTCCCCACAATTCATTATCAAAACCAGAAGCAGCTAATAAAACACCACCAGCAGATTCTCCCATACGAATAATTACTACGTTTTGAGAAGGAACAACGTATATTTTTTGGTCATTTTTACCTAATGCAGCATACATATCTGCAGGTGCATTAGGTATCATAAAGCCTGAAAATACATTTTGCACAGTTGGCAACATATAACTTGATTTGCCATTGAGCCAAGTTAAATAGCCATATGACAAATTCAGATTTTGGGAAGTTGTTGTTTGTGCATTAAAATAGCCTTCATC
Organism: Cytophagales bacterium; assembly: GCA_043748455.1. GTDB lineage: Bacteria > Bacteroidota > Bacteroidia > Cytophagales > Thermoflexibacteraceae > JAAFKA01. The sequence continues at coordinate 7,702 of JAYTNF010000362.1, forward strand.
ATTCAAAATTATATTTGTATCCCATTTACCTTTATTCAGGAGTAACAAGCCAAAACGTGCCATACTTCGGGCATTACTTCCATAAACATTGTTAGAACCACTACGAAACCAAAGCCCATTCATACCAATTTTATCCCTTATTTTTTGCTGAAAATAGCTATTATAGTTCATAGAACTTGCTTTTTCAATAACTTTGTCCAATAAAGTATAAGGTGCATTGTGGTATGCCCAACGTGTGCCTGCATCAGATTTGTAAACTAAACAAGGTTTTAGCGTGCAGTCATCATCAGCCACACCATCATTCAAACCTGTTGTCATGGTGAGTTGGTGGCGAATGGTTATCAAGTTTTCTTTGTCTGCGGGTAATGAACTCCAGCCTGTACCTAAATATTTTGAACTTAAATCACTGATATTCAATAATTTTTCTTGCTGTGCAATACCAACCAGCATACCTGTAAGAGTTTTGCCTGCTGATGCCCAATACCAAAGGCTGTCAGTGGTAAAAGTTCCGAAATATTTTTCAGCTACAATTTTACCATTTTTGAGAATGATAAATGCCTTTGTTTTCTTCTGTTCCAAATAAGGATACAAATTATTGAGTTCTGTTTCATTCCAACCCAAAGATGCAGGTGTGGTTGTTTCCCAAGTTATGCCACTAATTGGTGGGAAATATAATGTATTTGTTACAACAGGTGTTGTAGTTGTTGGCGTTGGTTCTGAATTTTTGCAAGAAACCAACGCAAAAATGATAAATAAAAAAGTTGTAAATTTCATTGTAATTAGATTTATAGACATGGTAGGTAATTTGTTTTTATTGAATATACCATAGAATTTAGTCTGTGGTATATTCTATATTTGCAATTTGGATAATAAAATTTGTAATTGGTTTAATAACAATATGAAATTTTTATTGTTATTTTTGTTATTTGAAACCTAATTACAAGTTCCAAAATAATTCATAATTCATAATTCATAATTCATAATTCATAATTCATAATTCATAATTCATAATTTTATATTGTTATGTTGCAATACTTTACTATTTTAGGTTTGCCCCCACAAGCTTCGATAAATGACATAAAAACAGCTTATCGCAAGCTGGCTTTGGTTTATCACCCTGACCGAAATCCTGAAAGTTTAGATGCACCACAAAAATTTCGTGCCATTACCGAAGCCTATCAAATTTTGTCTGAATGGAAACAACAAAATGAAGCTAAAAATTCATCAAATCATTCGACAAGTAGTTCTAATAAAACAAAGCAAAATTTCTATGAATACCCTCATTATCAAGCATCTAACTTAAAATATCAGCGAAAAAAAGTAGATGAAGTGGCAGAATACCAACGCATGATGGAAAAAAGAATGCAACTAAATTTACAATATAGAGGAAATTATATTGCCAATAAACAATGTCCTTATTGTCAAAGCACACATCTCAAAAAAGTTATTTCACATACAGAATTGCATGGAATTACCTATATTCCTTTCTTTTTGGGTATCATTCATTGCGATAGTTGTGGCGTAGATTTCTATGGTACAGGTAAAAAAGTGAGTGAATTATTTATGCAAATTTTGAGCATTATTACAGGTTTTGTTATAGCAGGTGTTGCTTATTATGCTTTAATTAGTAATTTAGATAGAATTCTATAAAAAATAACATTTTATTAGATAAAATGTTATTTTTAAATTGCACTATTTATCCAATTTCAACTTCATCATAATGTCTGTTTGCTCATCATCACCCAATTTGAAAATGTGTTTGTCGAACTCAACAAATCCATTCTTTTTATAAAAACTTATGGCTCTTGGATTGTGTTCCCAAACACCTAACCATAAATATTCGGCATTTATGCGTTTTGCTGCATAAAAAGCTGTATCATATAAAATTTGTCCGATATTTTTTCCGTGAAACTCTTTTAAAACATAAATCCGTTCTATTTCAAGTCCGATATTTTCTTTAAGTTCTGTTTGTGCCAATCCAAAATTGATTTTTAAATATCCAACAACCTTTTCATTAAGTTTGGCAAAATAAAATTCAGAATTTGGATTATTCAGTTCAGCAATCAGTTTATCATCAGTAAAACCTTCGGCTAAATATTGTTGCATATTTTCCTCTGTATTGCTTTCTGCAAAAGTTTCAAAGAAAGTTTGTTTGCCAATAATTTGTAATTGTTCAAGGTTTGTTGAATCAATTTTTGTAATTTCTATGTTGTTCATATTCGTTTTATTTTCAAAAATATCAAAAAACTCTACTCATTTGCTAAACTTTTATCCAAAACCCACTGCAAAACCGCCAATACTTCGTGTGGTCTTGTAAAAGATAATGGCACGTAATTAGGGTCTATTAACAATTCTTTATTTTCTAATTTCAAAAAACACCAAGAAAAAGCATTAGTAACGCAGCCATACATCACTTTGCGAGGAATGCCTTTTTTCTCATTAAATAATAAAGCTGCATACATTTCCGAGCCACATTGTGCCAAACCTTTGTCTATTTCTGCATTTTTAGCTTCTACCAAGAAAAATATTGGAGCATCAAGTTCTAACTGTTTTGGCTTATCAGAAAGAATAAAATCGCAATAACCTGTTAATTTTTGTTGAGTATCAACATTAAAATCAAAACCCGAAAAAAAGCTAATTTTATTTTTATTACTTCGAACAAAATCACGTAGTAAGGGAGCTATAATATTTTCAGATTTAGATTTTTCCGTTGTTAAAGCAATGTCTTTGGCATCTGCCAAATCTTCAAGAAGCCTATTGCTAATCTTAATCTCTAATTCTGGAACAATAGGAAGGAAAGATTGATTTTTATAGCTAATACCTAATTCGTCGTGAAGTTGTATTAATTTTTTAAACTTGCTATATGACATAATTTTAGTGTTTTTATTTAGCAAAGTTACAAAAAAAAACTATTTGGAGTCATTTTTTATATCTTTGTTTAGGTATTGATTTTAGTAACTTTTTTATATGTTGGCAACGGTGCTTTTCGCACCTTGACAATCGTATTTTATATCAAAACTTAATTCATATTTCATCATTGTTAGCTATGCTTATTAATTTACTTCCTATTGCCCGAATATATCCACAACTTACTGATAAACAACTGATTACAGACAGTCGTCAAGTGATAAATCCACAACAAACTTTGTTTTTTGCTCTCAAAGGTACGCATCACGATGGACATAAATATATAAAGGAATTACACGAAAAAGGTGTTCGCAATTTTGTGGTAGAAAAATATTTTGTCAATACTGAAATTTTTGCAGCCTTAAATGATGACGAAAATGGTGGACAAACGACTTTTATCAGCACCGAAAATACGCTAATAGCTTTGCAATTATTGGTTTCTTTTCACCGCAGACAATTTCGTTTGCCTGTGATTGCCATTACAGGAAGCAACGGAAAAACTATTATTAAAGAATGGTTGGCACAACTTTTAGAAACTCGTTATCAAGTTGTCAAAAGCCCAAAAAGTTATAATTCGCAGCTTGGTGTGCCTTTATCGGTTTGGCAAATGACTGATAAACACGAAATTGCAATTTTTGAGGCTGGAATTTCACGACCAAACGAAATGCAAAAACTGCAACAAATTATACGCCCAACTGTTGGAATTTTTACAAATATTGGCACTGCCCACGACGAAGGTTTTGAAAATCGCAAATCAAAAATTCAAGAAAAATTACAACTTTTTAACGAAGCCGAAATTTTAATTTATTGCTCAGACCACCAACAAATTGACGAAGAAATAGACTATTTTGTGCAGAAAAATCCAAAAGTTATGCCTTTTTCTTGGGGATTTTCGCCATTGGCAAACTTGCGAATTACTGCCGAAATTACAGATAAAAATAACAAACAAGTGTCATTAGACTTCAAAAACCAAAGTTATTCGCTGATTATTCCTTTTATTGACAATGCTTTTACCGAAAATTGTTTGCATTGCATAGCTTTATTATTATGCTTGGGTTTTGAAATGAAGGAAATTGAAAAGCTAATAATGTTATTGAAACCTGTTGCTATGCGGTTGGAAATTAAGAACGGAATTAATAACTGTTTACTTATTGATGACACTTATAATAATGATTTGGCAGGTTTGACTGTTGCTTTAAATTTTTTGGAACAAAATAAGCAAAAACCTAAGACAACTGTTATCATTTCTGATATGCTTGAAAGTGGTTTGAGTGCAGACGAATTATATCCAAAAATTGCGTATTTGCTTGAAAATCAACAAATTGATAAAGTTATTGGAATTGGAAAAGAAATAAGGTTTTATGCTGATGAATTTGTGCAGAAGGAAAAATATTTTTTTGAAACGGTGCAAGATTTTGTTAATAATTTTACAGAGATGACACAAATGACGGTAAAGATGACATCTTTTGAAAAGATGTCATCTTTATTGTCATTTAACAACGAAAATATTTTGATAAAAGGTGCAAGAAGTTTTCATTTTGAGCAAATTGTAAAGGAATTGCAACAAAAAATACACGGCACAAGATTAGAAATTAATTTAGAAGCCTTAACACATAATCTAAAATTTTACCGTTCTTTATTGCCCCAACATACCAAAATTATGGTTATGGTTAAGGCTTTTGCTTATGGAAGTGGCAGTTTTGAGGTTGCAAAACTGTTGCAATATCAAAAAGTTGATTATTTGGCGGTGGCTTATACAGATGAGGGAATTGCTTTGCGACAAAACGGAATTACCTTGCCAATTATGGTTATGAACCCATCACAAGACAGTTTTGAAAAATTATTGCGTTATGATTTAGAACCTGAAATTTATAGCAAAACCACACTTACAAGTATTATTGCTGTTGCTAATCTACAAAAAATCAAAATACATTTGAAATTAGATACAGGAATGCACCGTTTGGGTTTTGAAGAAGATGATTTAGTATTTTTGATAGAAAACTTAAAAGCAAATAAAAATATAGTTATTCAAACTATTTTTACACATTTGGCAGGGGCAGATGGCAACGAATTTGATAATTTTTCGCACCAACAAATGCAAAAATTTAGTTTTATGGCAGATGAAATTGAAAAAGAGTTAGATTATTTGGCTTATTCGCCCATTCATCATGCGTGCAATTCGCCTGCAATAGTCCGTTTTCAAGACATATTGAATGGAGAAGAAAAAATTGAAGGCATATCACCAAAAATTTCAGATATGGTAAGGTTAGGAATTGGCTTATATGGCGTGGAAGTAAATGGTTGGTTGCAAGAAAAATTACGACCTATTGGCACATTAAAAACCGTAATCTCACAAATAAAACACATAAAAGCAGGCGAAACCGTAGGTTACAGTCGCAAAGGAAAAGCTGAAACTGACATCACAACTGCCACTATTGCCATTGGTTATGCTGATGGTTTTAGCAGAAAACTTGGCAATGGCAACGCAAAAGTGCTTATAAATGGACATTTAGCACCCATAATTGGCAATATTTGTATGGATATGTGCATGGTTGATATGACCAATATTTCGGCAAATGAAGGTGATGAGGTCATTATTTTTGGCGAAGAACCTTCTATTTTTGATTTGGCACAACAAGCAGGGACAATTCCTTACGAAATTTTAACCGCAGTAGGGGAGAGGGTAAAAAGGGTGTTTTTGTCGGAGTAAAAGCAGGAAAATTGATAACTAAAATTGTCTTTTTAGGTACATCTTTGCAAAACTAAGGCTACAAAAAAATCCTTAATATTTTGTAGTCTTAGTGTAATTTTATGATAATTTTTCTATTTCTTGACGTAATATTTCAATTTGACTTATTGTTAATCCTGTAATAGCTGAAATAATTTCATTATTAATATTTTTTAGAATAGCATTTTTTGCAACTTCTACATTTCTATCATCTAATGCTTTTTCTATGGCGGTATCCATTACATTTTTCCAATCTCTATAATACTTTAAACTATCTTGATAAGCACGTTGTTCGGTAGTATCAAATTTTGCAATTTCGGCGGCTTCAAATAATTTTAGAAATATTTTTTCACGCAATTTTTCAGGAATTTTATCAAGTTGAGATAGATTTTGCAAAATAAATAGCCATTTTTCATAATGTGTAGTCAATTCATCAATAGTTTTGTTAAACTTTGGCATTTCTAAATAAATGAACCGCAATTTATTATAAAATACTTTTTTTGTTTCCACATCAAGTAATTGCACATCATGGCGAAATTTATGTGCCTCTTCTTTCTGTTCGTCAAATTTAAAATCCATGATTGAAATTGTGTAAACAGCCTGCAATTCATAATCCCAATCACCTTTTAGGGCTTGCTCTTGAATAGCAAAACTTGCATAATATAAACTTCTATCTTTAAAATATTTTTGCCTTGCTTTCTGCAATTCCACAATAAATTTTTCGCCCTTATCATTTTGACAATACAAGTCAAAAACAGCTTTTCTATCTGTTTCATTTGCTCCTAAGTTTTCAGTTTTTAGGAAAGTTAGCTGTGTAATTTTTTGTTCGTTTTGCAACAATTCATTGACAAAATCAATCAATAAATCTTTGTTTGATTCTTCACCAAACAATTTTTTAAAACCAAAATCTGTGTAAGGATTAATATATTTTGACATAATTTTATCTTTATACAAAATTACAATTTTTAAATTTAATTTATTGTTTTTGGGTAATAAAAATTGTACGCTGATTTGGCACAACAAGCAGGGACAATTCCTTACGAAATTTTAACCGCAGTAGGCGAAAGAGTGAAAAGAGTGTTTTTGTCGGAGTAGAGATTTTTTAAATATTTTTTAACATTTCCTTGTAAATTAAATAAGAGTTTAGTTTATTGCGATGTTAAAAATTTATCTACTTTTATACAAAACTTATTGGTTTTATGAAAAAAATGATGTTGCAAGTAGCATTTTTATGCTCAATAGTTGTTTTAATGTCAAGTTGTCGTGCTACTATGCACACTGTTGGTACTGGTGGCAAAGGTGATTGCAAATCACAATATGATGCTACAGAAAAGCAAATGTACTTATTTTGGGGCTTATTGCCTTTAAATAAAGTAGATTCAAAAGCTATGGCTGGTGGAGCTACAAATTACACAATAAGAACTACAACTACTTTTGTAGATGGTCTTATTAATGGAATTGGGGCATATCTTTTAGGTTTCCAAACACAGACTATTAGAGTTTCAAAAGGAAATTAATTGTAAAAAACTGCTTTTGGAAAGTTTTTGACTTTCCAAAAGTTATATATCCTTACTCAATAATTTCCCCCTACAAGTTCTCAAATCATTTTTGTTGCAATCACACCAAAATCACATAATTTTTGTATATTTGCAAAAATAAATTCACACAATTATTTTTGAAGTTTTAACTACAAATATGAAAAAAATCGTAAAAGTTGGCAATATTTCTTGTGGTGCAGACCAATTATTTTTAATTTCGGGACCTTGTGTTATTGAGGACGAAATGACAATGATGAAAACTGCTGAAAAATTAAAAGAAGTTTCTGAAAGATTAAAACTTCCAATGATTTATAAATCATCTTTTCAAAAAGATAACCGCAGCACCTTAAAATTTTATCAAGGTCCTGGATTAGAAGAAGGTTTAAAAATGTTACAAAAAATCAAAACAGAGTTTGGCTTTCCAATTTTGTCAGATATTCACTATCCAGACCAAGCAAAACCTGCCGCCGAAGTGCTTGATATTATCCAAATTCCTGCATATTTATGCATGCAAACCACGTTATTAGTGGCTGCTGCTCAAACAGGAAAAGTTGTAAATATTAAACATGGACAGTTTTTAGCACCTGAAAACATGGACAAACCAGCCCAAAAGTGTGCAGATGCAGGCAATGACCAAGTTATTTTGACCGAAAGAGGTTACACAATGGGTTATAATGATTTAATTGTTGACCCACGAAGTTTTTACTTGATGGCACAAACTGGCTATCCTGTAGTTTTTGATGTTACACATTCTATCCGCAAATATGGTATTCCAAGTGCAGACCCAAATGGTGGTGCAAGACAGTTTTTGCCCGTACTTTCTCGTGCAGGTATAGCCGCAGGTATTGATGGTTTATTTATCGAAACCCACCCAGAGCCAAGTCGTGCTTTATGTGATGCTGCAAGCCAATTATCTATGTATGATTTGGAAGAATTTTTGAAACCTTTGTTGGAATTGCATGCAATAGAAGTGAAATATAGGAAATAAAATTTTAGCTAATTTAATACGTTGTCAATGGTGCTTTTCGCACCTTGACAATCGTATTAAATTCTACAGTTATACGATTGTCAAGGTGTGAAAAGCACCATTGACAACGTAACGAATTTATTTTTTCCTAAAAAACAACCGTATCGGCGTACCTTCAAAATCAAATTTTTCACGCAACTGATTTTCCAAATACCTCATGTAAGGTTCTTTAATATATTGTGGTAAGTTGCAGAAAAATGCAAAACTTGGTGTTCTTGCAGGAAACTGCGTCATATATTTAATAGAAACCAATTTTCCTTTGATGGCTGGTGGTGGATAATGTGCCATCGTTTCTTCCAACCAATTATTAAGTTGAGAAGTTGGCACTTTGCGACTTTTATTTTCGTGTGCTTTTACAGCTTTTTCAACAACCTGAAAAATACGTTGTTTTGTAATTACAGAGGCAAATAAAATAGACATATAACTAATTGGGTGCAATCTTTCTCTAATTGCTTTCTCCATTTTAGCGGCTGTATTAGAGTCTTTATCAGCCACCAAATCCCATTTATTAACCATTAATACAATACCTTTTCCATAACGGTCGGCAAGATTTACAATATTTACATCTTGAGTTTCAAGTCCTTGCGTTGCGTCAATAAGAATTACACAAATATCACTATCTTCTAAGGTACGAATAGACCTCATAATAGAATAAAACTCAATATCTTCATGAATTTTTGCTTTTCGGCGAATCCCTGCGGTATCTGTTAAAATAAAATTATTGCCAAAAGCCTTATAATGTGTATCTATCGAATCTCGTGTTGTTCCTGCAACATCTGTTACAATAGTTCTTTCTTTGCCTAATAAAGCATTAATAAATGAAGATTTACCAACATTTGGTCTTCCTAAAATTGCAATTCTTGGAATTCCTGCATTTGGGTTTTCCTCGTCATTTTTTGTAAAATGTGTTACAACTTGGTCTAATAATTCTCCTGTTCCCGAACCATTTTGCGAAGAAATAGAATAGACTTCGCCTAAGCCCAGAGCATAAAATTCTCCACCTAAATTTGCTTTTTCAGCACTATCAGCCTTATTTACAACTACATAAACAGGTTTTGTTGTTCTCCGCATCACATCTGCAAACTCACTATCCATGTCCATCATTCCTGTCTGCAC
>JAYTNF010000363.1:0-27562 GCA_043748455.1 Cytophagales bacterium
TATAATTGCAAGTACAAGGGTCATAAGCAGTAGCTATATCAGTATAAAGCCAATAGGGAAGGCTACTTGCATACTCATTTGAGGTTTTCATAAATGGTATTTGGTTATCAAACCTATCTAAGGCATTGAAACTGTTTCCTACCCGATTAAACTCAAAAATACCTGATTTATATGGTGTTTCGTTATTAGGTTCATTAGGAAACCATACTTTAAAAACGGCTTTTTGTGCAGTACCTTGTTGACGGCTAATAGCTACAAAAATTCGCATAGTTCCCCTAAATTTATTGTAAAGAATAAGGTAAGGGTGTTCAATTGTGGAACCCAAAGTTCCAAAATCTTTTTTTACCAATACCCAACCATACTCAGGGGCATAGTTTGCCCTACCTGTATATTGAAAATTTCCGAGGTTAAAATTATTTGCGTAATCAACCCAAGGTGAGGGCATGGAATGATAACCAAGCCCAGTAATATAAAATGGATAACGATTTTGTGTCCAGTCAAAGACATTATTTGCATCGTATCCTCGCACAGGGCAAGGCGTGCGTGGTGTATAACGTATTTGTGCCAAAATATCTGGGGAAAACAAAACCAAGGCAAGCAAAAATGCTTGCAACATTTTAAAAATTTTCATCTGTAAAGAGAAAGTTTAAGTTGAGAAATAGGAATTAAAATTTATTTTTATTTTTATTTTTTACGATACCCCGTAAATTTACGTTTGAATAAGTCATGTTTTTTTGTAGTCTCATTATAAACAACAAAGGAATAATCAATCACTATTTTATCTTTATTTATCATAACACCTTTTCCACCAAGTGATGGACAACCATTATGAGATAAACCACCAGTACCAAAAGTAAAAGCCTTATAATTGCTACTTCCTAAGGGTGGACTATATGAAGTAATTGTTGTATCTCCATTTCCACAGCCTTCGGGTAGGTTAAAAATTCTCACACCTGTCCAGAAATTTTTTATAGGTTCTGGGTCTGGGTCGTCAAAATATTTGATATGTATTTCAAATTTTTTTGTAGGATTTATATCCTCAGTACCTACAAATGTGCCTATATAGGGCAATTTTGTTACAATATCCCTATTAAAAAAATACATTGTTTTTTTTACTGTATCTATACCATCATCTTTAGGGAAACAAGCTGTTTGTGGCTTGCTTTTCAAGATAAGCTGCACATCTACCTTGCCTGTATCATTAGCAAACAATAGCGAAAAGCTGCGTTTATTGCTTGTATTTGTGCCATCAGGAAAAGACCATTCATAACTTTGGGCAGTAGAATCTTTAGCTTTGAAAGTTACGCTTGCGGGCATCCAAAAAGTGTCCATCTCTAATCCATCTACGGAAGTAGAAAAGTCAGCAGATACAGGTTTCATGGCTGCACAAGGGTCGGGCGTTTTTCCTGTTTCGCAGGTTGTTAAACCTAAAATGCCAAGCGTGGCAAGTGCGAATAGTTTAAGTTTCATAATTTTAGGAGTTTAGAATTATTTTGCAAAATTAATGTTTGTTTTCATTTGTGCTATATCCTTATAATCACCATTATTGCACTCTCATTCACAATTTTTGTTACTAAACTACAAATCATGGATATTTTAGAAAATATAGGTCGTAGAATTCGTGTTTTTCGTACCGAAAAAGGTTATACCCAAGAAAAAATTGCTGAATTGCTCAATAAATCTGTTTCTTGGTATGCCAAAGTAGAACGAGGACAATTAGACATTAATATGTCAAATATAGAAAGTATTGCCAAGATTTTCGGCATTTCGGCAGGAGATTTAATCAAAAGTGCGGAGGTGAATATTTTAACAACACTGTTACAACAATTAATGGCGTATTAAATAATCAGGGAAGTGTTACAATACAAGAAACGAAAAATGCGGAAGTGGGCGAGGTATTAGAAAATATATTGGAAAGATTAACAAATTTGGAAATAAAGGAATAGAGAATTTGTTAGCAAAAAAATCTTAGCAGCTTATTAGGAATTACTAAGATTTTTTATCCTATGATTTCTTATTTTATAAATCATATTTCATATTTATCATTTACACATTCAAAAACCTAAAAAACATATCTAATCTTTCTTTGTCATGGTCTATGGTTTCTATTTCTTGGAATTTGGCTATCACATTATAATCAAACCTTTCTAAAGTTGCCACAACACGAGAAACATCTAACTTATCTAATTTTAATGTAACTTTTACCATATTAGGGTCGTATGGGTCTTCTTCCAAATAGCTACTCAATATTTTTACATGATTTTCCTCCACCAAACGACTAATTTCTGCCATAGAATAATCATATTCAGGCATAGAAATTACTAAAATTCCTCCTACACTTTGTGTGGCAAAAGTACGAGCAAAAGCATTAATGGTATCCTTAATTGTGATAACACCTTTAAATTTTTTATCACCATCTAAAACTGCAATAATGGGCAAACTATTTTTATCAGTAGCCTTGATAACTTCATAAAAGTGTTGATTTTCAGTAACATACACTTCTGGATATGCAGGAATTAAATCTGAAATCTTCGCATGAGGTTTATTCATGTCATACAAAATTTCTTCCGAAATCAAGCCTTTGTAATGTGTATGTTCGACAAGAGGAAGCTGATGAATCCTAAACTGATTCATCCAATTAAGGGCTTTTTGCACCGAATCACTTTCTTTTAGCGGTGGAATTAAAGGATTTATGAGTTCGTTAGCTGTCATTTAAAAATCATTTGGCAAATTATGTTAGTCTTAATACGTTGTAATATACTAAAATGTTTTCAAAGCAAAAATAATTAACTTTTTTTAATTTTAGGCTAAATTATTTTTAAGGTATTTGCTCAGAATGACAAACCAAATTGAAAAGATAAATGGCATCAAAACAATAATTTTCTACTTTTACCATTCAATTTCTTTCAAATTTTTATCCTGTAAATAGCCATTTGCTTGACTAAAATGTTTGCAATCAAACCAGCCGCCAGCATTTGCAGCCATTGGCGAAGGGTGTTTTGCACTAAGTATCAAGTTGTTTTTATTATCAACAAAACTACCCTTTTTCTGTGCATAACTTCCCCACAACATATATACCAAATGTTGTTTTTCGTTGTTTAGCACCCGAATTACTGCATCTGTAAACTGTTCCCAACCTTTATTTTGATGAGAACCCGCAGTGGCAGCCCTTACAGTCAATGTTGCGTTGAGCATTAAAACTCCTTGCGAAGCCCATCTTTCTAAATTGCCACTTTTAGGAATTTCTTTGCCCAAATCTGTCTGAATTTCTTTAAAAATATTGAGTAAAGATGGAGGAATTTTGATGCCATCACTCACCGAAAAACACAAACCATTTGCCTGACCTTCTCCATGATAAGGGTCTTGTCCAATTATCACAACTTTTGTGTCCTCAAAACTACAATGTTCAAAAGCACTAAAAATGAGTTTATTTGGTGGATAAATAATTTGTGTAGCTTTTTCTTGTTTTACAAAATCTATAAGTTTGTTAAAATAATCTTTTTCAAACTCATCTTTTAATTTTTCTTTCCAAGAAGGTGCAATTATTACGTTTGCCATAATGTTATTTTATATTTTTTATAAATAATATTGTTGTGTTATAGTCATTAATTTCTAAATTAATTCGTATGTAATGTTATTTTCCTGTTTCCACAGTTGTACTTCTCTGAAATATGTCAATTTTGTTAGTTCTTTTAATAGAAAGAAAATACTTATTCAAACTGCAAGAATAGTCTTTGTAAATAAGCTTTGGCTGCATTAGGATTGCTAATAATTTGCTTCCCAAATATTCATTAATAACAGTATTACAAGGGTTTTGGTTCAAATAATAAGGCTTTAAATCACAAAACGTACATTTTTATACACTTTGCCTTTGATTTCCAAAACTTCAATACCATATTCTGACTTGTTTTTGAGAGATTTATCAACTCATTTATGCTAAGTAAGTTTCTTAGAAATTTTGCCCTTAAACCTAAAAATAATCTTGATATCGTTGGATAAACGAATTTTTTTAACCAAATAATAAAACTATCTTTTAATTTAGTAATACTTTCAAAATAGCTTTGATGGTCAAATTTCTTGTATGAAATATGACAAATGGAGAAGATGGTTTTGATTTTATAAGACTTGATTGCTTTCTTTGATGTCGTTTGTATAAAATATAGCTGTATTGATATGTTTATTTAAAGTCACCAAAGCTAATCAAAATATCAATTTTATAGAGATTATTGCTCACACAATTAGATGATAGGCATTGACGTCATGACCATTTAATAAATAATTAAAGTATGTTTTTTACCCTTACAATAACTTATGTATTAAAAAAATAACTATTATAACTAACTATACTATTAAATGAAACATATTGTAGATCAAAATTAATAATTTACTCACAAAAATCAAAAATATGTTTCCAAATTTTATAGTTAAAATACGAAAATAAAGAAAAATTACAACATAAATCCAATAAAATATTCCACATTCTCTAAATTATTTTCCCCTTAATTTTCCTATTCTAAAAACCAATTCACAATATTTTTTACTAAATAGCAGGGTAATTATAAATGCTAAATTTTAAGTTATAAATTCGTACAAAGAATAAAAACAAGCCAAAATTTAGCATTTAAACTTAGCACTTACAACAAAGAACCAATGATTTCCAAACTCATTACCTTTTCGATGACCTACCGTTGGGCAGTAGTTGCTATGACGATAGTGATTAGCTTGTTAGGTTATTATACCTACACGCAACTCAAAATTGAGGCTTATCCCGATATTTCGGACACAAATGTTGTGATAATTTCGCAATATGAAGGTCGGGCAGCCGAAGAAGTCGAGCAACAAGTTACCATTCCGATAGAAAGAGCCTTAAACGGTGTGCCAAAAGTTATTGCACGTCGAAGCCGAACTATTTTTGGTTTGTCCGTAATTCAGTTGAGTTTCGAAGATGGAGTCGATGATTTTTATGCACGTCAGTCGGTTTTGGAAAAAATTAAAGATGCCGATTTGCCCGAAGGAGTTTCGCCAGAATTGGGTCCACTTACCACGCCTGTTGGTGAGGTTTTTCGTTATGTGGTGGAAGGAAATGAGGAATTTACGCCAATGGAATTGCGAACTTTGAATGATTGGGTCATAAAACCGCATTTATTGCAAGTGCAAGGTGTGGCAGATGTTACAATTTTTGGAGGACCCATAAAAGAATATCACATTTTGACAAGTCCCGAAGACTTAAAAAGATATAATTTACAACTCAAAGACTTAATTAATTCTGTTGAAGAAAATAACCACAACACAGGTGGAAATGTCATTCAGCGTGGTGGACAAGGTTTTGCAGTTCGAGGAATTGGTGCAATTCGCAACAAACAAGACATTGAAAATATTGTTGTGGCAGCAAAAGATGATGTGCCAATTTTTTTAAAAGACGTTGCAGAGGTAGAAATTGCCCCACCAGCACCATCAGGAATTTTGGGTTATGCAGTTCCCGATGCAGGAATTAATGCAGCCGAAGGCACAGAAGGTATTGTTTTGGCAAGACGTGGCGAAAATCCATCAGAATTATTGCTAAAATTAAAGGCAAAATTGATAGAATTAGAAGAAAACGAATTGCCTGAAAGTGTCAGTATTCGAATTATTTATGAAAGGTCGGCATTGGTAGAACGGACATTGAAAACCGTAAAATTTACCTTAACCGAAGGTATTATTATTGTGGTTTGCGTGTTGATATTTTTCTTAATGAGTATTCGCACCGCCTTAGTGGTCGCAATTACGATACCTGTTTCCCTACTTTTTGCGTTTTTGTTGATGAAATTTGCAGGAATTCCCGCAAATTTATTGTCTTTGGGTGCTATTGATTTTGGAATTATCGTTGATGGTGCTTGCGTTATGGCTGCTGCCATTGTTCGGCGAATTAAAGAAGCAAGTCCTGCGGAACGAAAAGAGGGAATTGTGGCGGTAAGTGAACACGCAGCAAAGGAAATTGGTAATGAAATTTTCTTTACTGTAATGATTATTATTTTGGCATATTTACCTTTGTTTACACTGCAACGTGTCGAGGGAAAATTGTTTTCGCCAATGGCTTATACCTTGTCTTTTGCCGTTATTGGTGCTTTGGTTTGTGCCTTAACTATTATTCCTGTTTTGGTAAGTTTCTCATTTTCAAGCTATTACAAAAAAGAGAAAAAAGGAATTAGAAATATGTTATTGGTTTGGGCAGATTTGGCTTATGACAAAATTCTACATATTTTACTCAAAGTTCCGCAAATTTCAGTAGGTGTTGGTGCTGCTTTTGTGGTTATTGCCTTTGCTATTCTCATTCCAAAAATTGGTACAGAATTTTTGCCTGAACTTGATGAAGGTTCCATTTTTGCACGTTGTTTTTTGCCTTCGGGAGTTTCCATTCAAGAAAATGCCAAAGTTGCTCCAATAATTCGCAACATTGTAGCCAAGCACGTGCAAGTAAAAAATGCCATTACCCAAACAGGTAGAAATGACGATGGAACTGACCCTTTTGCAACCAACCGTACAGAAATTTTGGTTGAATTGAAAGATTATGATTTGTGGGTAAAAGATACCACCAAACAAGACTTAATTAAGGCAATGAAAAATGAATTGGAGGCTGCCATTCCTGGGGCATATTTTTCGTTTGGGCAGCCCATTATTGACCAAGTAAATGAAGTGGTAACGGGAAGTGCTGCGGATTTGGCAATTTCAATTATTGGTGATGACTTGATTTTAATGCGTAAAAAAGCTGATAGCATTGTAAATATTGTCAAAAATATACAAGGTTCGAGTGAAGTTAGTATTGAACAAGAAGGTATACAAACACAGTTAAGTATCGAAATTAATCGTGAAAATGCTGCTCGTTATGGTATTAATGTAAGTGATATTCAACTGATGATTGAGGCTGCTATTGGTGGAAAAATTATAGGAACTGTTTATGATGGGGCAAGACGTTATGATATGAAAGTGCGATTTTTGCCAAAATATCGAGATAATATTGATGCGGTGCAAAATATGTTAATTCCTACACCCACAGGTGCAAGGATACCAATGTCGCAACTTTCTACGATAAAACTGATTGATGGACAAACCAATATTACACGATTAGACGGAAAAAGGCTCATTGCAGTTCGTAGTAATGTGCGAGGACGTGACCAAGGCGGATTTGTGAAGGAATGTCAAGAAAAAATTGCTGCACAAATCACAATTCCCAAAGGTTATGACATAATTTATGGCGGACAATTTGAGAATTTGGAAAGAGCAGGCAAAAGGTTAGGTTTGGTAATTCCTATAACTTTTGTGTTAGTAACCTTATTTTTATTTTTGTTATATCGCAATGTTCAGGACACCTTAGTTACGATTTTGTGCGTACCTTTTGCGGTAATTGGCGGCACAGCAGCTTTGCTTTTCAGAGGTTATAATTTTAATGTTTCGGGAGGCGTAGGTTTTGTTTCCTTGTTTGGTGTGTCTGTTATGGCAGGAGTTTTGTTAGTTTCGGCATACAATAGGGCAAAAGAAAAGGCAAGTAGCAAAACGGCAGACCCAAATTTAACAGATTTTAAAGAGCTAATCATTCATACTTCTGTTCACGAACTTCGCCCAATTTTGATGATGTTGTTTGTGGCAATTATCGGTTTAATTCCTGCTGCAAGGTCTGCGGGCATCGGCTCTGATGTGCAACGTCCTTTGGCAACGGTAATTATTGGTGGTTTGTTTACAACTTTATTGCTTACGCCATTCATTATTCCGCCTTTATATTATATGTTAGGTCGCAAAAAATGGAGAAAAATGCAGGAAGAAAATACTTTGGAGGCGGAAAGTAAGGAAGAATCGGAGAAAATAGAAAAGTAGCTAAGGTATGAAGTGTAAAAGCAAATCTTTATTATTACTTATTCCTAAATAATAGTAAAGATTTCTATATTTGCATAGTGAATAAATTAACGAAATTATATTTAATAACGATGTTACAAACACTAAAAATACAAAACTTCAAGAATATTAAAAACCTTGATTTCCCTGAATTAGCTACAATAAATTTGATAACAGGCAAAAATAATACAAGCAAAACAAGTTTGTTAGAAGCTATTGCTATATTAGCTTCGAATGCTGATTTCGAGTTTATTTATAGCATTTTACGAGAAAGAGGAGAGTTATTTTACAGTGAAGAGAGTACAAGAAAAATAAATCCTGTAAAGTCTTTAAGTTCCTTATTTAATAACAGGCAAATTGATAATAATGGTTTGAATAGTATTTTTATTGGAGATGAAATAAATTATTTACGATTGGAGTTTATCAGGTATATAGAGGAAATAGATGATGACAATGAAAATAATGTAATACTTAGAAAATATAGAACAAAAATTCCAAAAAAAGCTATTGTACCCAATACATTATTGGGCTTAGAAATAGCGTTAGGAAAAGATAAAACAATTTTCTCTATAAAGGAAATAGAACCTCATAGTATGAGAAGTTTTACTTTCTTAGATATGGTATCAGTTATAGATTTCCAATTTATCAAACCTATTGCTCATGAGGAAGACAGTAATGCAAATCTTTGGGATAACATTACTCTTTCTGAAAAAGAAGCATATGTGATTGAGGCTTTGCAAATTATAGAACCTAATTTAGAAAAAATTGCTTTTGTAAAAGCCGAAAACTCAACAAATGGCCGCAAAGCTGCTGCAAAACTTAAAGGAGTTTCTGAAAGAATAAGTCTGCAAAGTATGGGTGATGGCATTAACAGGATATTGACAATTATTTTAGGCTTAGTAAATTCGGAAAATGGTTATTGTTTGATTGATGAATTTGAAAATGGCTTGCATTATTCTGTTCAAGAAAAGTTATGGGAAATTGTGTTTAAATTAGCAACTAAATTAAATGTACAAGTATTTGCAACAACACATAGCAACGATTGTATTAACTCTTTTTCGGAAGTAATAAATGCTAATAATAATCAAAATTTAGGTAAATTATTTCGTTTGGACAGGGTTAAAGATGAAATTAAATTAGAAACTTATGATAGCAAAGACCTGAAAATTGCAACAGAAAATAATATAGAAACTCGTTAAATTATGAAAAAAAACAAATATGACCAACAGCTTTTGGTAGAAGGTAAAGATGACCAACACGTAATTTGGGCTTTGTGCGAAAAATTTAAAGTTTCTCAAACTTTTGATGTGATTGATTGTGAAGGAGTTGATAAGTTAATTGAGCAAATACCAATAAGATTGAAAAAATCGGGTAATAAAACATTGGGAATTGTTATTGATGCAGACACAGACAGTACTAAAAGGTGGCAGTCATTGAAAGATATTTTTAGTAATAATGGTTATAACTTCCCTGATGAATTGCCTGAAAATGGTTTAGTTCACAGAGAAAATGATAAAAAAATTGGTATTTGGCTTATGCCAAACAATAATCTACAAGGAATGTTGGAAGATTTTGTTAAATTTTTAATTCCAGAAAATGACAAATTAGCAGAAATTGCAGAGCTAACCTTAGCCGAAATAGAAAACCAAAAATTAAATGGTTATAATAAGGAATATCACAAATCCAAAGCATTTATTCATACTTGGCTTGCTTGGCAGGAAGACCCAGGCACGCCAATGGGTTTGGCTATTACAAAAAAATACCTTAACACAAGTGATAAAGTTTTATGTAATTCATGTATAGAATGGCTTAATTTGCTATTTGTAACAGAATAAAATCCTAAAAAAATGATAGGTGCAATTATTGGAGATGTGATAGGTTCTGTTTATGCAACAGTCGCAACAAAATCAAAAGGAATTTGAGAGTAGCATAAATTAATTTTATTGCTTGAAAAGTAAATTATTTTTCATTATTATTGGTGGTTTGTTTACCACTTTATTGCTCACGCCATTCATTATTCCGCCTTTGTATTACATGTTAGGTCGCAAAAAATGGAGAAAAATGCAGGAAGAAAATACTTTGGAGACGGAAAGTAAGGAAAGTAAAATAGGGCATGAATTGTAAAAAATTGGTTTTGGTTACTATTGGAAAGTTTTAAAACTTTCCAATAGTTTTATTTAACCTGATTTTCAAGATAATTAATTATCAACTACTTAACCATTATATTTTCCTAAAATTATTGCACAATTATGCCCACCAAATCCAAAAGTATTGCTCAAAACAATTTCTACTTTTCTATGTTGTGGTTTATTGAATGTAAAATTTAGTTTTGGGTCAAAAGCCTCATCATCTTCAAAATGATTAATTGTAGGAGGAATTATCTGTTTTTGAATGGCAAAAATTCCTGCCAATGCTTCAATAGACCCCGCAGCACCTAATAAATGTCCTGTCATTGATTTTGTAGAACTAATATTAAGTTTGTAAGCATGCTCACCAAAAAGTTTTTGCACAGCTTTTACTTCCGAAACATCACCCAAAGGCGTAGAAGTGCCATGTGTATTGATATAATCAACGTCTTCTACCTTTAAATTAGCATCTGCCAACGCATTTTTCATAACCATTAATGCACCATGTCCTTCTGGGTGTGGAGCAGTCATGTGATGTGCATCTGCCGACATTCCACCACCTAAAACTTCCGCATAAATTTTTGCACCTCTTGCTTTTGCATGTTCAAGTTCCTCAAAAATCAAAATACAAGACCCTTCGCCCATCACAAAACCATCTCTATTTTTATCATAAGGTCGTGAGGCAGTTTCTGGACTATCGTTTCTTTCTGACATGGCTTTCATCGCATTAAAACCACCAATTCCACATTCTGTAATTGATGATTCTGCTCCACCTGTCAAAATTATATCAGCCTGATTCCAACGAATATAATTAAAAGCATCAACCATAGCATTAGAAGATGAGGCACAAGCTGAAACTGTAACAAAGTTAGGACCTTGCAAACCATATTTAATAGAAACATGACCTGCACAAATATCTACAATCATTTTTGGCACAAAGAAAGGATTGAAACGAGGTGTTCCATCACCTTTTGCATAATCACCAACCTCATCTTGAAATGTTTTAATACCACCAATTCCAGAACCCATAATCACACCAAACCTATCTCTATCCACTTTTTCCATGTCAAAACCTGCATCAACCATGGCTTGGTCGGCTGCAATCAAAGCAAATTGAGAAAATGGGTCAATGCGGCGTGCTTCTTTTCTCTCTATAAATTTTTCAACATCAAGATTTTTGACTTCGCAGGCAAACTTGGTTTTGAATTTTTGTGTATCGAACTTAGTAATGAGGGCAGAACCACTTTTGCCTATGGCAAGCCCTTCCCAGTATTCAGCAACTGTATTTCCTATAGGTGTTAAAGCACCTAAGCCTGTTATCACAACTCTGCGAGGAGGTTTCATTTGTCTTATGGTTAATCAATTTTTTTGCAAACTTAGGGGTTTTGTTCTATTTTTAAAAATTTAGAAACAATTATTTAACATATCTATAAAACAAAAACTATCTTAACAGCTTTTTGTCCCAAGTCATAGCCTCACCAAGTTGGTAATACATTACGCCTTGTTCAGAAATATTAGTTTCTAACATACCTTTGCTATAAAGTTGTTCGAGAACTTTATGGGCATCGTCAATGCTGATAGCTAATTGAAAAGCAACTTGTTGTGGGGTTACTGTACCGTTTTTTCGCATCATCATTTTTAAAATTTTCCGTTCCAAAATACTATTTCTCCTTGTTTTTGTATTTTTATTGCCTTGTTTTATCAACCAAAAACTTGTAAGCATGGGTAAAATCCCCAAGAATAATGTGAATGCCATCCAGCCAAAACTGAATAGACTTTCTATTTGTGCAATGCCCGTAATGGAGCAGGCAAGCCCGATTAATCCTAAGAAAACACTAAAACCTGTCTGGAAAAAATTGCCAACACTAATGCCAACTTCTTCGGTTTTGAACTGTAACTTATCCCCAATTTCATCAATAGAAATCGGGTTTTGTGAGTTTGTCATGTTAATCATGGTAGTTTGTAAGTTAGTATTTTGTCGGTCTTTTAGTTTTTTTATTTCCCTGCCAATAATTTATCAAACCTTGCTTTATCATTCAAAACCTTTACAGCCTCCAAAATATCAGCATCAGAATCAAAACCTGCCTCAATTCTACCTTTTTCTAAGTAAAAATGTGCAACAATATCATGTTCCAATAACTCCTTTATTTCAGTTTTAAATTTCAATAAATCAGATTCTTTATTGTGATAAAGTTTTGCTTTCAAACTCTCAATTTGTGATTTAATGTCTTCGTAATATTTCTCATCTTTCGCTGTTTTTTCGAGTTCTGTTATGGTTTTTTCAACTTTTGTAACATAATCATAATCTTTTTTATCCAACCATTTTACAAAATCTTTATACTCGTCATCTGTTAATTTAAACTCTTTGGGTGCTGCTAATTGTTTGTATTTTGTGCGATATTCGTTAGCATATTCAAACAACAAACCTTTTGAATCTAAACTTGCAATAATCGGAATATTGCGGTCTTTTGACACCTCAATATCGGGTTTTACGCCGCCACCATCATAGACAACACGACCATTTTTAGTTTTAAAAGCAACTCTTAACGAATCTGCGACTTTCCCCACACTGCCATCGGAATTGCGGTGCGTATAATCAATAGCTTGAATACATCTGCCACTTGGAATGTAGTATTTTGCAACAGTAACTTTTAATTTTGCATTGTAAGAAAGTGAACGAGTAGCTTGCACAAGTCCTTTTCCGTAGGTATTTTGCCCAACCAAAACTCCTCTATCATAATCTTGAATCACACCTGAAACAATTTCGGCTGCTGATGCACTTGTGCTACTTGTCAAAACTGCCATCGGAATTTGCTCATCTGTTGCTTGCATGAGAGCATTATATTTCTTGTTCCACTCCTTAACTTTGCCTTTTGTGCTTACTATTTCCACGCCTTTTGGCACAAAAATATTTGAAATATTTATGGCTTCACTCAACAAACCACCAGGGTTTCCACGCAAATCTAAAATGATTTTCTTTGCACCTTTTTCTTTCAAAGCCACCAACGCATCTTTTACTTCTTTGCTTGCATTATTTGTAAAATCTGTTAATCTAATCATACCAATATCGGCAGTAACCATACCCGAATACGTAACATTATCTATCTTGATTTTTTCACGTTTCATTTTCAATGTAATTGGCTCTGCAACCGAAAATCTTTTCACTGTTATCGAAACCTCTGTATCAGCTTGTCCTTTCATTACTTGTCCCAACTCCGCCTGCGATTTTCCTTGTATATCAATTCCATCAATTTTAATAATTTCATCGCCAATTTGCAAGCCTGCTTTTTGTGCTGCATAACCTTCAAAAGGCATTGTAACAATAGATTTTCCGTTTCTTGTTACCACACTTGCACCAATTCCACCATATTGTCCTGTGGTTAAAGTCCGATAATCTTCGATTTTGTCTTCTGGATAATAAACTGTATAAGGGTCTAAATTATTGAGCATTGAGTAAATTCCCTGCTCCATAACCTCACTTGGTGTAATTTCATCTACATAATAAGTATTTACTTCTTTAAATAAAGTAGCAAAAATGTCTAAGTTTTTTGCAATATCAAAATATTTTTCGTTGGTATTTATTGGGTCATTTGCAATAGATGTAGGAGTTTTTACATTTTTTGCGTTAGTATCTTGTGGTTTATTTTGTGCATAAACTTGTGTAGTTGGC
This sequence comes from Cytophagales bacterium, assembly GCA_043748455.1. Taxonomy (GTDB): domain Bacteria; phylum Bacteroidota; class Bacteroidia; order Cytophagales; family Thermoflexibacteraceae; genus JAAFKA01. The sequence goes on from JAYTNF010000363.1 coordinate 13,663, forward strand.
AATGTTGCAAGCGAAATTGCAAGAGTTATTGTAGAAAATGCTGCAAGTTTTGAAGCAAATTTTGACGCAAAAGAGGGTATTTTTTTCATGGTTGTTCGAGTTTTCAGAAATAAGTTACTATTTTTAAACGTATTCTATAGAATAAAGTTAATATTAAATCAAAGTAAATTAAAGTTTGATAGTTTTTTTGCAATAGTATTAATTTTATCTTTTTATTACCTAATATTACAGAAAAATATTTTATGAAAACCTATCTAAAACTTTCTTTTTTTGTATTATTTTTTGTTACTTCTTACAATGTTTTTGCACAACAAACCAAAGAAGTTGATAACAAAGAGGCAGATAACTATCTAAAACTTGGTGAAAAAAATCTACAAATTGGCAGAAATGACCTTGCCTTAGAAAATTATCAAAAAGCATTAACAATTTATCAAAAAACTTACACCGAAAAACATGATGCAGTGGCAGACTGCTATAACCATTTAGGTATTGTTTATTGGAACACAGGTAATAATGAATTGGCGTTAGATTATCTAAATAAAGCCTTAGCAATTCGTCAAAATTTGTATCAAGAAAACCACGCTGAAGTTGCAGCTTCCTATAATGATATGGGGCTGGTTTATGCAAGCACACAACCATTTTTGGCGTTAGAATATTATGAAAAAGCATTGACTATTTATCAAATTGTATATCCCGAAAATCACCCTTCTATTGCAACTTCTTATACAAATATTGCCTTCATTCAACGCAGCCAAAAACAATATGAAGAAGCACTAATAAATTTTGATAAATCATTGAAAATCAGAAAGATAGCCTACGAAAAAGACCACCCAAACGAGGCTTTTGCCTATTTAAGTTTAGGGCAAGTTCATAGTGATTTAGACAATTTTGATAATGCCTTAGATAACTATTTAAAAGCCTTGACAATATACAAAAAAAACTATGGAGAAAAGCACCCAGAAATTGCACAAATATATAATTTACTTGCTTCTTTATATTTGAAACGCAATGATTTTGCCAAAGCTACACAATATATTCAGCAAGCATTGCAAGCAAATGTTATTGATTTTCAAGCAAAAAATAACCAAGAAAATCCCCAAGCAAAAAATTATTATAGTGGAAGTTATTTGCTAAATTCCTTGTTATTAAAAGCACAAATCTATGAAAACTTACATTATCAAAAAACATTAAAATTCAAAGATTTAAAAACTGCTTTGTCTTGTTTGGAAGTTTGCGATACCTTAATTTCAGAATTGCGACAGTTAAGAACCAATAATAATGATAAAATAGCATTAGGAATTACAGCCTCCGAAGTTTATGAAGATGCTATCCGTTTATGTATGCAAATGGCAGATGTAATCATGTTAGGTGCAAAGTTAGGTTATGAGAAAAAAGCCTTTGGTTTTGCCGAAAAAAGTAAAGCTGCGGTTTTATTAAGTGCCATTTCTGATACACAGGCAAAAGAATTTGCAGGAATTCCTGCTGATATTTTGGAAAATGAAAAGGAGTTGAAAGCCGAAATTATTTTTTATGAACAGCAATTAGCCAACAAAAAAGATGAACAAATTACACGCAATAAATTGTTTGAATTAAACCGAAATTATGAAGTTTTTGTCAAAAATTTGGAACAAAAATATCCTGAATATTACAACTTAAAGTATAACATACAAACAACAGGTGTACGTGATTTGCAAAAAGTGATAGGAAATAAAACGGCAATTATTAGTTATTTCACTGCCGAAAAACAAAAAAGGTTATATATATTTGAATTAACAAAGACCAAATTTAAGGCTTATAATGTTCCATTAAACGAGGATTTTAATTCTTGGATTACTATTTTGCGTAATGCTATTGTGTATAAAGTGCAAAAAGAGTACATGGCTATGGCACATAAACTTTACAAGCAATTACTACCTATCGTTATTCCAAGCACAATAGAAAATATTGTTTTTATTCCTGATGGACGTTTAGGAATTATCCCTTTTGAAGCTTTGCTAACAGGTAAAAATAATGTGAAAATTAACGAAAAATCAAAAGCAAATTCCGAAAGTTCATACACAAACTTGCCTTATTTGCTTAGAAAATATGCAATAAGTTATGCCTATGCAGCCACATTATTTGCCCAAAATATAAATAAAAAAAGTGAAGCATCTACAAATTCTATGTGTTTGATAGCACCTGTAGATTTTAAAGATGCTGCTTCTTTGAAAGATAGCGAAACAGAAGTCAATGCCTTAGCTAAATTAAATACAAATGCAAAAATATTTGTTAGAGAAAATGCTCAAGAAAATTTATTGAAATCTGTTGATATTCAGCAATATAGGTACATACATTTGGCTACTCACGGGGTTGTTGATGAGGTAATTCCTGAGAAATCTTGTATTTTATTGTATGCCGACAAAAGCAATAAAGAAGATGGAATTTTGAATGTAGGCGAAATTTATAACATCAAACTCAAAGCTGATTTGGTAACCATGTCGGCTTGTCAAACAGGTTTAGGCAAAATATCAAAAGGCGAGGGAATTATTGGTTTGACAAGGGCTTTGTTATATGCAGGTGCAAAAAATGTGAATGTAAGTTTGTGGAAAGTTGCTGATAATTCTACAAAACAACTTATGGTAGATTTTTCTACACCTTTTCTAACCAAAAATTCTACACCGAATATAACAGAGAACACAACACCAAGAGTAACTCAAAATAGTGAGTTTTTTGCAAAATACTTACAAGCCGCAAAACTCAAGATGATTTCGGAAAATGTCTATGCAGCACCTTTTTATTGGAGTCCTTTTGTGTTGGTTGGGCAGTAGGTGATTGATTTTAAAATATTTTAGAGATGTAATCTTTTGAAAAAGATTACATCTCTAAAATATTTTAAAATCACTAAAACTATTTCACATATTTCATAATATCCTCGTCAGAAGGTTTTACTGATGAACCTAAATATTGCAATAATTCACCATTTTCACCAATCACATATTTACAAAAATTCCATTTTGGAGCTTGGTCATTCCAACCATTTTCATCTTTTGTACTTAACCATTTGTATAGCGGATGTTGGTCATCACCTTTTACAGAAATCTTTTCAAACATTTGGAATGTTACACCAAAATTTTTCTTACAAAAAGTAGCAATTTCTTCATTAGAACCTGGTTCTTGTCCACCAAAATTATTTGCAGGAAACCCGATTAATACAAGTTTATCGCCGTATTTTTCGTGAAATTTTTGCAAATCAGCATATTGCGAAGTATAACCACATTGCGAAGCAACATTGATTACTAAAAGCTTTTTGCCTTTATATTGCGACAAATTAATTTCTTTTCCATCAATAGTTTTCATGGAAAAATCGTGAAAAGTTTTTTTCATTTCGGGTGCTACATTTGTTGTGTTAATACTTGCTTGATTTACTTCCATATTTTGCGGTTTTGTTTTGCGGTCATTTGACCCAATGCAAGCCGCCAATAGTGCCAAAAAAGGTAATGCGTATTTTATCATGATTGTAGATTTTTAGGAATTAAATCTATAACATTATAAAATCAAAAAAGTTTATTTTGATGCAGACATTTATAATTTGTCGTACCATGCTTGCTTAGAATGATAAAACAAATTGCAGATTCAACTTTGAAATGCTATTTTATTCTTGTAATTATTTTGTGATTTTACAATAAATTATTCATAAAATACTAAATTGCAACACTAAAATATTCCACATTTATACATACAAAAAATGTCTGTAAAACACAAAACTCCATCACAGTCAAAAGTTACGATGACTGAAATGGTTTTTCCAAATGATACAAATCCCTTAAATAATCTTATGGGTGGTCGCATGATGCACCTTATTGATATTGTGGCTGCAATTACTGCCCAGAAACATTCAAATCGTATTGTTGTTACGGCTTCTGTTGATAATGTTTCGTTTACGCACCCGATTAAAATGGGCAATGTTGTAACCTTAGAGGCACAAATTACAAGGGCATTTACTTCGTCTATGGAAATTTATGTACGAGTTTTTGCTGAGGATATTCCAAGTGGCATGAAAAGAGAATCAAATACTGCTTTTCTAACTTTTGTGGCTGTTGACCAAAATGGTACACCAATTACGGTTTTGCCTGTGCAACCTGAAACAAAAGAAGAAGAACAATTATATGAAAGTGCATTACGCCGCCGCCAACTTCGCCTAATTTTAGCAAACCGTTTAGCACCTGATGAGGCAACGGAATTAAAATCATTATTTTTTAAAGCAAGTTAATTTATGAAAAAACTTCATACGTATTGGTGTTTTTTTATGTTGGTAAACTCTTTTTTGGTGCTTTACCCGATGATGTATATTTGTAGTTTAAGAAAATCATGGCATATTGGCATACATTATTTAGATAGAATTTGGTCTTTTTTGTTTTTTACATTATCATTTTTGCCAATTGAGGTTGAATACCGTTTTCGTCCACAAAAAGGCAAAACCTATATTTTCTGCCCAAATCATAGTTCATATTTGGATATTCCAATAATGCCTTATATCATTCCTGCGGTTTTTAAATATGTTGGCAAAAGTGATGTGGCAAAAGTGCCTCTTTTTGGTGCTATTTTTACACGTGTGCACATTGGCGTAGATAGGGGAAAATTGCGAAGTCGTTATAATGCTTTACAAGAATCTGCAAACACACTTGCCGAAAATATTTCGCTAATTATTTACCCTGAAGGTGGCTTTTCATCAAATCCACCGCAATTATTAAGGTTTAAAGATGGTGCTTTTCGTTTGGCAATAGAAGCCCAAGTGCCTATTGTACCTGTTTCGTTACTGACAAATTATAAGGTTTTCCCAGATAAAAAACCACTAACTATTCATCGCCAAACTATCAAAATTATAGTCCACGAAGTCATAGAAACAACAGGCATGGAAGTTTCTCAAATAGAAGTGTTGCGAAAAAAAACCGAAGAAATTATACAAAAAAGTTTGTTAGCAAATCAAAATTGATTTTTCGTTGTTGGTAGTGCTCTCACTGCCAACAACGAAAATATTAGTAAAAAAATCAAAACTTAATCCACCAATAAAAAATCAATAGTTCGTTTTTCCATGTCTGTACCTTTTACACGAACTTTAACAGCATCACCAAGTCTGTACGAATTGCGATAGCGGCGACCAACTACTGAATATTCTTTTTCTCTAAACTCATAATAATCATCTGTTAAATCTGATAATCTGATAAGACCCTCGCAGCCACCATCTAATACCGAAACATAAATTCCCCATTCTGTAACTCCTGAAATAATGCCTGCAAGTTCTTGACCTTTCATAATGTTCATGAACTCAACTTGTTTATATTTTATGGAGGCTCTTTCTGCTTCTGCTGCTTTTTTCTCCATTGTTGAGCTATGTTTACATTTGGCTTCGTAAGCTGTTTTGTCCACACTTTCGTTACCATCAAGGTAATATTGCAATAATCTATGCACCATTACATCAGGATAACGCCGAATTGGTGAAGTAAAATGCGTATAATGTGGAAAAGCCAAGCCAAAATGTTGCTTGGGTTCTGTTGTGTAAACAGCCTTTGCCATAGCACGCATGGCTAAATTTTGTAATACATTTTGCTCAGGTTTGCCTTCAACATTTTGAGAAAGAGAATTTAGAGATTTTGATAAATTTTCCTCACTCAAATCTACTTGATAGCCAAATTGTTTGGCAAAAGTTGCTAAGTTTTGCAATTTTTCTTCATTAGGTTCGTCATGGGTACGATAAACCATTGTTAAAATATTTTTGCCTTTTTTCTTCTTAAACACATATTCCGCCACCAATTTATTAGCCAACAACATAAATTCTTCAATCAACTTATGTGCTTCTTTTCTCACTTTTGGTACAACAGCTAATGGTTTTCCTTTTTCGTCTAACTTAAATTTTACTTCCAAACTCTCAAAAGCTATTGCTCCAGCCTTAAATCTTTTATTGCGAATTTTTATTGCAAAGTCTTGCAACAACAAAATTTCTTTGGCAAAATCTCCTTCTTTGGTTTCAATAACTGTTTGTGCTTCTTCATAACTAAAACGTCTATTTGAGTTAATTACAGTTTTTCCAAACCACTGATTTATTATTGTGGCTCTTTCATTGAGTTCAAAAACTGCTGAAAATGTCAATTTTTCCTCATTTGGTCTCAAAGAACAAATATGATTTGAGAGTTTTTCAGGCAACATCGGCACAACTCTATCCACTAAATAGACAGAAGTAGCTCGACTTTGTGCCTCTTGGTCAAGAAAAGTATCTGGCTCTACATAATGCGAAACATCGGCAATATGTACACCAATTTCCCAATTTCCATTTTCTAATTGTTGCACCGACAAAGCATCATCAAAATCTTTGGCATCATCAGGGTCAATCGTAAAAGTTGTAATATGTCTAAAATCTCTGCGTTTGCGGATTTCTATTTCAGAAATTTTTTCTTCAATATTATCAGCTTGGTTTGACACAACATCAGGAAATTCCATTGGCAGTCCAAATTCCGCCATAATTGCATTGATTTCTGTATTGTTATCGCCAGCTTTTCCTAATACTTTTTTGATAATTCCGATAGGATTTTTGTCATCAGATTTCCAACTTTTGATTTCTGCTACGACTTTATCGCCATTTTTAGCACCATTTAAGGCTTCAAGTGGAATAAAAATATCATAAAACATTTTTTTGTTATCTGTTATCACAAAAGCAAAACGGTGAGAAATATCTACTCTACCCACAAATTCGAGCCTTGCACGTTGCATAATCTCAACAACTTCACCTTCTAAACGGCTATCTTTTGTAAATTTATGCAATTTAATTTTGACAATATCGTCATGCAATGCCTGCCCAAGTCTGCGACTATTAACCCAAACATCACTTTCAAGTCCTTCGCAAATAATGTAGGCAAATTCACGATTCACATAATCAACCCTTCCTACTGAATATTGCACATCATTGTGGCTTTGAAAAACGCCAGCATCAACTTCTTTAATCAGATTTCGTTTCAAAAAATGTGATAATAAAGCCTCAACTTGCAAAATATCTTTATTTTTTAAATCTAATCTTTTAGATAAACTACGAGCAGTAAAAAATTTATCAGGACTTCCATCTATTATTTCAATAAGCAAAGACTGAATTTGTTGCCAATTAATTTTTTTGCTTTTTGATTTATCTTTTTTCTTCTTTTTCGGTCTTGTATCAGTTTTTGCGTCAGTTTTTCCATCAACTTTTGCATTTGGAGTAGTTACTTTTATATTTTCTTTGTTTGGTGTTTTGTTTGACATAATTTTATATTTTGTGATAAACTAAGCTCATACACTAAGTGTACGATACATTCCTTATACGTAAAATTTGGAAATAAGATATAAATGGTGTAAATAAAATTAGATTTTCCGCATCAAAAGTTACGAACAATTACAAAGTTAGTGTTATACAATTATAAATAACTTTATAATGACTCATTAATTATCAATTTTGATGCGTAAAGCCTACAAGAAATTAGAATTTTCATCAAAATTGGAAATATTTTAGCTATTTTGTAGATAATATTATTAATTATTTTGTTCTTCGTTATGCTCATCTTCATCTTCTCCAAAAGCATTTGCCTCCGAAAAATCCTTATTCTCGTCTAACATATCTCGAACAATATCGCCAATAAATCCCTCAACATAAGCAAAAAACAAGGCTGTTTCTTCTTCTGGGTTTACTTTTTCAAAGTTTTCTGCTTCCTGTTCTTTGCCTTTTTTAACTCCTACTTTTGATTTGCCTTTGGCTTTTTCTTCTGCAATATTTCCTGTTTCGTCACTCAATTCATAATCCACAAAACCTTTATTGAGTTTCTGAAAAAAATAAAAGCCAGCTTGCACATCTTCATAATTTAGCTGTTTTTTGTCAAAAGGTGCTGGTAAAACCACATTTCCCTCATGAACTTCACGCAATAGCAAATATCGATAAATCATGAGTTGCACAATTTTATCTTTATTTTTATTCATACCTTGAGACTGTTGCAAAATATCATTTTTGCTTTTTGCCTTTGGTTTATTGCCATCAAAATGCCCTGTTTTATAATCAACCACCCGAAGTTTATTGTCTTGAATGTCTATTCTATCTGCATTTCCTTTCAAAATCACTTGAATTGTTGTGTTATCAGCCAACAAAACAGGAATTACAGCCTTCAATTCCTTTTCAACTGCTACTATTTGCGAAACTCCTTGTGAAACTGTACTATTTGCATTGACTTGCATTTCAATAAATTTTTTAAGTAAATATTGTGCAATTCTTTTCAAAATCATGTTTTTTCCACGTACAGAAATTACTTTTCCTGCGGTTTTTTCCATAATTTTCACCAAAATAATTTCAATTTCGGCATCATTTTTCAACATTTTTTGTAATTCACTTTCACTTAAATTTTTGCCCAACAAGTCATTTTTCACAATAATATCCTCCAAATACCCATGAATTAAATTACCAAAAGTATTAGCCTCTAACCATTCTTCCATTTCATCAGGGTCTTTCAAATTCAAAACTTTTTTCTTAAAAAACTCCAACGGATTTTTAAGATACATGTTAATATAACTTGGAGTAATACCACCTTTTGTTTCAGGCTTTATTCCATCTTGGTTATCATTTACTTTTACAATTTCAATTTCATTATCAAACTTTTTTGTCTGTAAAGTGGTCATATCAGGATTTATTCTTCCTTCCAAATACTCTTTTAATTTTTCGACAACCATTGATGTTTTCTTGATTTTTTTGATGGTTTCAATACTTTCTGGCAATGGCAAACTTAGCTGTTTTTCTGTAATTTTAATATTTGAAAGATGTTTCCATTCATGTACTAATTGTGTAATAAAACGACTTTTTTCCTTGCTTTGCATACCGTCATCACCGCCACCTTCTGCATACACTAAGGTAATATTTTTGGCACGATGGAATAATCTATAAAATGTATAAGCATGCAAAGCATCAGTTTCTTTATGAGTTGGCAAGCCAAACCTTGACCGAATTTCAAAAGGAATAATAGAGTTTACTAACTTGCCTTTTGGCAAAATACCCTCATTACACGATAAAATAATCAGATTTTCAAAATCAAGTGTATGCGTTTCTAACACACCCATAATATGCATAGGTGCAAGTGGCTCTCCATGAAAAGGCACAGAAGTAGTTTTCAACAACTCAAATAACAGTTGCCTAAAAGTTTCTATGGTCATGGTTTCTGCGTGTTGCCCAAGCACAGTTTCTGTTCTTTTAAGTGTTTTGTAAAGATGTAATAAATACTCACCTTCAAGCAAATTTTTATCCTTATCCAAAATCTCATCTAATAATTTTATGAGGTCAAATAGCTGCGAAACTGCATTAGGAACTTGCTTATTCCAATGACGAAAAAGTACAGAAAATAGCCTCCCAAGCCCCACCCCGACCCTCCCCAAAGGGGAGGGAGCAAAAACTCCCCCTGTAGGGGGCTGGGGGGCTGGGCTTGTCAATGTTTCAAAACTCACAAAAACCCTATTTTCCTTCTGCACTTTACGTAAAAAATCTTTCAATAAAGTTTGATAAGGGGAATAAAAAATAAATGGGTGTCGCAACACACGCATGAGGTCTTTGTAATAAACTGATAAATTGTCGTTTTGGTCGGTTTTGATATTTTTTTGTAGGCGAAATAAATTTTGCAATAAATTAAATAATGGCGTTTTGTCCATCGACAAACCCATTGTAATATTCATGTTATCTTTTACACGAATCCCTGTATTAAATTCGGCTTCCGAGCCAATAGGCAGCGAATATAACAAGGGAACTAAAACACTTTCTTCGGGCAATATAATGGCAGTATGGTTAATACTTTGTTCAAAACTTTGGCTATTGCCTTGATTACCAATATTTTGTATAATATTTTCTAATAAATGTCCTGTAACTTTGGCTTGCAATACTTTACTATTTACGCTAATAATTTCTATATTTATTGGATTTTTAGCAATGGCATCTATCACAAACGGCATGTAAGTTTCTTCTGTAATTTTCTCATTTTCGTGTTTTAAATATTGCCTAAAATAACGACTTGCCTCGTGCAAAGGGTCTGCAACATAAATTTTATCCATGTCCCAATGAATTTCCGCAGCTTTTTTGTCTAATAATACACGAATAAAAGTTTCTTCGGCAGCACTAAGTTGATTAAAACCCGCAAAAATAACTTTATGAATTTTATTTGTTCGCAATAATTCCCCAACATTTTCTGCCAACCAACGGTAAGCCAAACCCGAATATGCTTTTTGATTTTTGATTAAATTTTCTCGGAAAGTTATGTAAGTATCTTTCAAATGTTTCCAAAACTCAAAATAATAATCCAAACTTTTGCGAACTTCCTCATTTTCACCAAGTCCTTCTGCCCATAAATCAATGCGTTTTGTGTCTGCAAGATATTCAAAAATAGCTTTGCCATCTGCCATATTTCTGTCTATCATATCAAAATCTCTCAACATGACTGTACCCAAAGGCGTAAATTTTTCTAAATTATGCTCCTCTATTTTGTCATATAATTTGTAAGTATGATAGAGTTCGAAAAGCAAATAAAGTTGGTCTGCGGTTTCCAAAGCTGATATTTCAGACACAAAATCATCAATAGATTTGATAATTGGTGCAATAAAAGTATGCTCAGAAAGTTGCGAAAGGTAATAACGCATATACACACAAGACCTGCGAGTTGGCAAAACCACATGTAATTTATAAATATCTCTGCCATATTCTTTCAATAAATGTCTTGCCAAACTTTTCAAAAATGGTTCGTCAGCAGTGGCAATATTTTTTGTGGTTGTTGTGTTATATAGTGGCTTTTGGTGTTGTTGCATGTATAAAGTTATTTATTTTGTGCTAAAACTATACATTTTTAATAAATAATCTTAGATTTACCAAAAATTTATAAGCCATGATACTCAGTGATACAGAAATTTTAAAGGAAATTACAGATAAAAACATCATCATAGAACCATTTAACATAAGCAATTTAGGTACAAATTCTTATGATGTGCATCTGGGCAAATATTTAGCAACCTATAAAGACCATATTCTTGATGCTCGCAGACACAATGAAATTGAAAGTTTTGAAATTGGTGAGTACGGTTTTGTCTTGCAACCCAATATGTTATACTTGGGTGTAACTGCCGAATATACCGAAATTCATAAACATGTACCATTTTTAGAAGGAAAATCAAGTGTAGGACGTTTGGGAATTGACATTCACGCAACCGCAGGAAAGGGCGATGTTGGCTTTTGCAATACTTGGACATTAGAAATTTCAGTTTCGCAACCTGTACGAGTTTATGCAGGAATGCCAATAGGACAATTAATTTTCTTTGTGGTTGAAGGCAAAATTGAAAATTATTATAACAAAAAGTCAAATGCAAAATATACCCAACGTACAGATAAACCGGTGGAGTCTATGATGTGGAAAAATAAATTTTAAATTATTTGAAAATTCTTTATATAAATTACTAAATTGATAAAATATTCATAAAATATGGAAACTACTGAAATTTTAAAAACTGTTGCTTTAAACGACTTACACATAAGTTTAGGTGCTAAAATGGTGCCTTTTGCAGGTTATAATATGCCTGTTCGTTATTCTTCTGACCTTGACGAGCATCATACGGTTCGCAATGCTGTGGGTGTATTTGACGTTTCGCACATGGGCGAATTTATGTTAAAAGGTAAAAATGCCTTAGCTTTAATTCAGAAAGTTACCACAAATGATGCCTCTGTCTTGACTGATGGCAAGGCACAATATTCTTGTCTGCCTAATGAACAGGGTGGTATTGTTGATGATTTATTGGTTTATAGAATCCGAGAAAATGAATATATGTTGGTTGTTAATGCCTCAAATATTGACAAAGATTGGAAGCATATCCAAAAATATAATACAATGGGTGATGTTGAAATGACAAATGTTTCTGATGATTTGTGTCTTTTTGCAGTTCAAGGTCCTATGGCAATTGGTGCATTGCAAGGTTTGACAGCTATTGATTTGGAGAAAATGGAATATTATAGTTTCCAAATTGGCACATTTGCAGGAATTGCTGATGTTATTATTTCTGCAACAGGTTACACAGGTGCAGGAGGTTTTGAATTATATGTGCCAAAAGAACATGCAGAAACTGTTTGGAAAGAGATTTTCAGGGTTGGCAAAGCTTGGAATATTAAGCCTATTGGTTTGGGTGCAAGAGATACTTTGCGTTTGGAAATGGGTTTTTGCTTATATGGCAACGATATTGACGACACAACTTCACCTATTGAGGCAGGTTTGGGTTGGATAACAAAGTTTACAAAAGATTTTGTGGCTTGCGATATTATCAAAAAACATAGAGAATCAGGAGTAACACGCAGATTAATTGCCTTAGAAATGACCGAAAGAGGCATTCCAAGAGGTGGTTATGAAATTTGTAATGAAAAAGGTGAGGTTATTGGAAAAGTTACTTCTGGTACGCAATCTCCAACTTTGGGTAAAGGTGTGGCATTAGGTTATGTAATTGCAGCAAATAGCCGACCAGATAATAAACTCATTATTCCAATTCGTAAATTAGAATGTAAAGCAAAGGTTGTAAAATTGCCTTTCTTTAAGAAAAATCAAAATATGGTAGATTAAATTTATCTAAGTTATGTAGAATGTACCGCAGCTAAATTTCTTAGCTTGATAGCATAGACTTTAGTTTATGCTATCAATACTTTAATAATCAACTAATTAGTTGACAGACTGATGGTAGCTCACCAAAGTCTGTGATACAAAACCTTAATAAACTCAAAGCAATTCATAGGGCATCAACAAATAATTTCCACAAAATGTTAGTTCGTTTGTGTGGTATTTTATAATTATGATACAAAAAAATGAGATGCAGTCGGGAAGCAAATTTACGATAACCAGCCAAATAAAATTATAGTTATTATAATATTTAAAGGTAAACAAATTTTAATATATTAAGCCTAAACATAACTAAAACCCTGAAAATGACAAATTACATTGATTATGGTGGGCAAATAGTTTTGCCTCCTCCCTTTAAGTTATTAGGTTGTATGATGTATGGTTTCTTTTTTGATGGAGATAAAACTAAGCTGCAAACAATTCTTGATAACAGACTTAATTTTGCTTCTGAACAAACAAAACGTAAATACACAGTACTTACTGATGATGTATTAGCAACTTTTGCTACTACACCTAAAGCTGTCTCACTTGACCCTGTTGGAAGTCAAATGGGTTATACAGTTGAAGATGAGTTAGTTCTTTGGATACTAACATTAGAGTCAGTAAAAGTCGGCAATGTATGGAAACCTAACAGAATAGTATATTATATTCCATATATTTTTGTCAATAATATTTTAACAACGGTTGCAGGTAGAGAAATTTATGGAATTCCTAAAACTATGGGAAATTTCATGATTCCAAAACAACCTAAAGATGCAATTTATTTCAAAGCATCAACATCTGGTTTTAGGACTTTTAGCCCCAATAGTGTTTTTGAAGAATGCCCATTATTTGTGGTACAAAGAGGACAAACAAATCAAGCTACCAATATTGCAAAAACATGGTCAAGTAGTAAAGAAGCATTATTAGATATACGAAAATTGGTTATGAATGACGAAAACATGTTAAAAGGTCTTGATATTCGTTTTTGTTTGAATGAAATTAGTGATTTATTGGCTGCACGTCTGCCGTCAGTAATGCTGAAACAATTTAGAAATATCAATAATCATACATCAAGCTGTTATCAAAAATTAGTCGAAGCACCTTTTACAATAAATGCTTTTTATGGTGGTGGTTTGCTCTTTAATCATTACGAATTAAAATTAACAGAAATGGCAAGTTTTCCACTTTCTGCAGATTTAGGTATTACATCAGGACAAAAATCAAAAGCTGCCTTTTGGATACACATGGAC
>JAYTNF010000364.1:0-17600 GCA_043748455.1 Cytophagales bacterium
GTACATTCTACGCAACTTACATTATTTAATCATAATTATTTAATTTTATACATCATATTTGCTTCATTAATTATCTAAAATATTCTAAAACTGTGACAAAATTAAGCGTAAATATCAATAAAATTGCTACACTTCGTAATTCAAGAGGTGGCGATAATCCAAATGTGGTGCAGGTTGCCAAAGATTGCGAAAGATTTGGTGCTGATGGCATTACAGTTCACCCACGTCCAGACGAAAGACATATTCGTTACCAAGATGTGTTTGATTTAATAGAAATTGTGAAAACTGAATTTAATGTTGAGGGAAATCCTAAACAAGGTCGTTTTCTCGAAATTGTTTTGCAAACCAAACCTACACAAGCAACACTTGTGCCTGATGGTGATAATGCAGTTACTTCAAATCAAGGTTGGGATACCATAGAAAATGCAGTTTATTTGACTGAAATTATTGCAGAACTGAAATCAAAAGGCATCAGAACCTCTATTTTTGTTGACCCTATTGAAAGCATGATTGAAGGAGCAGCAAAAATTGGCACAGATAGAATTGAACTTTACACAGAGGCTTATGCTCATGAATATTTGAAAAACCCCAAAACAGCTATTGAACCTTATTATCGTTGTGCAGTTTTGGCACATGAGTTAGGTTTAGGAATCAATGCAGGACATGATTTGAGTTTGGTAAATCTTAGTTATATGAAACAAAATTTGCCTCAATTAGCTGAGGTTTCTATTGGTCATGCACTAATTGCTGATGCTTTGTATTATGGTTTAGAAAACACAATTCAGTTATATAAAAGGCAGTTGCAATAATATTAATTACAATTTATTTACTCTTAAAATTGTAACATAGACTTTAGTCTGTGTTTTTATGATAAAAATAACAGACTAAAGCCAGTACTACAATTTACACTATAAAATAAACCTTATTTGACGCAACCTGCAAAAAATTCTTTATCTGTATAATAAATAATTAGGTCTGCAATGGCTCGGTCATCAACAAAGAAAATAGTAAAATCTGCAAAAGCATAATTTTCTACAAAGTGCCACATGCCTGCTTTATTTGCAAGCAATTTATTTTCCTCTTTAAAAACCCTTAGTGTAGCTAAAAACTCATCTTCTTCTACATAAACTAAAAAATCAGCTCTTGACCGAATACTTTGCACAGCCACAACGCCATAAATTTCGCAAGGATTAGAAATAGACTGTATTTGTGCAAAAAGTTCATTAAAACTTGCAGATAAACATACAAAAAAGAATATTATTGTTTTAAACATACATTGAATATGAATTTATTATGAATTTATTTAGCTTTGTTTTCTCAATTATTCCAAAAATACATTTTATTCTCTCTAAAACAACATGTTACAAAGAAAAAATATATACATACTATCTCTATTCATCGCATTTGAGCTAACAACTTGTAAAACCCAACCTGTTGTTTATAAAGAAAATAATACAACAACTTCAATACCAGAAAGTGATATTACACTCAATAAAATAGCTTTTGGGTCGTGTGCAAAGCAAGATTTATCTCAGCATATTTGGACAGATATTGCTGCTGCAAAACCAAACTTATGGATTTGGTTAGGTGATAATATTTATGCAACGCCTAAGGCAACGCCAGAGATGTTGAAAGAAAAATATAACCTTCAAAAAAACAATGTTGATTATCAAGCATTTTTGAAAACAAATACCCCTGTTATTGGCATTTGGGACGACAATGACTATGGAATGTCTGATGGAGGTAAAAATTATGTTTGGAAAAAAGAATCACAGCAATTAATGCTCGATTTTTTGGGAGTTGCTGCTACTGCACCTCAAAGAAAAAGGGAAGGAATTTATGCAACATATATATATGGAAAAGCAAAAAGACAAGTTAAGGTAATATTGTTAGATACAAGATATTTTCGTGATGATTTGCTTCGTGATACAGTTAGTAAAAAATATTTACCTGATATGGAGGGTGATATGTTAGGCGAAACGCAGTGGAAATGGTTAGAAAGTGAACTCAAAGATAGCAAATCTCAAGTACACATTATAGCAAGTGGCACACAAATTTTATCATCTTTGCACCCTTTTGAAAAATGGGCAAATATGCCAAATTCAAGAAAAAAACTCTTTGATTTAATCCAAAAATACCAACCTTCAAACACAATTTTAATCACAGGAGATAGGCACGTTGCTGAAATAGACGTAATTTCGCTACCAAATTACAAAAATCTTTATGAAATAACATCAAGTGGCATAACACATATAGGTACCATTCGAGATGAAGAAAACCCCTACCGAATTGGCTCAAGTATTAATGAATTACATTATGCAACCATAGAAATTGATTGGGAAAAACGACCTATTGCTATTGTTTTTAAGGTTATAGGCGAAAAAAATGTATTATTACGTGAAAAGAAAAAATAATTATTTTATAAAATAGTGATTATTAAGATATGTAGTATAGACTTTAGTCTGTACCTTTATTTGATAAAAAACACAGACTAAAGTCCAATGCTACAAGTCCTTAGTTAATCTCTATTTTATAAAATATTTAGCTTGCGTGCTTTCAAAAACTCCTCAATTTGTTCTAAATTCATGCAATTCAACGTCTTTTCCTTTGTCAAGCCTCCTTTTCTGCCCATCAAAACCCCATAATGCATGTACGCCAAACTTGCAGTATTATGTGCATCAGGATTAATACTCAATAACACGCCACATTGCAAAGCATAATCTATCCAACGCCAATCTAAATCTAAACGGTGTGGACTTGCATTAATTTCTATCACAACATTGTTCTTTGCACATGCTTCAATAACTGCTTGATAATCAAGAGGATAACCTTGTCTTTTTAACAAAAGTCGTCCTGTTGCATGCCCAAGAATCGTTGTATAAGGATTTTCAATAGCTGTAATTAACCGTTTTGTTGCCGTTTCTACGTCCATTTTTAAGTTGCTATGTACCGAAGCCACCACATAATCAAAAGATTGCAAAACATCATTTTCATAATCTAAACTTCCATCTCCCAAAATATCAGACTCTATACCTTTCAAAATTTTAAATGGTGCATACTTAATATTTAGGGCATCAATTTCTGCGTGTTGCCCCTGTATGCGTGCAGGAGAAAGTCCGTTTGCATAAACTGCGGTTTGGGAATGGTCAGAAATTCCAAAATATTGCAAACCCATTGATTTACAAGCTAATAGCATTTCTTCCAGCGTATTTTTACCATCGCTATATGTAGAATGGTTGTGAATTGCACCTTGTAAATCTTTATAAATTATCAAATTTGGTAATTTGTTTTGAATGGCTTTTGTAATTTCACCCAAACCTTCACGCATTTCAACAGCAATAAAAGGCAAATTTGCAGCCTTATAAATTTCTTCCTCTGTGCTAAAATTCTTAGCTCTGATGAGTTGCAATAATGATTTTCCGATTGGCAAAACCGTAGTTAAATGAGTTTCGGCAGCAGAAAGCAAAAATACCTGATTTACAAAATTTTCAGGCTTTACAAAATGAAATTCAAGTGGCATTTGATTTGGCAAAACTACACCACGCCACACAAAAATCCCAGAATTTTGTGGAACTTCTATAATTTCAGCAATACTTTCGTGAATATATTTTTTGCAATTTGCTACATCAATTGTTGCAACCACAAATTGTAAAGTTGTAATAATCTCTAAACACCTGCGATACTCACCCACAACCTCCACTTTTTCGCAATAACTTGTTTTCTGAAACTCCTCTAATAAAACATTGACAATTTTTTCAGCTTTGTCATAACGCAATTTTTTTGCATTGCCAACCACAAAACTAATTTCTGCTAGAATATTTGCTTGTGTTTTTTCACCAAAACCTTTGAGTTGTGCAACAGAATTATTTTGACAAGCATCGGCTAATTGTTCTATACTTTCTATTTGCAATTCTTTCCACAGAACTTGTACTTTTTTTGCTCCTAATCCCTTGATTTTCAGCACTTCAAGTAAAGTTTCAGGAGTTTTAGCTAATAATTCGTCAAGTTCTGTTAGAGTATTTTTTTCGCATAATTCTATAATTTTGGCTGCCATGTTTGCTGTAAAACCCATTCTGCCAAGTTCGTGGGTAGTTTTGTCATTAAGGGTTTCCGCTAATTTGTCAATTTGATAAATAGCACCTATGTAACCTTTAACTTTGAATGGATTTGCATCATGGAGTTCTAATAATTGTGCTGTAAGTTTAAAAGCATCGGAAATGTTATCGTTTGACATAAAAGTTAAGACAGAAGTTAATAGGTAAATTGGTATAGAAAAGTTAATAGTGTTTGCAAAGTTAGTAAAAAACAAGTTTTTTTAACTTTAAAGAAACATTTATTATAAAAACATTTTTTTTTGTTTGGCTGCAATATTTTTTTCTCTAACTTGCACCTCAATTCAAAAACAATTTTAATTAATTATTGCAATATGACACGATTTGAAGAACTCGAAAAATTATTAGCGGACTTGAAAGACGATTTTTCTAAATTTTATGAAAAAGATAATCAAGCAGCAGGAACACGTATCCGTAAAGGTATGCAAGACATGAAAGAACTTGCTCAAGCAATTCGTCTTGAAGTGCAAGACATCAAAAACAAGCAAGAAGCTGAAAAAGTAGCAGTAAAATAATTATAAATTTATAATTATGAGTTATGAATTATAAGTTATGAATTAATTTGATTATGTTTAAATACAGACTTTTTAAAAGCAACTGTTAAAATACCTAGGCAAAAGTAATTCATAATTCATAATTCATAATTACTTTTAAAACATGGATTTAAAACTCTTTTTTGATAAACTTCCTGACGATTTTGCAAGTTTTCTGAACTCAGACACACACATGAGTAGTGTAATTGCAGCCAACATTGAGGCTATGCCCAAATGGAAAGGTGCGGATATTGCAATTTTAGGAGTTGATGAATATCAAGGTTGCTTTCAAGCAAGAAATACCACAGCAAATACAAAAATCCGTACACACTCACCCAATAAAATCCGTACTTATTTATATAAACTCTTTCGTTCTCATCATAACTACAATATTGTAGATATAGGAAATTTGCGACTTGGCGAAAATCTTGAAGCAACTTATCATCGTTTGAGTGAAGTTTGTGAAATTTTACTAAAAAATAATATCTTACCAATCATTATTGGCGGTTCTCATGATTTACTATTTGCACAATATCGCAGCTATGAAATGCTCGAAAAATTGATTGATATTGTCAATATTGATGCATGTTTAGATATGGAGGCAAATTCCGAAGAAGCTGCAAGTTCTCATCTACACCAACTTTTAATACATGAGCCAAATTATCTTTTTAGCTTTACACAATTAGCTTATCAAAGCTATCTTAATGATTATCAATACATTAACATTTTGAGAAACTTAGAATTTGATGTATTGAGTTTGGGCGAAATGCGAAATAATTTTCAAGAAACAGAGCCTTATATTCGCAATGCTGATATGTTAAGTTTTGATATTAAAGCAATAAAACAACATGGCGTTTTGCCAAACCCAAACCTTTTAGCATTTGGATTAACTCCCGAAGAAGCTTGCCAATTAACATGGTATGCAGGCACAAATGAAAAATTATCATCTGTTGGATTTTATGGATATTTGCCCGAAATAGATACAAATGAACAGATGGCACAGACTATTTCTGTCATGATTTGGTATTTTATAGAAGGTTTTTATCATAGAAAAGGCGAAAATATACTCACAAACTCTTTTCATACAAAGTATATTGTACCATTAGCAAAAACAAACGAAAACTTAATATTTTATAAAAGTAATTTATCTGAAAAATGGTGGTTAGAAGTGCCATTAGCACAATTGCCACAAGTTGAAAAACCTTATAACCGTCATAAAATTGTTCCTTGTAGCTATCAAGATTATTTGAAAGCCTTAGATGGAGAATTGCCCGACCGTTGGGTAAAAGCTGCGGCAAGAGGTATGTAAATTATTTATACTGATTGATAATAAATTGCAAAATGCCCAAAAGTTTTGGCAACTCGTTTATAAAATATCTTTCTTTGTCTATAAAAACAGTATTGCCTTCTAATTTCAGAAAAACCCAATCATAAGCATTTGTAACAGCCCCATAAATAGTTTCATAAGGCTCGTTATTTTGTTGATTAAAAAGCCTTGCAGCATACATTTCTGCGGCACATTGTGCAAAACCTTCGTCAGGTGCTTTGTTTTTAGATTCAAACAAGCAAAAAATAGGACTTCTTGGTTCTGCTATTCCTTGTTTTGCCGAAATTATGAAATCAGGATTTCCATTCAACTCCTTATGACCTTCTATATTTAGAGAATAACCCGAAAATACAGTAATTGATGGGTTTTTCTTTTTCAATTCTCTAATAATTGGATAAATGATAATTTCTGATTTTGATTTTTCAGTATATAAAGGCATAGTCTTTGTGTCCTCCAAATCCTCTACCAACCTTGCACTTGGAGTTATTGGAATAATAACCGAAATATCAAATAAATAAGCTTCAATTTGTTCTATTTGATATAGTTTTTTGATTTTTGTAAACGTAAAATCTGAATATGCCATAATTTTTATATTTATTTTTAAAATTTCTCCAATTATAGTTCTTTACAAAGATAATAAACTTATAGTAAAAGTACAAAATTTGCTAAAATTTCAACTTTTATCTAAAAAAGCACTACTATTGCAAAGATTTTTACTGTAACATGACATTCAAAAAAATAGTTCTATCTTTCTTTTCTGTGATTATTATCTTGCTAATTTGTGTATATGTATTTGGTATTGAACACATTGACAAAACTTCTTACAAAGATTTAGCTTGTTATCAAAATACAAATTCAAATATTAATAACTTGATAATCAATGAATTAGCTACAAAAAATACATTTTCAGCAGGTTGGGCAAAAGCTACTATTACACCTGAAAAACCTGTCGAATTTGCAGGCTATGGGTTAAGAAATAATTTTGCGGGTGTCTATGATTCCTTGTTTGTGCGTGCTATTGTGTTTAGTGATTTGCAAAATAATTCACAAAACCAAATAGTAATTATTAGCATGGATTTATTGATTGTCCACCCTGATATTGCAAATGCAGTTCGTAAAAAGCTCGAAAAAGAGATGCCTGAAATAAAATTTGCCTATTTTACAGCCACACACACGCATCATGGTATTGGTGGTTGGGCAAAAGGACTTGTGGGAATTTTAAGCATGGGCGGATATGACGAAGAAATCTTTGAATTTATAGTAAATCAAACTGTGAAAGCAGTAACAAATGCCGCAAAAAATTGTCGTCCTGCAACTGTGGGTTATGGGCAAATTTGGGCAAAAGATTTTGTCATTCATCGCATAGAGCAAAATTCAAATACCATAGATTCATGGTTGAGACTCATAAAAATACAACAAGACACAGGAAAAGAAGCCGTAATGATTACTTATAATGCTCACAATAATGGTTTGCGTCATGATATGCCTATGTTGTCGAATGATTATGTTGGTGCATTATTAGCCAATTTACAAAATAATTCAAGTAATTTGCAAGCTAAAAACAAACAAAATGATGTAGATTTTGCCTTATTTGCTTCGGGTATGGTGGCTTCGCACCGTTGGAATGGCAAAGGAGATGATTATGAAAGTGT
Organism: Cytophagales bacterium; assembly: GCA_043748455.1. Lineage (GTDB taxonomy): Bacteria > Bacteroidota > Bacteroidia > Cytophagales > Thermoflexibacteraceae > JAAFKA01. The sequence goes on from JAYTNF010000364.1 coordinate 7,625, forward strand.
GGCAAAAGGTGGCAAAGCATTAGCAGATTTGGTAGCTTTACAATTACCACAAATTGCAACAAAAAGCATAGATAAAATTAAATTTGCAACTTTGCCCATTGAAGTTAGAGAGCCGCAATTTCGGTTGAATGAGGAATTTAAGGTCAGTACATGGCTTTTTGAGGCTGTAATTGGCAAACTTGATGCTTATATGAGTGTTTTACAACTTGGTGATATTGTTTTAGTTGGCATGCCATGCGATTTTTCAGGCGAATTATTTGCAGAAATAGCAACAGTTACAGCAGCAAAAAAGCAAAATCTTATCATCACAAGTTTTAATGGTGCATATATTGGTTATATTTCTCACGACAGATTATATAGCTCACAACATAGCGAAATAAAAGATATGAATTGGGTGGCACCAGAAAGTTCTTGGTATTTTGCAGAAATTACTAAAAAATTATTAAAAAAATTCTGAAAAAATATTGTACTTTTATTTTATGAAACAACAATTATTTATTCGTACTGCCATTGTTGGTGGTGTAATTACAGGTTTTGCTACATTTTTTCTAACTTTTATATTAGACATTACGGGTTTTAAACCATTAGGAAGGCATTTTTTTCTTTTTTTGCCTGTGTATGCAGCTGTTATGATGCTGACCATGACTTGGTACAGGAATTATAAAAATGGAGGTATTTTAGGAGGTTCACAAGCTATAATTATGGGATTTTTAATAAATTTATTAGGCTCTGTATTTTATGCAACCTCATTATATTTATTTTTACGATTTGTGAATGATGAAATGTTACAAAATCACCACGTAGATTTAATAAAATTAATGACAGAATATAAGGAAATTATGATTAAAGATACAGGGGCAGCACTATACGAAAAAAATTTAGCTGCTATACAACAAATTCCATCACCTGCAAATATTGCAACAGATACTTTGTTAAAAACATCATTGGGAGGCTTTTTTGTAGCTTTTATCATTGCTTTGGGTTTGCGAAAATCTGAATAATCAAATCATAATATAATAAATATATTTGAAAAAGATAGTTTAAAAAGTAGCAACTTACAAAAAAATTTGTAAGTTGTAATTTAAAATAGCACCATTACAAAATATTACAAAACCATTACACAACCATACATTTATACAACTTAACTATCGTGAATTTTAACGCCTTATTTCGCCGAAAAAGTATTAATAAAGTCATTAATGACAGTGCAAATGGAGAAAGTGAACATGCAAGTGGGCATACAAGTGAACACGGACTTGCCAAGCACTTAACCGTTATTGACCTTACTTCTTTTGGAATAGCCGCCATTATTGGTGCAGGAATTTTTAGTACTATTGGCAATGCAAGTGCTGCTGGTGGACCCGCAGTCATGTTTCTTTTTATTTTTACTGCCATAGCTTGTGGATTTTCTGCCATGTGTTATGCCGAATTTGCCTCCGTTGTCCCTGTTTCTGGTAGTGCTTATACCTACGCATATACAACTTTTGGCGAACTTGTGGCATGGATTATTGGCTGGACTTTGCTCATGGAATATGCCATTGGAAATATTGCTGTCGCCATTTCTTGGAGTGATTATTTTACAAGCCTCATGAAAGGTTTTGGAATTATTATTCCGCAATATCTCACAATGGATTATTTATCTGCTTCCAAACTTTATAATATTGTTACGCCATTATTAGATAAAGGAATAGAACTTAAAACTTTAACAACGATTCAACAAGATGGTTATTTGGCTTGGAATAAAGCCCCAATGATTGCTGGTTTTAGAATTATTTGTGATTTACCTGCTTTATTTATTACAATTTTAATTACTTCCTTAGTTTATATTGGTATCAAAGAATCAAAAACCGCAGGAAATGCCTTAGTAGTTTTCAAATTAGTTATTATTTTAGTCGTTATTGCTATTGGTTCTTTTTATATCAAACCTGAAAATTGGTCGCCATTTGCACCAAATGGTGTTGCAGGAGTTCTTAAAGGAGTTTCTGCTGTGTTTTTTGCTTATATTGGTTTTGATGCCATTTCAACAACTGCTGAGGAGTGTAAAAACCCCAAACGAGATTTGCCAATTTCCATGTTTCTGTCCTTAGCTATTTGTACGGTGTTATATGTTGTGATTTCATTGGTGCTTACGGGCATGGTTTCTTACAAAGAATTGGCTGTTGGCGACCCGTTAGCTTATGTTTTTGAGAGGTTAGAACTTAATTTTATGGCAGGTATTATTGCTTTCAGTGCTGTAATTGCCATGTCAAGTGTGTTATTAGTCTTTCAATTAGGGCAACCAAGAATCTGGATGACCATGAGCCGAGATGGTTTATTGCCAAAAAAATTCTCACAAATTCACCCAAAATATAAAACACCTTCATTTGCAACCATTGTAACAGGTTTTGTGGTTGGTGTGCCAGCCTTATTTATGAATCTGAGTTTTGTTACAGATTTGACAAGTATTGGAACTTTATTTGCTTTTGTGGTTGTTTGCGGTGGCGTACTTATCATGCAACAATCGCCAACTTTAAAGGCAATGACTGATAAAAACCGAGAAACAAACCGTTTCAAAGTGCCATATATTAATTCTCGTTTTGTGATGCCTGTGTTATTAATTTCTACAATTTTTGGTATTTATGCTTATGACTCTGAAATATTTGCTAAATTTTTTAGTTATCAAAATTGGGATACCTTTAAAGAGAGAATACCTCTAATTTGTTTTTGGATAGTTGGATTAACTATTACTTATTATTCCGTACAAAAACAACTTTCTTTAATTCCAATATTAGGTTTATTAAGTAATTTCTATTTAATGACCGAATTAGGTTATTCAAATTGGGTAGGTTTTTCAGGTTGGTTAGTCTTAGGCTTGATTATCTATTTTAGTTATGGTTATCGGAAAAGCAAGTTGAATGTGAGTTAGTTTTGGCTGTCAAACAATGTCTAATAAAAATGTGTATCTTTTATTAGACATTGTTAAAGTTTGTAGCTGTGCTTTAACCTATACTTTTAATGTGCTGAAAACCAACTAATTAAATCACAATAAAACATGTAATAAATCTTAACAATCTCTAATACTCGTCAAAATTAATCATGATATTTGCGTGTTTAGACTTTAATAATTTGCGATGAATTGTAGGAATAATATTGCGATAACAATTTACTTTTTTGAGTTTCGGCAACATTGACAAATCAAAAGTTTCCAATTTATTGCCTCCCAAATGTATTTCTTCTAAATTTTTCAAGTTTTTAAAAGATTTATCTAATTTCATAATATTTCCATCAACAACATAAAGTGTTTTTATGTTAAGATTTTCAGCAAATTTGATAGATTTCGCATGAAATTGGTGCAAGCCCAAACCTTCTAAATTTTTATAAGATATATCAACAAGAATTGTATCTTGCAAACGACTTGTCCAAACTCCTAAGTATTTCAGTGCTGGGAAAGGTGCTAAACTTGGTAACTGACAAAAATAACAACCTTTAATAATCAAACCTTCCAAAGCATCAAGCCGACATAAAGATTCGGGCAAATTTGTTTTATTTAGCCCCGTAACACTCAAATCTACAATTCTTTTTTCTCTGACTTTGATAATAATATCTGCCCATGCAGTATCTTTGTCATCAATTTGATAATATAATGCTGACACGGCTAATAAATCATGTCTATCAATTTGTAGAGTTTTGTAGGCTGAATATTTTTCCAAAAAGTGGTTAATTGTATCATTATCAGCCTGTGTATGACCTCTGAAAGTTACAAAAAAGCAAAATATGCAAAAAAATAATAAATGTTTCATAATATTGTGTGTCATAGGTTTTCGTAGTCCATAAATATTATAGACTGAATTATCAAAATTATCAAAAATTAGTTAAATTTGCAATTCTCATTATAGTTTTATATAAGATTGAAAAGATTAGATTATTTAAAATACTTCTTTTGAAAGTATTATAAACATTTTTCAATTCTTATAGTTTTCAAATCAGGAACTTTACGTTTAATCATATAATGGAAACTATAAAAAAGAAAATTATTGTTATCGGTTCGGGTTATTCTTCTTTGGCTGCAAGTTGTTATTTGGCACAAGCTGGTTACAAAGTGCTGGTTTTGGAAAAAAATATAGAACTTGGCGGCAGAGCAAGACAATTTACAAAGCAGGGTTTTACTTTTGACATAGGTCCCACTTTTTATTGGATGCCTGATGTTTTTGAAAGTTTTTTTGCAGATTTTAACAAAAAACCATCTGATTATTACCATTTAGACAGGCTAAATCCTGCGTATCAAGTTTATTTTGGCGTGGAAGATTCTCTGATAATTGCTGATAATTTGGAAGAAATTAAGAAAACTTTTGAAAGCATAGAACAAGGAAGTGCAGCACAATTACAAGGTTTTATTGATGATGCCGAAATTAATTATAATATTGCTATTAAAGATTTGGTTTATAAACCTGGAATAAGTCCTTTGGAGTTAGTTACAGCAAAAACAGTAACAAAAATCCATCATTTTATTAGTACAATACGCAAAGAAGTCAGAAAAAAAATGAAAAACCCTAAACTTATTAAGGTTTTGGAATTTCCCGTTTTATTTCTTGGTGCAAAGCCTGATAATACACCAAGTTTTTATAATTTTATGAATTATGCCGATTTCAAACTTGGTACTTGGCACCCAAAAGGTGGCATGTTTCGTGTTACACAGGGTATGATTGATTTAGCCAAAGAACTCGGAGTAGAATTTGTTGCAGATTGCCCAATTACAAGTATTAACATGGACAATAAAAATGTTAGCTCTGTAAGTACTCCAAAAGGTAATTTTACTTGCGATATTTTATTGAGTGGTGCAGATTATCACCATACAGAAACATTATTGCCAGCTGAATTTAGGCAATATTCAGAAAATTATTGGAATGGGAAAGTTTTTGCCCCTTCTGCCATGTTATTTTATGTGGGGTTTGATAAAAAATTAGAAAATTTGGCACACCATACCATGTTTTTTGATACCGATTTTGATACTCATGCAGAGTCTATTTATGACACAAAAACGTATCCAAATAATCCTTTGTTTTATGCAAGTTTTCCAAGCATGACAGATGACTCTGTGGCACCAAAGGGCAAAGAAGCAGGAATTTTCCTAATTCCCTTAGCACCAGATTTAGAAGATACACCACAAATTCGTGAGCAATATTTTAATATTTTACTCGACAGAGTAGAAAAATTGACAAATAAAACAGTCCGAGATAGCATTTTATTTCATGAGTCATTTTGTGTCAATGACTTTAAAGAACAATATAATTCTTATAAAGGAAATGCTTATGGTTTGGCAAATACTTTATTACAAACACATTTTCTTAGACCTAAAATTAAAAGCAAGAAAGTTAAAAACCTTTATTTTACAGGGCAATTAACAGTTCCTGGACCAGGTGTACCTCCTTCTTTAATTTCAGGAAAAATAGTAAGTACTATGATTTTATCCGATTTTATCGCAAATTAGTTTATGAAACACTTATTTGACATGGCATCTGTTGCTTGTAGCAAAACACTGACAACCATGTACAGTACCTCTTTTTCGTTGGCAATCAAGATGTTAGCACCAGAAATTCGTCCTGCAATTTATGCAATTTATGGATTTGTACGCAGTGCTGATGAAATTGTAGATTCATTTCACGACTATAATCAAGGAGAACTTTTACATGAATTTGAGGAGGAATATTACAAATCATTAGAACGAAAAATAAGTTTAAACCCAATTTTAAATGCTTTTCAGGAAGTGGTGCATCTATACCAAATTCAAGATTTAGTACCATCTTTTCTGAAAAGCATGAGAATGGACTTGTATAAAAATGAATACACAACAGAAGCAGAAATTAATGAATATATTTATGGCTCGGCTGATGTAGTTGGTTTAATGTGTTTAAAAGTTTTTGTAAATGGTAATGAAAATGAATATAATTCTTTAAAAGATAGTGCAATGAAATTAGGCTCGGCATTTCAGAAAGTTAATTTTTTGAGAGATTTAAAAGATGATACAGAAAGACTGGGTCGCATCTATTTTCCAACAGCAAACTTGGCAACATTAAATTCAGACACAAAAAGTTTATTAGTAAAAGATATTGAAAATGATTTTGCAGAAGCATACGAAGGTATTTTAAGACTACCTCATGATGCTAAATTTGGGGTTTACATGGCTTATCGTTATTATAGCAGTTTACTTAATAAAATAAATAGTGCCGAAGTAAATGAAATGACAAGTCAGCGTATTCGTGTTTCTAACTTTCTGAAAGTAGTCATTTTAGGAAAGTCTTTTATTCGTTACAGATTAAATTTAATATAATTATGATTTATATAGGTTACGCATTTATCACATTAGGTGTTTTTTTGCTTATGGAAGGCATTACTTGGCTCACACACAAATATGTAATGCATGGTTTTTTGTGGTATTTGCACGAAGACCACCACCAACCAAAATATGCAAATATTTTTGAGAAAAATGATGCTTTCTTTTTTCTATTCTCTATTCCGAGCAGTGCATTAATTTTTAATGGTATTCATGAGGGTTTAAATTATATGTTCTTTATTGGTTTAGGAATTTTGTTTTATGGGATAGCCTATTTTTTAATCCACGATGTCCTCATTCATCAACGGTTTAAATGGTTTAAAAACACAAAAAACAAATATTTACTAGCTTTAAGAAAAGCACATAAGATTCACCACAAAAACCTTAACAAAGAAAACGGAGAATGTTTTGGTATGCTTAATGTTCCCCAAAAATATTTTGATGAAAAATTTTAATAATTTATTCGCCTTTCGGCGAATAAATTATTAAATTGAAAAGCAAAAATATTTTTGTATAGAGTTTATAAAATTCTATTATTTTGCTTTTGATTGATGAAAAGTGCATATTAGGTTTACCTAATAAACCCTATGCTACATTTTTATTTCTTTTTCACCGTATAATTTGTTGATAACGTGAAAGTTGTATCACTTCCATCTGCTTTTTTAATGGTAATTTTTCCTGTTAAAGTTTTCGTGGCTTTGCCTTCGCTGTTGTAGTTTTGGGCTTTTACGTTTTTGATTTCTATTTCACCGACATCGCCTCGAACATCTATTTTGCCTTCGGAAATTTGCATTTCTGTGCTTATTGGTGCCCCGCTTGTTGTAAAAATCATATTAGCCTCATATTGTCCTCCAATTTTTACGATTTGGCTTTTTGCAGATGCCATACAGAAAATACGCCCACAATGAAGAATAAATCCTCCAATTTTTGCTACCATTCTATCAACAGACTTATAACCTATTCTATTACATACATATTGAAAATGTAAATTATTTTGTTGCATAAATGGCAAATGATAGGTTTCATTCTTAAAAGTGGAAGTTATTTCTCCTTTCATATCTAATAATGCAGTATCTTGTTTTGATATAAATTCTGGGTAATTTATAACATATTCATTTAGCAAAGTTATATTTTCAGCCTTTAAACTCACATTGTCATTTAGTTCTACATTTTTTGCTATAAAAATTAAGCTATCAACAATTATTAATAAACTATCTGTATGATTTTTTATAGTCTTAGCTTTGCGTAAATTTTCATTATCTTTTGGAGTATTGCCCATTTTTTCAGTTAAATATATACCGTGATTGTATATTTTTTTAGTTTCTCTATTGGTGTTTTTAATTCCCTTTTCCACCGCCAAATTCTGCTGCATCACACTTTCCAAATCCTTATATCTAATACGTGTATGAGTATAAGTGTGATATGCAAAGAAAGTAGCTATTGCAGTTGTAAAAATCCAAAGAAATTTCATATAGTTAGTAAATTAGTAAGTTAATAGTTAGTAAGATTTATTTAGTTAGTAAATTAGTAAGATAAAAATTAGTAAGTTGATAAATTTAGTAGGATTACTTGTTAGTTTACTAACTAAAAATTTACTACCTTACTAACTAAACACAACTTACTAACTAAAAACTTACTATCTTACTAACTATTATAAAGGGTAAGTGAGTTGCAAAAAGGTTGCTTGGGAATGAAAAAATAATTATATTTGTTGCAATAAACGAAATAATTATGGCAAAGAAAAATAAAACTCACACTTGGTCAGAGGCAGAACTTATAGATAGTTTTGGTTTGACAAAAATAATTGGTATAAAGCCAAGACTTTTGCAAGAATGGCTTAACACTGTTTCTATCGAATTAAATGAAATAGAACAATTTACTTTTAATAAAATTCTTAATGAAGTCATCATTAATATAAGTGCTTGGAATGAAGAAGACCTAAAAATGAATTTTATTGCCTTTGTGTTAGATTTGGCTAATCTCAAAACGAATGAGAAATTTCGCACTTATTTTGAAAAAACAGTAGAAGCAACCGTAGAAGGGCATTATTTGAAAGTAAAATCTGATTTTATGATTGCCAAAGGTATTTTAGATATGGTAAAAATTCCTTATTTTCACTTTCAAGAATACAAGAAAGACAAAGACCCAAACGGCGACCCAACTGCACAGTTAATTGAGGCTTTTCTGATTGCCCAAGAAAAAAATAAAAACGGAAAACCTATGTATGGTTTGTATGTTATTGGCAGATATTGGTATTTTGTGGTTATGGAGGGCAAAAATTATTGTGTTTCTAAGGGCTATGATAGTACAGATAAGGAAGATTTATTAGAAATTATTGCAATTTTGCGAAAATTTAGGGTTATTTTAGAAACTGTTTTGATGGATTAATATTTTGATAACTAACAGTTCTTTGAGAACTGTTAGTTATCAAAATAAAATAATTATATTTGTTCTAATAAACGAAAAAATTATGGCAAAGAACAACAAAACTCGTATTTGGTCGGAAGCAGAATTGGTAGATACTTTTGGCTTAATAAAAACAAAGCTAACTGCCCCACTTTTAATAGAATGGCTTGATGCTACTACAACCTTAAACGAAGTAGAAACAGTCATTTTTAATCATATTAATAGAGAAGCTATTCAATGGATAGAAGTTTGGAATGAAGAAGACTTAAAAATGAATTTTATTGCTCTTGTTATTCAACTTAGTCATTTGAATAGCCACGATACAATACGTACCTTTTTTGAAAAAACAGTAGAAGCAACCGTAGAAGGGCATTATTTGAAAGTAAAATCTGATTTTATGATTGCCAAAGGTGTTTTAGATATGGTAAAAGTGCCTTATTTCCATTTTCAAGAGTATAAAAAGGATAAAGACCCAAATGGTGACCCAAATGCACAATTAATAGAGGCTTTTCTAATTGCCCAAGAAAAAAATAAAAATGGAAAACCTATGTATGGTTTGTACGTTATTGGCAGATTTTGGTATTTTGTAGTTATGGAGGGCAAAAGTTATTGTGTTTCTAAGGCTTATGATAGTACAGATAAAGAAGATTTGTTACAAATCATTGCCATTTTGCGAAAATTTAGGGTGATTTTAGAAACTGTTTTGATGGATTAATATTTTAATAACTAACAGTTCTTTAAGAACTGTTAGTTATTAAAATATTAATCCATTTTAAAACCTTGATATTCTTTAAACAAGGAAACTTTTGCACCTTCGGCATCTTTTCTAAATTCTGCTAATTGCTTTTCCACCAAATTATTAGCTCTTTCAGCCACTTTTTTAATGTCTTTTTCAACTTGACTTAGCAAAATTTCGTGTGAAGCTGTTGGTTTATCAAAAAATGCAGTGAATAAAAAGTAATTAATTTGGTCAAGTTTTGCACTCACAATGTCTGCACTTCTGAAAATTCCTTGCACACCTTCTTTGGGATTTATCAATTCCAAAACTGTTTTTACACTGTCTTTGATAACTTTTCCTTTGTCAATTATTTTTTTATGAACTTCATTTGTTGCATCTAATTGCTTGCTAATCAAGTCAATAGTTTCTTTTACTTCGTTCATTCTGTCCACAATATTTGTAGCAAGAACTACATTTTTATTCAAACGGTTATATTGTTTTTCGGTAGCTTGCAAAGTTTCTGTTGTCAAAGAAAGACGAGG
>JAYTNF010000365.1:0-17896 GCA_043748455.1 Cytophagales bacterium
GGACGTATTCAGGCACAAGGTGGTGGAGTAGAAAAATCAGAAAGTTGGTTACAAGATACTTTTCTTACACTTGCAGATGGTAAAAAATTAATAGAAAAATTGAAAAACAAATTAACTAAGACAGAATTAAAAATTAGGCAAAAGGAATTTCAAAAGTTAGAAAAATTTGTGGAAGAACATAGTGAAACAGGTATTTCAGCACCTTCTTTGGGACATAGTTGGAAAGTAAAAGATAGTAAAAATGAAAGAGTTGATTTAGAAATTCATTCAGGATTGGCATTTAAAGATGATAAAAAATGAAAATATTATTTGATAATTTCTTAGAAGATAATAAGGTTTACTCAAAAGTAGAAACTTATTGGGAGAATATTGTAAAAAAAATAGCCAATAAAAAACAATTAATTCCTCATTTATTTTCGATGAATAATTGTTTTGGCAATGGTAAAAAAATATATGATGGTAATCCCATCGCTACTGCCTATTTTTCATCTCTCAAAAAAAGTATAAGAATTATACAAGAACCCATTTCTAATGATATTTATAAAATTACAGGTTGGGTAAATAAAACAGAATATTATGGTGAGGATATTACAGAATTGGTAATTGTGATACAACTTTCAAAAGAAACACAAAAAGTTGCGGAAACTCTTATTCAAAAATGGATTATAGAAAATGTAGGTTTTGATATAATGGATAAAGTTATCACAACAGAAGTTGAATATTTTAGATTAAAATATAGCAAAGAATATGTTAATTGGTTAGAAAAAGTTAATGATTGTGTTCCTTTTTCTTTTATCTCAAAAAACTTTGAAAGTTTTACAGGTAATAAAAAATACATAAAAGATATGGTTTATTTTTATAATGATGTTGATAAAATTAAAGCAACATCATTAGCTAATAAATATTACAAAAATCATAAAGCTACAAATCCGTTTCATTTACATTGTTGGTTAAAAATTGCAGGTTCATTAGCCGAAGAAGAACAAATTGCTAACTTTTCATTTGAAGAAGAAAAAAATCTTATCACAAGTTTGAAAATGACATTGTGTGAAAATGAATTAAAAGGCAACTTGCCCGATAGTTTAATTCCTACTTTAAAAACTGTATTAAATAATTTTGGAATAAAGTTTTTACATATTCCTGTACCAAAAACTGCAAATGTTGATGGGACTATTTTTTGGCAAAATAATAACCCTGTTATTGTGTTAGCTAATAAAAATAACAGAACTCGTTATGATACGATTGTTTTTAATTTATTTCACGAATTAGGGCATTTATTTAAACACCTTAAAAAAGATAACTCTAAATCTTTTGTTGATGATATAGATATAAATTCTGTTGATAAGAAAGAACAAGAGGCAAATGATTATGCAAAAAATGCGTTAATCAATAAAACAATGTGGGATAAATTTATTGCAAAAAATCCAAATAATGGGTTTTCTTTAAATGAAATTGCTGATTTTGCTAAGGCTGTTTCAGTGCCTCAATATGTGGTTATTGGTAGATTACTTTTTGAAGATATAGCTCCAACAGAATATTATAGGTTTACTTATATTAATTCTCCTAAGAATAAATTGAAGTTGCCTATCAAGTTTTAAAGATTTGATAGGTATAAAAAATTACCATAAAATTAAATATATTAAAAAGTCTATATCTAACTTTATGGTAACAAAGGAACTATTTTTTTAATAAAAGTGGTGTTGCACGTTTGTATTTAAAAATACCACTTTTAGTTTGTTCTATTGACTTAAATTTACGTTTATAAACAACATAAACTTTATTTGTAAGCTTAAAACCTCCACCGTCGTTTTTATTGTCACAATTTAGAAAAAGTTTTTTGAAATGACTTATTAAATCTATTTCTAATTGGTCGATTAGTTTACTATCATTATGAGTAAAAATATCTCGATAAGCAGTATATTTCTCATATTCAGCATCATCTTTTACTCTATCTTCTACTGTTTCTGATGTTTTGCCAATTTTGAAAAACTCACTTGTTCTTGCAATAAATTCTATTTGCTCTATTGCTTGTTTTTTGATTTCCTCGTATGTCATAATTTCATTATTTTGGTGTTTTGCAATATTGCCTTTTGTTCTTACGAAAACTAATATTAAAGGTTTTGCTTATTTTACAATTTTCCCCTCTGTTAAATTTCCTTAAAAATCTCCAAAAAACAAAATGAAAACCTGTTGAAAATCAAGCTATTATGCAATATGATAGCACACAACTCAATTATTTTACTCGAATATTTCAGCAACATTTACATTTAGCCCCAAATTTTCGTCTGTAAATTGCATTGTTTCTGTATAAGTTACAAAATCCTCAAAAGATTTATAAACTGTAATAGTTCGAGTGGCTGGGACAACAAACCAACAAGATTTTATATTATTTTCAAAATACACTTTAATTTTTTCCAATACATCTTGTGAACTCTGTTTTGGCGACAAAATTTCAACAGCCAATAAAGGCATTTCAGTCATTCTGATAATATCTTCGCTTCTTTTCATTTTGCGTTTGCTATACAAAGCTATATCTGGCACAAATTCCTTGTTCTGAATTTCAATAGAAATTTCGATAAGTGTTGTGTAATCTTTGTAGGCTCGCAATATGCCCGATAAACTACTTGTGATATACGAATGATTAAAAGATGGACTCATTTTAGCACAATTTTATACGCTATGTAATTACAATTTTTATACAAATTGTAATTTAGCGACAAAATGACAGAAAAGAAAGGAAAATAGGTTATTTTGGCAGGTGGTGAAAAGAAATATTACTTTCAAAAAGATTTCAAAAATAGCAAAAAGTATTCTGTATATTGACTTGTTAGTTTTTCAAATTCCCTATTCTGCAAAGTTGCTAAAATTTGGGCTTTTACAGCAGCTTTTTCTTTTTCAGAACATTCACTTGCTTTGCACATTTTATCATACTGTTTTGTAGCATTTGTTTCATCTTTGAGCAAAGCATAAATAAAAGCTATTTCAGCATAAGATTTCCAATATTTTGGTCTTAATGCAATAGTTTTATCAAAATCTTCAGTAGCTAAGGCATAATTAGTCATTAAAATATATGTTTTACCTCTGCGATAATAACATTCGGCATTTTTGGGTTCTAATTTTATGACTTTGTTATATGCTGTAATAGCTTCTAAATATTTGCCTTGGCTTTTTAGTATTTCTGCCTCAATTATCCCAGAATCACCACAACTTTGTGCAAAACAGTTTTTACTTTGCATTGTTAGCAATAAACAAATACAAATAGCTATCATTTTCATAGTTTTATGATATTTTATTAGTAAATAACTTACTAATTCCCCAATTTACTAACTCCCTAAACCAATTTCCCCACCGACCTTAAATGTTTTTCGGCTTCTCCTACTGCTTCTGTAAAAATATAATTTAATAAGCCTGCTATTTTTTCGGTTTGGTTAGCAATATTATAGGTATTTGTGTCTTGTGTGAATATGTTATTATCTAATTTTGCAAATTGCCAAGAATCCCCATTGCTTGCAAAACCATAAATAACCATATCAGGACAAAGTTTTTGGCAAGCCACCATTTCGGCTAAGGTTTGTCCCCAAGCCATTGTAAAATTATCAACTTTTGCCTCTGAAACACAGATTAAAGGCATTGTATATGAAAGTGTGTCTTGATTTTCTGTATAAGAAAATATATAATCTGGCGTACCATATAATTTTTCATCATATCTTAGGTCAAATTCTCTACTCCAAACATTAATATTTTCGTGCTGTTGTGCAACATAACGTATTATTGGCGAAATTAAACTTTCTGATATAGAAATTTCACTTGGATTAGGTTTTTTTAGTTTTAGACAATAACGCAAATCTTTCATAAACCATTCTGGTAAAAACATATTTGGTATGTCTATAAAGGTATCACGTTTTTTTAAAACCGTTTGATAATCACGAGCCACATCTCCAATACTTTTAAAATCACTAAAAGCCATAGTTTTAATATTTTGTTTTGTAAAATCTTTTTGTAAAGTTAGTCAATAAAACCTACAATTTCCCCACCGACCTTAAATGTTTTTCGGCTTCTCCTACGGCTTCTGTAAAAATATAATTTAGTAAACCTGCAATTTTTTCGGTTTGGTTAGCAATACTATAAGTATTTGTATCTTGTATAAATATGTTATTCTCTAATTTTGCAAATTCCCAAGAAGTGCCATTACTTGCAAACCCATAAATAACCATATCAGGATAGAGTTTTTGGCAAGCTACCATTTCGGCTAAGGTTTGTCCCCAAGCCATAGTAAAATTATCAACTTTTGCCTCTGAAACACAGATTAAAGGCATATTTCTGCTTGGACTACTTTGTTTTTCTGTGTAAGAAAATAAATAATCAGGAGTACCACATAGTTTATCATCAACTTTTAGATTAAATTCTCTACTCCAAATATTTATATGTTGGTGCTTTCGTGCAATGTGACGAATAATCGGAGAAATAAAATTTTCAGAAATAGAAATTTCGCTAGGGCTTGGTTTTTTTGTTAATAAAGAATAATTAAGTTCTTCTATAAACCAACTTGGCAATGGCATACTAATTACGTCTGCAAATAATTCCTCTTTATCCAAAGAAATATCGTATTGTTCTGATACATCAAAAATATTTTTAAAATCACTAAAAGCCATAAAATTATAAATTAGTAATTGTGAATTACAAAATTAAGTAATTATTCTTCTTTATTCGTAATTATCTTTTGTAAATTATTTTACTCAAATATTTCAGCAACATTTACACTTACTCATTTTATTGGAATTTTACAGATTACATAATTACAATTTTTATACAAATTGCAACTTAGCAATAAAATGACAGAAAAGAAAGAAAAATAGGTTATTTTGGCAGGAGGTTTTACCTTTTGGAAAGTTTTGAACCAACAAGAAATTTTAGCTAAAATTACTTTTAAATTATAGCTTTTATCACTAATTTTGTTAATACTTCAATAAAGTTTAAAATGTACAAAAACCATAACAAAGCCAAAGGAAATTACGCCATTTATGAGATTACTGTCAATAGAAAAACCTATAAAATTGGTAAGGCTGATTTGGATAGAATAACATTAAATTTAATTATACAATAAGCAAATCTTATGGAAATTAGCATAACAGGAAATTATACCGTACCTAATTTTAATTTTGACCTCGAAATAGCTTATCTTAATTTATTGGGTGATAAAATAGAACAAAATCTATTGCAGAAATTTTTGTTGCCAAAAGTGAAATCAGAAGAATTAGAAATTTATATTTGCACAGATGGCAAAAGTGCAGAAAGTTATATACAAAAAATATCGAAAACAGACAAAGGTAAATTTTTGACATTTTATTTTTGGTTGTCTTACCCAAAAATTGTAAAGCAAATTAATGAAAATATGTCCGTAGAAATGGATTTAGTGGTTTTCACCAACGAGTTTTTTGCTTGCCTAAAACAAGTTTTAACACATTACAAAATTGATGAAAAGCTAATAACCCAAACCCAACAAGAAATTTTAGACGAAATAACAACCAGTGAAACTTATATTTTTAAGATTTCAGAACAAGAAACAGCGTGGAGAATGGGCAGAAAATTGGCTTTGGAAGAATGTAAAAGTAAATCTAATGAAATAGTAAGAACATAAATATTACAGGAGTTGTTGCACCGCTAAATTTTGTTTAAAAGGTCTTTTTGCGTAATAAATGGTTACATGAAAAACAGTGAGGACAGCCCCGCCTTTAAAAGCCCTAACAAATGTAGTTATAAAATTACAGATTGGAAAGATTACAATAATTCTTTGAAAAAAAGAGGCAAAGTAAATATTTGGATTAGTGCAAAATTGTTATCTATTTGGAAAGACACGGTTATCCACTGCGATAGATGTAATAAAAATATCTGTTGGTAAATAAATCTATCCTGATAGTATTATAGAGTTTTGCTTAATTATCAAAAATATTTATCATTTACCTCTACGCCAAACTACAGGGTTTATAGCTGATTTATTAGTTTTACAAGGTTTAGAAAATTATTGTGTTCCTGATTTTCTACACTTTTATGCAGAGCAAAACAGTTGTCTTTGTCGTGTTTGCAAGGCTTAACACATAAAAAGAATATTCATATATTAGTAGATTCTACGGGTTTGAAAGTCTATGGAGAGGGTGAGGGTGGCTGCCCTAACAGTGGAAAGTAAGAAAACACTGGGCTTCCAAGCATAGAACATGGCTAAAATTACATCTTTGCATAGATGCAACTACGCAAAAAATAGTAGCTAATTTATTGACAAACAATAGTATAGATGATGCAAATGCAGCTAAAGAAATGCTTAAAGACCACCAAATCTATTTATTATCTTTAGCAGGTGATGATGCTCACGATAAGTTCTTTTTTAGGGAGTTTTTGGGATAAAGTAAGTAGCAGAATAGAAGATAGCCAAAGAACAGAAGTAAATATTAAATGTAAGATTTTAAATAAATTTACAATTATTGTAATACCTAAAAGTGCCAAATTTTTTAAAAAGTAACAAAAATGCAACGCATAAGTAAATATACATTGCAACAAAGCCGCTATTTCATATAAAAAAATATTTTAGTATGAAATAAATAGTTTTATGAACAAAATTGTGCGTAGTTGGAGTTCTGCACTACTTCATAATTTACATTACTTATATAAAAATATGAAACTCATAAATATTTCGACAAAAGCACCAAAAAATTTAGATAAATTACAAATCAAAGAAGCAATAATGCCAATTCTTGAAAAAATTAGTGAAAGGCAACGAATTTTATATGCACAGGCAAAATACAGTTTGTTGATTGTAATACAAGGTTTAGACGGTTCGGGCAAAGATAGTGCAATTAGTTCAGTTTTTAGTGGAGTAAATCCTTTAGGTTGTCAAGTTAAAGCCTTTAAAGCACCAACAGAGGAAGAAAAAGCCCATGATTTTCTATGGCGTGTGCACAAACACACACCTGCACGTGGCATGATACAAGTCTTTAACAGGTCTCATTATGAAGATATTTTAGTGCCAGAAGTAGAAAATTTGGTCAATAATGCAATAATTACAAGAAGATATAAAATGCTGAATAGTTTTGAGGAGTTATTACAAGAAAACAACACACATATTCTTAAATTTTATTTGCACATTTCCAGAGAGGAGCAAAATGAAAGGTTGCTCGAAAGAACAACAAATCCCGAAAAATTTTGGAAACATGATGATAGTGATTTCAGAGTTGCAAGTAAATTTAACAACTATTTGGACTGTTATGAAAAAATATTCAAAAATTGCAATAGCCCTATTTGGCATATTATTCCATCTGACCAAAAATGGTACAAAGATTACCTTGTTGCTACCAGAATTTTAGAAAAACTGAATGAGCTGGATTTACAATACCCTAAAATAGCAAAATAAAATTAGGTTGTTTAAAATCATTATAAATAAGTTATCTAATTTACAATGATTTTAAACAAAACTAATAAAATTAAACTCCTGCTGAGTATTTCTTTTCTTCTTCGGCAGTAAATTTTGCAGATAAGTATTCACGATTCATTTTAGCAATATTGAACAAAGATATTTCTTTTGGACAAACAGCCGAACAGGAACCTGTGTTTGTACAAGCCCCAAAACCTTCTAAATCCATTTGTGCAACCATTTTTTCTGCACGTTTTTGTCTTTCCGCTTGTCCTTGTGGTAACAAAGAAAGTTGCGTAACTTTTGCTGATACAAATAACATGGCAGAAGCATTTTTACAAGTAGCCACACAAGCACCACACCCAATACAAGTTGCTGAGTTAAAGGCTTCATCTGCAATATGTTTTGGAATTGGAATTTCGTTGGCATCAACCGTAACACCTGTATTGACAGAAACATAGCCACCTGCTTGAATGATGCGGTCAAATGCACTTCTATCAACCACCAAATCCCGCAAAACAGTGAAAGGTTTTGCACGCCATGGTTCTACAAAAATAGTATCACCGTCTTTAAATGCTCTCATGTGTAGCTGACAAGTGGTAGTTCCTGCCCAAGGCCCGTGCGGTTTTCCATTGATAAACATGCTACACATACCACAAATTCCTTCTCGGCAATCATGGTCAAAGGCAATGGGTTCATCGCCTTTTGTTAAAAGTTCTTCGTTCAAAACGTCAAACATTTCTAAAAAAGACATATCAGGCGAAACATTAGCTACTTTGTAATCTACCATTTTGCCTTCACTATTTGTGTTTTTTTGTCGCCATACTTTTAGCGTCAAATTCATTGTTTTTCCTGTACTCATCTGTTATAAGTAGTTAAATCTGTTGTAGAACTATTGGTTTTGTTAAAGAGTTTTTCAAAAATAATAAAAATATTTATAAACTAGTTATAATTTTATTTTCTCTTTCAATTTTGCAAAAAAATCCCTGACTTCTACCAAATTTTTAATAGTTTGTACCATATCGTTGGCTGATTCACCTTTTTTAATGAGCATTTCTTTTGCCCCTTGTAAAGTGAAACCACGTTTTTTTACTAAAAAATAAATACTTTCCAACTTTATAATGTCTTCTTTCGTATATTGTCTAACACCTTTTTTGCTTTTCCGAGGTTTTAAATTGTCAAATTGTGATTCCCAAAAACGAATTAAAGATGGTGCAACATCAAGTAATTGTGCAACTTCTCCAATACTATAATATTTTTTTTCTATTTCGTCAGATATATTTTTCATAAAAAATAGCTTTTTTTGTAGAAAAGATGTTCTTTTAAAGTTTTTTTACAAAATTAGCAAATAATTTCAAACTACTACAAAATTACCTTAAAATTACCCTAAAACTAATATAAAACACTACAAATATGTTTAGTAAACAAGTTTATTTTTCGTTATTATTACTTGCTATTTATTTTGCAGGCTTTAATTCTTTGGCACAAGACCCAAGTAAAGGCATTGGTGTAGATGCTTATGTAAAAGCCGAAAATCTTAAAAAAATTGGCAAATATACTGATGCTTTACTTGAATATGATAAGGCATTAAAATCAGAACCTAATAATTATGCGTATCATTATGGTAAAGGTAATTGTTTTATCTTAAAAGGAGACACCACATCAGGTATTACTTGTTTGGAAAAAACGGTAGCCATAAAAAATGACCATACAAAATCTCATGAAGACATGGCTAAAATTTATAACAAGAAAAAAGTTTATGATAAAGCCATAGAAAATTATGAAAGTTGTATTAAGTATGAAGAAGAAGACAAAAAGAGGTTTTCTTATAAAATTGAGATAATCAAAATTTTAAACAAAGCAAAAAAATATGAAGATGTAGGCAAATATGTTACGTTAGCAAAAACTCTTTATCCAAACAATTTTGATTTATTAAAATTGGAAGCCCGCAATAATAATATTTTAAAAAGGTATGATTCTGTGATTTTTTATATGGAAGAAGCCTTAAAGTTAGTAAAAGGTAGACCTGCAGCAGACCAAGCACCTTTTTATTATGAAATTGGGTTGGCATATTATAGCATGGGGCAATATGATAAAGCAAACCCCGTACTTGAAAAGGCTAATTTTGGCTCTTTTCGTTCAAAAGTTCAGAAAATGATGCCAAGTTATCATACAGATATTGCAAAAGCATATTCAGAAGTTTATGAGTATGATGAAGCAGAGAAGTTTCTTGCTCAGGCTTTCAAAATAGATGTAAAATATAAACCTGCAGTTGATTTGCAAAAAGAAATTAGCAGCTATAAAATAGACATGTCAACTGCCATCAGAAAACTTGAGGATTCTGTAAAAGTAGAAAAAAATCCTAAAAAGAAATCAGATGAGTATTGTAAACTTTGTAATATGCAATTTACATCTTTGCAATATGATGGTGCGATGCTTTCAGCAGATGAATGTCTGAAACTTAACCAACGTAATTTTAAGGTCATGTTTTTAAAATCTGTTTCAACTTTTAAATCGGGCAATACAAATGATGCTATTTCAAGTTTAGACCGTTTTTCTCGAATTCCCACGCTTTCGCCAGATTTTCAAGCAAAATGTAACTTCATGATGGGCTTAATGTATAAGCAACAAAAAGATGTAAAAACAGCTATGAGTTATTTTTTTAACAAAAAAGTTACAGGTATGTATCGTAATGCTGCAATATTGGAGGTAAAAAAACTGAAAGGTGGCGGTGATACAAATGAGGAAGAGGAAAGTGGCAGTACAGATTCTGAAACTCCACAAGAATAATTTTGTCATTTTAAGCAGGCATTTCATTAGCAAAGCGAAGAATCTGAAATATGCCAGATTCTTTGTGTTGCTGGTGGCAGCACACTCACAATAACAAAAGATTTACAGAAAATATATTATAATCAATAAATTATAATATATGCAATTTGTAATCATAAAATTAGAATTTTTTAACTTATTTTCCCAAAACCATTCCATAAAATCTGATTCTTCATTTTTATTTTGTGTCATTTTATCGTTAAAATGTGATTTGTATACACGTTGTAACATATTAATATGGTAAAGCATACAACTTACACAAATAATGCAATTTACAGACGAAAATTTGGTGCTAAATGTAAATGTTGCTGAAATATTTGAGTAAAATAATTGATAGTGTTACAGAATGTATGCTGTAATAATTGGTTAATTTATTGAAAAAACGCAACAAAGACATAACTTTGTAGAATGTCTAAAGTTCTAACAAAAGTCGTTTGCCCTCATTGCGATAGTGCAAATACCCATATTAAGAGATTGTGCCGCAAAACAATATGTTTTTCTAAAAAAGATGATATGCACTATGGATTTATTAAAGCCTATATTTGGCGAAAAATGCAGCATACATTCTGTAACACTACCGTGAAAAGTATGTTTTTCAAATGGAAAATCTCAAAGTTAAATAAAAATTTATATCAAATTTATTAGATAATCTCCTCCTGCAATTTTCTCACAACTTTTCGCCATTTTTCTTGTGTTACATTAGCTTTAAAAATATAATCTTCATTGCCTAAAATTTCGTGCAAAGCCATTTGTTTAGTTGCTTCAATAGTTTCTAAGGAAATATGATAGGGCTGCAATAATTGTTTCAAAACCTCAAAAAAATTGTCAATAAAAACCTCCAAATTTGCAACACCATTTTCAACAATTTTGGGATAAGGCAAGTAAAATAAGACACTTAATTGTTTTCCTTTGTCGGTTTTTGAAACTTGTTGCAACTTACTTTCAAGGCTTATTCCGTCAGTATTTAAAAAAAATTCTAAGTTTTTGGCTTTTATAGGCAAAGGATTTGCTAATAGAATATGATTTTCTATCAGTTCCATTAGTTTTTTCTTTACTTTTGGGTTTAAGTCAAACCTAAAATTTGGTTCTGTAAAATAGCCCATAATGCCAACTTTCATATGAGTTGTGTTTAGGTTTGAAACTTTTTTTGTTGCCTTCTGGAATTTCGCCTGTGATAACCACAAAGATAAACAAAATAAAATTATTTTAAAGCTATTGTATTTATTTAGATATTTTTGATTAATTTTGTAAAAAATAAAATATAAGTTTCGTGAGAGTCATATCAATTAAAAAATTAAGGGATTTTTGGTTAATTCATAATGACTCAGAACAGCAATTAAAAGCGTGGTATCAAGAGGCTGAAAAATCTACTTGGAAAACTCCAGCAGATATAAAGAAAAAGTACCCCAAAGCAAGTATTGTAGCAGATAATCGGGTGGTTTTTAATATAAAAGGCAATGATTATAGATTAGTTGTGAAAATTCACTATGACCGAGAAATAGTTTATATCCGATTCATTGGTACACACACAGAATATGATGCTATTGATGTTACTAAAATCTAACCGACAAAAGCCATGATGCAAACTTTAAAAACAGAAATAGACTATCAACACGCATTACAAAGATTAGAATTAATTTTTGATGCACCCAAAAATAGCCCAGAAGATAACGAATTAGAAGCATTATCTTTACTCGTCTATCAATATGAGCAGGAAAATTACGCTATTGATATGCCTAATTTGGTAGAAGCTGTAAAATTTAGAATGGAACAATTAGATATTACTCAACAAGATTTTGCAAATGCCATTAATTTGTCAAATACAGAAGTGAGTAAAATATTCAGAAACAAAGATAATATTAGTAAAAAAAATACCATTCTTTTAGAAACTACACTAAATAGTGATGTTTTTTGGGAGAATTTGCAATCCCAAGTTGAAACTAAAACTATTTGGAGTAAGATAATGCAATACGTAAATACTAATTATCTTAAAAAAGTTAAATATATTGATAACAACTTAGCAATAAATATCGATAAAATATTTAATTTATTTCAGGTAAATTCTATTGAAGAACTAATTTTACAACAAGATAAACCTATTGAAGCAAAATTATTTAGAAAATCACAAACCTCAGAAATTAACAAAATAAACCTTATTACTTGGATAAAGTATGTTGAACATTTGGCACGTCAAAAAGAAGTAGCTATGTATGACATAAATAATAAGGATTTACTGTTATCAGAAATGAAAAAAATTATTTTAGGTAATGATGTGATTTTAAACACAGAAAAATGTTTGGCTAAGTATGGTATCAAGTTTATTGTTCAAGAAAAATTAGAGAAAGTTCCCGTAAATGCAGTAGCTTTTTGGAATAATAATAATCCTGTTATTGTTATGACTTTGCGATATAAAGACATAGATATATTTGCTTTTGATATTTTTCACGAATTGGGACATATTTTTTTACATTTGCAAGAGAGTGATGGTTTTATTATTGATTATGAAGACAAGGAAACGGAAAATGTAAGAGAGCAAGAGGCTAATAATTTTGCATCTGATGCGTTAATTAGCCCAATACTTTGGAAAGAATTTGCCGAAAAGTATTATAAATACACTAAGGAAAATATTAATGAATTTGCCATAAAAGCAAATACTTTACCTGAAATTATTAGAGGTAGGCTCAATAAAAATGGTTTTGGTAAAAGAAAAACATCGAGGTTTAGGAAAGTTTAAAGGGTAATAAAACAATAAAAAGTAAAGATTTTAATTCCACTTTATGAAAATTTTAGAAACACTCAAAAAATTACCACAAGGATATTATAGACTTTTAATTACAGGTTGGATAATCCTTCCTTTTTTAGTTGCCTTTATTGGTGTGTATTATTTTAAAGGATTGTCAGATTTTTTGGAAAACTTTTGTGCTGCTTATATTTCTGCTTTCATTATTTACTACATTATGGCAAGAAATTTTGTTTGGATTTATGAAGGTTTTAAAAATCAAAATAATTAGAAACTAATATTTTAAGTTGTTCATAAATCATTTACAAAAAACTCAACTTCCCCAAAATTCCTTTTCTTTTTTTGCTACAAAACCACCTTTTTACTACCTTTGAAAATGTATAATTTCTCTTTACATTTTCACCAAATTTTAGACCTATTCCTCACCAAAACTGCAAAGAAAATTTATTTGCGTGTGGGAATTATTTTTGCTATTTTTTTGGCTTTGCACCTGAGTTTTCCCTTGCCAAAGGAAAATAATTATTCGCAAATCGTAACTTCTGACAAAGGAATTGTGCTAAGTGCATTTCTTAGTGCTGATGACAAATGGCGAATGAAAACCGAACTAAACGAAATTACTCCCGAATTGCAAAAAGCATTTATAGCCAAAGAAGATAAATATTTTTATTATCATTTTGGAATAAACCCTATTGCAATACTGCGTGCTGCCTTTAATAATCTCGTGAAAGGCAAAAAAACTTCTGGGGCATCAACAATTACTATGCAAGTTGCACGTTTGTTAGCACCCAAAGAAAGGACTTATACCAACAAAATTATAGAAATTTTTAGGGCTTTGCAATTAGAATTTAGGTATAGCAAAGCTGAAATTTTGCAATTATATCTTAATTTAGTGCCTTATGGCAGCAATATTGAAGGCGTAAAAGCTGCTTCGGTTTTGTATTTTAGTCGGTTGCCAAATCAATTAAGTTTGGCACAAATCACGACTTTAAGCATTATTCCAAACCGACCAACTTCGTTAGCTATTGGCAAGCATAATGAAAGAATTGAGAAAGAAAGAAACCGTTGGCTAAAAATATTTGAAACTGAAAATGTGTTTCCAAAAACCGTAATTGCTGATGCTTTGGTCGAGCCTTTGAATGCAAAACGCCAAAAAACACCGAAAACTGCTATTCATTTTGCCCATTGGTTGCACAAACAATATCCCACAAAACCAATTATACAGACGTATATACGTGCAGATATGCAGGCAAAAACCGAAGAAATAGCACGTACTTATATGCGAAGTATTCAACATTTTGGAATTAATAACACTGCAATTTTAATCATTGAAAATAATACTCGAAATGTGGTGGCTTATTTGGGTTCACAAAATTTTGATGATGCCACACACGCAGGACAAGTTGATGGAGTTCGTGCCTATCGCAGTCCAGGTTCTGCTTTGAAACCGTTGGTTTATGGTTTGGCTTTTGAGAAGGGTTTGATAACGCCAAAGTCGATGTTGATTGATGTGCCAAAAGATTTTAATGGTTATATGCCTGAAAATTATAATCGAAAATTTAACGGTTATGTCGCAGCCGAAAAAGCCTTAGCTGCTTCGTTAAATTTGCCTGCTGTGGAATTGCTAAATTTATTAACGGTTGATACCTTAGTTTTGCGATTGCAACAAGCTGATTTTGAATGGATTAGCAAAAGAAATAAAAATTTAGGTTTGTCGCTGGCTTTGGGAGGTTGTGGCGTAAGTTTGGCAGAAATGGCAGGTTTGTATGCAAGTTTTGCAAATGGAGGGAAATATCAGTCCTTAAATTACCATTCACTAAATACCGAAAAAACAAACTTGACAAGTCTAAATTCAAAAGAAATACTTTCGCCTGCTGCAAATTATATGCTTACCGAAATTTTGACAAAAGTAGAAAGGCCTGCCGAATTGCCAAATAGCTATGAAAATAACCCTTATTTGCCTAAAATTGCGTGGAAAACAGGCACTTCATACGGAAGACGTGATGCGTGGAGTATTGGTTTTAACAAAAAATATACGATTGCGGTTTGGGTTGGCAATTTTAGTGGCGAAGGCAGACCAGAACTTACAGGGGCAACAATTGCAACGCCATTGCTATTCAAATTATTTAATAATTTAGATTACAACGGTGGTTATCAATGGTTTGATATGCCTACAAATTTGGATTTTCGTTTGGTTTGTCAGCACAGTGGCAAAGTTCCGAATGAATTTTGCGAACAATTAAGTTCTGATGCTTATATTCCAAGTATTTCGAGTGCTGTTAAATGTGAACATTTGAAATATGTTTATGTTTCTGCGAATGAAAAACTAAGTTTTTGTACCAAATGTTTGCCCGAAAATCATTACAAACACAAATTATATCCAAATTATCCGCCTGAAATGTTGATGTATTTTGACCAAAACCAAACAACTTATAACAAAATTCCACCACATAATCCCGAATGTACACAGATTTTTGATGGACAAGAACCTAAAATTATTTCGCCTGCCAATGATAGAGAATATTTGACAGATGACGAAAGTGTCGAATTATTGTTGCAAGCACAAGCTGCCAATGATGTAAAAAAGCTGTATTGGTATGTAAATAACAAGTTTTATAAAGAAGCTGTGCCTTCGAGTCGGACTTTTTTCAAACCTGAAAGAGGTCGCATAAAAATTTCGTGTAGTGATGACAAAGGACGAAATAGTGATGTGTGGGTTTGGGTAAGGTAATAAAAAATTAGAAAAGTATTTTATTACCTTTTCTATATTCCTATTTGATAAAAAAACAGAGTTACCTCATAATTTCTGCTGGGTCTGTAATGGCAGCAAACCATGCAGGAATGATACTTGCAGTCAAATAAGGCACAATAGATAAAATTGCAATGAGCAATATATCACCAAAATCTACCAATAAAGGCAACTCAAAAGATGGATACAACACCGACCAACCTGCTAAAAATGGCTTTAAAAAACTTGCATCAAACAGAAAAATATGTAAATATGCCAGCACCAAACCCAGCAAAGTAGCTGATAATGAGATGATTAAGGCTTCTGAAATTTTTAGCCACAAAACATTGTTTATACTCCAGCCCACACTTTTTAAAATACCAAGTTCCTTTTGTTCATTGGCACTTAAACCTGTTGCTTTATCCCAAACCAACATCACAAAAGCCAGCAATGCCATAACCGAACCATATAATAACAAACCACCTCGCCAGCCAAATAATGTTTGATAAGTTGCTTGAAGTTGTTGTTTACTCACAACTCTTAATGAAGGAAAACGGTTGTCAATTTTTTTGCCAATATTGTCTGTTTCATCACTGTTTGTTATTTTTAGTGCAATATCTGTTGCTTCATCATCTTTTAAACTCAATAATTCTTTGGCAGTTTGGGTTGAGAAAATCAATAAATCTTTTGTAATTAAATCTGCTTTAGCATCAAAAGTTGCGACAATTCTAAAATTTCTAATGCTGTCTGTAATGTCAGAAATACTCAAATAATCACCAAGTTGCAAGTTTCGCAACGCCAACATTCCTGTTCCGACAATAACTTCATCATTTTCTAAGTTTTTAGAAATTATATGATTTTTATCGTCTTTTATTGCATTTTTTTCATTTAATGCCTGAATAAAGGGAATATCTGCACCAATATTCGAGATGTTTGTGCTTGCTGTTCCCATAACCGTTAGCACCGCACCTGTTGAAGATTCTGGTAAATAGCCCCAAACTCTTGGATATATTTTTTCTACCCCACGAATATTTTTTAGTGAATCTATCAAAACGGTTTTGATAGGTTGCAACCTTCCACCACCAATTTGTTGAATCCATAGTTCGGGTATGTCTTGCAAAACCATTTTTGCCTCTTGTCGCAAACCACTTGTAAGCAAAATGACAGAGGCATAAAATCCCACCAAAACTGCATAAATAAACACCAAAGACAAATGTTTTGTCCATCTACGGGTGAGAGAAACTAAGGCGTATTCAAAAATATGTAGGTAAGTGGACATGGAATGAAATTGTAATTATTTTTATAAACCAACATACCTATAAATATCTTCGAAAGCTATTGTAATATCTAATGATTTGATTTTCAAGATGTTATCTAATCCTTCAAAAACTTCATATTCCCAAATTGTATCAGTTTTCTTAAAAAAAGTTTCAATAAAATAAGCATCTTGAGAAATCAAAATGTATTCTTTTAATGAGGGCAAAGTACGATAAAAGCTAAACTTTTGTCCTTTATCAAAACTTGCAGTAGAATCCGATAAAACTTCAATTAATAAAGTTGGGTTATGTAAAATGCCATTAGTTTTTTGTGTGCTAATTTCATCACAAGCAACTGCTGCGTCAGGATAAAAAAAAGAATTTCGTTCTGGTATCCAAATTTTGGTGTTGCTATTAAAAGGCTTGCAAGGTTTATGTTGTAATTTTGCACGCAGTTCCGCCATGATATTACTCTCAATATCGTTGTGATTTTCAGAACCACCTGCACGTGCAACTACTCTGCCCTGCAAATAATCGTATCTTTCAGCCGATTTTTCCTCGTAAAATAAATATTCAGGAATCGAAGCCTCAAAAATTTCATCAAAAACCCTTTCTTGTGTATAATTAGGTTGTGCAGACATCGTATTATAATTATTAGAGTTATGATGCTTAAAACATTGACAAAGATACATAAAATCTAGTAAATTTTATGTATCATTATCTAATCTTCGAGTTTAAAACTGCCAAAATTATCAAACTACCAAAATTTCTTCTCTCATTAAGTCTGTAATTCCCAAATAATTATGTTTTGTAAAATTTTTCAGCCAAGTTAAATAATTATCAGTTCCAAAAATTTCTAATTCTTTTGCAGTTAATCCAATAACTTGCAGAAAACAAAGATTTCCATTTGGTGTGTCTATGTCTTGTAATTGTTTATCATTGAC
>JAYTNF010000366.1:0-22055 GCA_043748455.1 Cytophagales bacterium
TCCAACGTGGTAAACAGAATATTGTCTATCAAATTAAGATGTATCGTATTAGTCAAGTTTTGTGTAACTGAAGAAATATCTATGAAAAGGTTTTTAAACTTTGTAGTTTTTAATTTTTGGTCAATAAGACTGTACAAATATTTTTTGAGTGGCAATAAAACTTGTTGATAATTGCCAATTTCTATGTTTTGTAGGTTTTCTTTTGTAGGAAAATTGTTAAAAAGACCAAGCAGTAAAGTCTTCTCTACACTGTCAAAGGGCAATGAAAGTTTTTCATATTTCAGGTAATTGCCTCTACGCCAAATAAGTTCTGTGTTTAGCATAATTATTTATATTCGTCTATTAATTGTATCACAAACTCCTCAGCACTTTGGTTTTTGAGTTCAAAAAACTTTGTAATAAGTTCTAAAATATCTTGTTTCTCATCTGTGTTTTGTAGGGCTTTTAGTTTTTCTATTCCTCCTATATCGTATGCTTTTTTACACAGTAAAGCACCAATAGGATACATAAACCAGGGCATTTCACGAGCATAAAGAAGATTTTTCATTACTTTGAGATTTTTATAATCAGCTTCTTTTTTAAGCAAGTTCACTTCGTTAGTAAAGGTAGAAATATGGTTAGCTTTTCCACTTGTGTAAGTTGCCAAACCTTCTTTAAACATTTTTCTATCTGTAAATTGTTGTAAAACATAATGTGAAAGTTCGTGCTTATAAAATGGGCTTGCAGTTTTATTGTCTATTATCAAACCTATTTCTTCGCTAATAAAATTGACATCACTCCAATAATACTCTAAACCAAAATATTGCATAGAATTGAAATGAGGTTGTATGATTACATAGTTTATTTTTTTAGGTTCTATAGTTCCAAAAACAGTAGCCAAAGAATCACAATAAGCATCTGCTTTTTTGAGTAGTTTTTTATCTAAATAACTTGGTTTTTCAGCGTAATAAGTAGCCCATTTAGTTTCAGTTTTCACAAATTTTTTCATATACTCATCAGCCACTAACTTAATTTGATAACTATTTTTAGTTTTTACAGCCCATATATTGAAAATAGCAACCATAGTAAAAGAGGTTTTATCTTCAGGAAATTCATAACAAACTAAGGTCTTGAATAGGATATTTTCTTGCTCTTTTTTATAATCAAAAATTTGAAATTGGAACAGTTCTATGGGTGTATAGCCAATATGGTCGGGACTATCCATAAACAACAAATGGAAAAGCTCTGTAATATGTTCTTTTGTAACAAATGACGTTTTTTGCACTAAATCTGCATTTTTTGTGAGGAAAAATTCTTTTAATACCTCTGATGCCTTATGAATAGCAGAGTCGGTGGCATATTCTATGTGCGGACCTACTGTTATTGTGTGAAATTTGGTAGTGTCTTGTGCAAAAGTAAAATGTACCAGCAATACAAATATAGAAATTAATATTATTCTCATTTTTTTATTAGATTTAATTTTACGTAAAAAAATTAGGTTGTGATAAAGACATATCACGACCTAAAATATTGATTTTAGCAATACTTAAACAGTGCAGCAGCTTACAATACACATTCTTGTTGTACCAGAACCTGAGAATTGGCAACTTCTTCCAGTAGTTTTACTCCCCATTGTTTCAAATTCTGCATCATCACCTTCTCCTATTCCACCTACTAAATTTTTCATTTGTTCAGTTGGTAATGGTGCAAAGGCACTATTTTTATCTTGCAAAGAACTCAAATTTTTCAATAACTTTTTCATTTTGCGTTTTTTTTATGATTTGTGAATAATTAAACCCAAAAATCACAATCATATCAACAAAGATATTACTTGTGTTTTGTTGCGACAAAAGTCGAAAAAAAAAAAATCGAGAAACAAAATATTTTGGTAGTTATTTTAAAATTATTTTTTAGTGCTTGTTATTCTCCTGCAAAGATAGCAAAATTAACCCAAAACTGCAATTTATTCCACCATTTCAGCTATAAAATATTGCAAATCTTCCACTTTATACAATTCGGGCAACTGATAAGCACCTGATTGAAATTATTTGTATATTCTATTTTTGTCATTCTTCGCTTTGCTGGTGGTAGCTCCGCTCAAAATGACAAAAAATTAGCACCAAATCATTATCAGATTCATCATTTTAAGTATCAAAGTAAAATAATTAAAAAATAATTCATTTTTTTTGCAAAAATAATTTTTATTATCAAAAAATATTTTACCTTTGCAAACATTTTTCAATGCGTACACACAAGTTACGTTCTTTAATAAATCAATAACATGAAAGTAAAATCATCTGTTAAAAAAAGAAGTGTTGATTGCAAAATCATCAGAAGAAATGGTAAAGTGTATGTTATCAATAAGAAAAACCCTAAATTTAAACAAAGACAAGGTTAATCAGGGAATTACTTTGATTGCGTCATTTTCGGACAACATTTAAACAACAAGCACTATGGCAAGGATTTCAGGCGTAGACATTCCAGATAACAAGCGAGGCGAAGTAGCCTTGACTTACATTTTCGGAATTGGTCGTCCTTCTTCAAACAAAATCTTAGCAAAAGCCGGCGTAGACAAGCATAAAAAACCTTCGCAATGGACTGATGCCGATTCAAAAGCTATTCGTGATATTATCAATGCAGAATTTAAGACTGAAGGTGTTCTTCGTTCTTCTATTTCATTGAATATCAAACGATTGATGGATATCGGTTCATACAGAGGTCTTCGTCACAGAAAAGGCTTACCAGTACGTGGACAGTCGACTAAAAACAACTCTCGTACTCGTAAAGGTAAACGCAAGACAGTTGCTAGGAAAAAAGGAGCCACTAAGAAGTAATCGCAAACCGATAAGTTTGTTCTTATGTGCCGCATAATTTATAAGCAATTATGAATTATTGCAACTTATAATGAACACTTACAAAACTGAAAAACAATTATGGCAGCAAACACAGCCGCAAAGAAAAAAGACAAATCTAAGAAAAGAGTTGTCGTTGTTGAAGCAGTAGGACAAGCACACATTAGGGCTTCTTTCAACAACATTATTATTTCCATGACAAACATGGCTGGTCAAGTTATTTCTTGGTCATCTGCGGGTAAAATGGGATTTAAAGGTTCTAAAAAAAACACACCTTATGCTGCACAAGTAGCAGCCCAAGAATGTGCTAAGGTAGCATACGATTTGGGTTTACGTAAAGTAGAGGCTTTTGTTAAAGGACCTGGTGCAGGTCGTGAGTCGGCAATGCGTACGATTCAGGCTGCAGGTATCGAAATCACTATCATCAGAGACGTAACTCCGTTACCTCACAATGGTTGTCGTCCACCGAAAAAACGTAGAGTTTAATTTTGAGTGTAGTATAGACTTTAGTCTGTGCATAAACATAATAACTCTCTAAAAATATACCATATAACCTTATGAAGTTTTATAAACTTTGTAAGGTTTATTTTGAGTATTAAAGCTATTGGAGGCTGAATCTCGTAAGGGACGCAATAGCAAATTCAATTATTAACAAAATATAAAAATTACAAAAAAATGGCAAGATATACAGGCCCCAAGTCAAGAATTTCAAGACGTTTTGGGGAAGCTATTTTAGGACCTTGTAAGGCACTTAAAAAGAAAGCATATCCACCGGGTCAGCACGGAAAGGGCAAAAGAAAGAAAGAAGGCGAATATGGTAAACAATTAGCCGAAAAGCAAAAAACAAAATACATCTATGGTGTATTAGAACGTCAATTTGCTAAAACTTTCAACGAAGCAGCACGTCGTGGCGGTGTAACAGGTACAAACTTGTTGCGTTTGTTGGAGGCGAGATTAGATAATGCTGTCTATCGTTTAGGTATTGCTCCTACCCGTCGTGCTGCACGTCAG
This sequence comes from Cytophagales bacterium, assembly GCA_043748455.1. Taxonomy (GTDB): domain Bacteria; phylum Bacteroidota; class Bacteroidia; order Cytophagales; family Thermoflexibacteraceae; genus JAAFKA01. Next base: position 3,843 of record JAYTNF010000366.1, read on the forward strand.
TTGGTTTCTCACAAACATATTACTGTAAATGGAGAAGTTGTAAACATTCCTTCATACAGTTTACGTCCAGGTGATGTTGTTGCGGTTCGTGAAAAAGCTAAGTCTTTAGAAAATATCGCAAAATCATTATCGGGCAAAGTAAACCGTTTTGGTTGGTTAGAATGGGATGCTACTACGATGACAGGCAAATTTATTAATTTCCCTGAAAGAGACGAGATTCCAGAAAATATCAAGGAACAACTTATTGTTGAGTTGTATTCTAAATAATATATCGGAAATACTGTTTTGCAAGAAATGGTATTTCTTTCTGTATTTTACAAAACTTTACAAAATTGTAAAATAATAATATAATTCTTATTGCAGCGTCAAATCAAAAAATCAACATAGAATATGTCAATTTTAGCATTTCAAATGCCTGATAAAGTGGTAATGGAAAAAGCAGACGACTTTCATGGTCTGTTTGAGTTCAAACCCTTAGAAAGAGGATTTGGTGTAACTGTCGGCAATGCACTACGCAGAATTTTGCTATCTTCTTTGGAAGGTTATGCAATAGTTGGTGTACGTATTCCGAGTGTTTTACACGAGTTTTCGACAATTCCAGGTGTAAGAGAAGATGTTACAGAAATCATTTTAAATCTTAAAATGATACGTTTCAAACGTCTTGTTGAAGATTTGCCAGATACTAAAATTACGGTGCATTTGAAAGGCAAAGAGGTGTTTTTGGCAAGTGATATTGCTGATGCTACCTCTTCGTTTGCGATTCTAAATCCTGAACATATTATTTGTAATATGGATAGTTCGGTTGATTTGGAAATTGAGTTGCATCTTGATAAAGGTAGAGGCTATGTGCCTGCTGAAGAAAATAAATCCGAGCAAGTTGTTGGGTATATTCCTATTGATGCTATTTTTACACCAATTAAAAACGTAAAGTATTCAATAGAAAATACAAGAGTAGAACAGAAAACTGATTATGAAAAATTAGTTATTGAAATCATTACAGATGGTTCTATTCACCCAGAAGATGCTTTAAAAGGAGCTGCAAAAATTCTTATTCAACATTTCATGTTGTTCTCTGATGAGAAAATCACCTTAGAAACATTGAAAACAGAAGAAGAAGAAACTGTTGATGAAGAAGTACTGCACATGCGTAAACTTCTTAAAACAATGCTCTCTGATTTGGATTTATCAGTTCGTGCTTATAACTGTCTTAAAGCTGCTGATATTAAGACACTTGGTGACTTGGTGCAGTTAGATATATCAGATATGATGAAATTCCGTAATTTTGGTAAGAAATCTCTTACTGAATTGGAACAGTTAGTTTCTGACAAAAATTTGGTCTTTGGCATGGACGTTATCAAATATCGTTTAGACGAAGACTAAGAAATATAATGTAACCGTATAAAAACTCATGTTTTCTATATGGTTTTAGGCAAACCTTTAAGGTTTAAACATCTTTTTAACAATGAGACACGGAAGAAAAGTAAATCACTTAGGAAGAACAAGCAAACATAGACATGCATTATTGTCAAATATGGCTTCTTCCTTGATATTAGAAAAAAGAATCATGACTACATTAGCCAAAGCCAAAGCATTACGTCAGTATGTTGAGCCTTTGCTAACAAGAGCTAAAGATGATACTACACATTCTCGCAGAACTGTTTTTTCTTATTTGCAAAATAAAGAATCTATTAAAGTTTTGTTTGATGAAGTAGCACAACGTATTGCTACTCGTAATGGTGGTTACACACGTATTATCAAATTAGCTCCAAGAGCTGGCGATAATGCAGAGATTTGTTATATTGAGTTGGTTGATTACAACGCATTTACTGCGGCTGCTTCAGAAAGCAAAGATAGTGGCAAAACTCGTCGTGGTCGTCGTAAAAAAAGTGGTGCTGATTTAGAAAAATCAGAAACTCCTGTTGTAGAAAATACTGCAACAACGACAGAAACTCCTGCAGCTGAATAAGTGTAAACTTATTTTGTAGAAAAGGCTTAGGTTAATTCCCAAGCCTTTTTTGTTTTTAAAAATGGTATAAAGCTACTTTAAACAGATTCAGCTGGATAATAAAAGCTATCAAATAATTTCCCATTTCCAGCGCTGGTGGCTTAATTTTGGTATTAGCTTGTTTTGCCTGTAACTCCACAAACCAGAGCTAAACCTGCCTCCAGAAACATAAGAAGAAAAAACATCTTCAGTTGACTGATATGGGTTATAGGTATGTTAAAACGGCTTTAACTTACTTTAAAGGCAAAACTAAGATTACAAAATTTGATTTATAACATAGAATTATTACCGGCACTTTGAAAATATACTCTCAGAAATGCTACTTGTAATACATTAAAAGTTACTCAAAGTCATTTTGACATGATATTTTAATAACTTTTCACGCAATAAAATTATCAAATAATCATCAAATATTTATTTTATTAAGTTTTAGACACATATCGTTTGGCTTATCCTCTGAAAACCATTTAGACGAAACAGCAAGTTAAATCATATTTTTACAGATGCTTTTGTAGCTATTACCACCATTGTTAATATTTTATTCGCAGATATAAATAGAAAATTCTAAATTTCAATTAGATATTACCCCACAGACGAATAGCATAAATTTTTCATATAAAATAGGAGGCTTTCAATACTTTTTTAGGTATCTTATTATTTACTGTTATAGAATTTGGATATTCCCAAGTTTCTAAAACTGCGTACTTAGCTTATGATGGTGCTTAGAAATTAGGAATTTTGAATGGAAAAGGAGATAATATCAATGCTTCTCTCCTAAATTCATAATTTAAAAATTTACAAAATCTTCAACATTATTTTGCATAATGTTGAAGATTTTAGTTTTTAAATGGTTATTCCTATTTGTACTTGCAATTAGCTCTAAAAAACTTAGTATCATAAAAGTTCAACGGAGAAAAACTCAAATCAAAAAAAATAATGTTTTGTATAATTGTAGTTTTATTATATCTTTGCGGGTAATATTTTATTTCACTACTTATACTAAAATACATAAAGAAAAAGTTTCATGAAAGTATCGATAATTACAGTTGTTTATAATAGCGTAAATTACATAGAAGATGCTATTCGTTCTGTTCTCTCACAAGATTATGAGGAGTTGGAGTATATTATCATAGACGGAGGTTCTACTGATGGCACATTAGAGTTAATAAATAAATATCGTCATTTGGTGAGTAATATTATAAGTGAGCCTGATAAAGGTATTTATGATGCTCTAAACAAAGGAGTTAGGTTTGCGAGTGGTGAAGTAGTTGGGTTGTTACATGCAGATGATATTTATGCAAACAGTCATGTGATTAGTCGCATTGCTGAAACATTCAAATTAAAAAATTGTGATACAGCATATAGTGATTTATTGTATGTTGAAACAGAAAATACAGATAAGGTGGTTAGATATTGGCAAGCTGATACCTATAATGATAAATCTTTTTTAAATGGCTGGATGCCTCCACACCCTACATTTTTTGTAAAAAAAGAAGTTTATGAAAGATACGGTTGTTTTAATACTGAAATGCGCATCTCGGCTGATTATGAACTAATGTTGCGATTATTACATAGACATCATGTTAGTACTGTATATTTGCCTGAAATTACAGTAAAAATGCGGGTTGGTGGTTTGAGTAACTCTTCTTTGTTTAGTCGTTGGCAAGCAAATATGGAAGACCGTTTAGCATGGCGTATCAATAACTTGAAACCCTATTTTTATACATTGTATGCAAAGCCTTTATCTAAATTTATACAATATTTTAAAAAACCTCCAGCAGAAGCAAGTAAGCAAGCAGATTTTGCGACTATATAATAATTTGTCTCTATGATTTTAAATAATTACCATAAAAGATATTTACGGACATTACTAGTATTTATACTTTCATTAAGCATGTTTTCGGGTTGCATACCTTACAAACGCATAGTGTACATGCAGAAAAAACCTAATGCAATAAATACAACAGAAACCTTTACTGTGCCTACATATATTTATACTATTGCTAAGGGAGATATTTTAGGTATTGATATTAGCACTTTTACAAAAGGAAGTATTAATAACATTAGTGAGAATATAGCTCCCAAAACAAGTACATCAGGAACTGACCCTATGCAGAATGGTTATGTGGTTGATGATAATGGTGCAGTAAATTTACCTATTATGGGTTTAGTAACTCTTGAAGGGCTCACATTACCCAAAGCACAAGAAATTATTTTAAAGAAATCGGCGGAATATATTAATAATCCTGTTATAAAAATTCGCATGTTAAGTTTTTATATTACCGTACTAGGCGAAGTAGCCAAAGCAGGCAGATTACAAATTACAACGCCAAGCATTAATATTTTTGAAGCATTAGCACTTTCTGGGGATATTGTCATGACAGCGAATCATCACAATATACGTGTGATTCGTATTATTAAAGACCAAGCCACCACTTATTATGTAGATATTAATAGTGCAGATGTTTTTAAGTCAGAAGTTTTTTACCTAAAACCAGGGGACATGATTTATGTAGAACCTGCGAGAGTAAAAGTAGCTGCACAAAATTTAACAGCACTAGGCATAGGTACAACTCTTTTAAGTACAGTTTTTTTCATTGTGAATATCCTAATAATTACTAAAGTTATTAAGTAATTTACTAAGTAATTACTCAATAAATTGTTTTTTTCACAGAGTAAAAATATTTTTCATTTCAATACTCAATATAAAGGTGGACACACAACCCAAATTGCAGAAAGATTTAGATTTTTCTGTGGATATAAATAAAGTTATTCAAAAGTTATTAGTTTATAAATGGTATTTTTTGGTTTCTCTTATTATTGCTGCCATTATTGCGTGGTATGTTGGTGCTAAGACAGTGCCTGTTTATATCGTGCGTGCTTCTTTGTTAATTAAAGTACCAGAAAGCAAAGGACAGAGTGGTGCTTCAGTAGGAGCATTATTATATGGCTCAGAAATGTTAGGCAGTGGTAAAAAACTTTCTAATGAAATAGCGCAGATGCAGTCTTCGCCTTTTATTAAGACTATTATTAGTCGTATGAATCTTAGGGTTTTATATGCTGTTGAGGGTCAGTTTTATAAAATTCCTCTATATAAGAATAATCCTTTTGAGATTTTAGTTTTGGCAGATTCCATTGAGCAATATGAATCTTATGCTATAAAATTTAATAATGAAAATAGTTATACTTTATTACAAGAAAATTATACAACAGGTTTATTTGATGAGGTTGCAGATTTTAAATTTAATGACACTTTAACAATTAATAAATCACCATTTATTGTTAAGAAAAATCCTAATTTTAATAGTAAAGATAATAAAGATAAACTATATTATTTTGTAATTAATACCTCTGAAACCATTGCAGGTTTTTTTCGTTCTATGCTAGATATTCGTCAGCAAGCAAAAGACGCATCTATTGTGAATCTAAGCCTTAGCACACAAATTCCAAGTAGAGAAATAGATTTTTTAAATCAGTTTATGGCTGAATATGTTCGTTATGGTTTAGAAGATAAAACAAAAGAAGCTACAAAAACCATTTCTTTTATTAACAAACAATTAGAGGCTATTACTGATTCTTTGAGTCGTGTGGAAGGTTCTCTGGAGGCTTTTAAAGTGAGAACAAAAACCTCTGAGGCAGGAAATCCAGCAGGAGAGTTTTATACACAGTTATTCTCTATTGCAGAACAAAAAAATAATCTTTTATTACTTGACCAATATTTAACTTACTTAGAAGATTATGTCAAAGCCAATAAAGATATTCAAAAAGAAAAATTAGTAGTACCGTCTGTGATGAATATGGCTGCTGCTGGCGGGCTTGAAACTACAATACAGCGACTTATTGAATTGCAAATAGAGAAAAATACTTATTTGAATGGTGGTGCAAGTAAAAACCCAGCCTTAAAAGATATTAACTCTCAAATAGAACAATTACGAACTGCACTATTAGAGAATATAAACAATTTACGTCAGAGTAATCGAATTACAGTTAAAAATGCTGACGATAGAATGAAAGACATAGAAAATAAAATTAGTGTGATTCCAAAGTCTGAACGTGAAATGGTAAATATTAAACGTCTGTTTACGTTGAATGAAAATATTTACCTACTTCTGTTAGAGAAAAGATTAGAAGCTGAAATAGCAAGAGCATCAGCCACTGAAGATGCCAAAGTTGTAGAACCCGCAGCTTGTGATAGTATTCCTACTGCCCCTAAAAAGAGAAATAATTATTTGATTGCCTTAATATTAGGTTTAGTAATCCCTCTTATAGCAGTCTTATTAAGAGAGTACTTTAAAAGTGTATTACGTAACCAAGCTGACTTAGAAAGATTAAGTAGTATTCCTATCTTTGGTACTATTCCACATCATAGTGCTGCTAAAGCAACGCCAATGACAATTATTGAAAGACCAAAATCTCGGATTTCAGAGTCTTTCCGTTCTTTGAGGTCTAATCTTACATTTTTTACAAATTTGCAAGCAACAAATAATACATTTTTATTTACATCATCTATCAGTGGGGAAGGTAAATCATTTTGTTCGGCAAGTTTTGCCTTAGTATTAGCATCAACAGGAAAAAAGACATTATTAATAGTAACTGACCTAAGAAAACCTAAATTTTATTTGGGAGACATTAATATTACAGATTATCAGAATGGATTAAGTTCTCTATTAATTGGTGCTGTTACAGTTGCAGAAGCTATACAAAAATCTACAGTAGATAATTTGGATTTTATTCCACCAGGTGCACTACCTCCAAATCCTGCTGAACTTTTAACTCGTCAAATTTTTGCAGATACACTAAATGACTTAAAAAAACAATATGATTATATTGTTATAGATTCTGCACCCATTGGATTAGTGAGTGATGCTATGGGAATTATGCCTTATGTTGATGTAATTTTATATGTAGTAAAACAAAACTATACACCTTTTCTTTATATATCTCATTTACAAGAAATGTATGAAGATAAAAAAGTGAAAAACATAGGATTTTTACTTAATGATGTTAAAATAGAAACCCAAGGTTATGGTTATGGATATGGTGCTTATGGCTACGGTTATGGATATTATGAAGAGGAACAACAGTCATGGTGGCAAAAACTTAATAAAAAATTGTGGCGAAAAAATAAAACTTAGTATGTACCACGGGCTTTATCCGTGTATTTAGGTATACATTAGCAATAAACCAACATGTGTAGAATTGTAGGCATCATAGATAAATCTCTTACATCTGAAACTTTGCATCAGAATACGCTGAAAATGCGTGATGCCATGCAACATGGCGGACCTGATGGTTCTGGTTTCTGGGCAAATGATACATTAGGCTTGGCGTTTGGACATAGACGTTTGGCTCTCTTAGATTTGTCGGAGGCTGGACAACAACCTATGTTGAGTGGAAATAAAAATTTTGTGATTTGTTTTAATGGAGAAATTTATAATTTCAGGGAATTACGTGATGAACTGAAAACAAAAGGCTTTCAATTTCATACCCAAACAGACACCGAAGTTATTTTGGCTGCCTTTGAAGCATACAATACAGATGCTTTTGCTAAATTTAATGGCATGTTTGCTTTTGCCTTAGTTGATTTAAAACAAAAAAAGTTATATTTAGTGAGAGATAGTGCTGGAATTAAACCAATGTATTATAGTTTTCAGGATAATAAACTCATATTTGCCTCAGAAATTCGTGCTTTTAAGGCTTTGCATAATAATTATACAGAACAGCCACTTTGGAAGCCTTTATTTTTGACATTTGGACACTTACCTGAGCCTTACACAACAGTAAAAGAAATTACAATTTTACCCAAAGGGCATTTTATTTGCTTTGACTTAAATAATATTTCAGAAAATGCAAATAATACTGCCATTGCACAAAAAATAACAAAAAGACAAACAAGTTTTTACCAAAATACTTTTTCAGAAAGCCTAACAGATTATAAAAAATCTGTAAAATTAGTAAGAGAAAGTCTTATAAATGCAGTAGAAAGGCATTTATTTGCTGATGCACCTGTAGGAATTTTTATGAGTGGTGGTGTAGATTCAAGTTTAATAGCTTTGATTGCTGATAAAATTCTCAAAAAAGAAAATAATCACACACTTTCTATAGTTTTTAAGGAAAGTAAATATTCCGAAAAGAAATATCAAGAAGTTGTTGCTGCGAAGTTACGTAATGAGCACCAATATTTTGAAGTTGGTGATAATGACTTTTTTGATGCTTTTGAAGACATTAAAAAAGCTGCTGACCAACCAAGTATTGACGGAATTAATACCTATTTTATTTCTAAATTTGCTAAACAAGCAGGATTAAAAGCTGTTTTGTCAGGTTTGGGTGCAGATGAATTATTTGGTGGTTATAGCACTTTTCAACGTGCAAAATATCTGCCTTACACACAATTTGTTCCAAAATTTGCCTTTAAACAAACTGCAAATTTTATGAGTGATAAATATAAAAAAATTGGATTTTTAGGTATTGAAAACCAAATTGGAAAATATTTATTTTTTAGAGGTTTGTTTACGCCTGATGTGGTTGCTAATTTACTAAATGTTTCAGAACAAGAAGTATATCAAGCAATAGAACACGTATTTTTGGGAAATCAAATCAATGAATTATCTTTAGGTAATCAAATAAGTTGGCAGGAGTTTAATTTATATATGCAAAATCAATTACTAAAAGACTCTGATATGATGAGTATGTGGCATTCTTTGGAGTTAAGAACACCATTTTTAGATAAGGAATTTGTAGCACTTGCTCATAGTATTGATGCAAAAACTAAATTTTATAGCACAAATCGTACTAAGGAACTTTTATTGGCAGCTTTTGAAGACATTTTACCACAAGAAGTTTGGAATAGACCTAAACAAGGTTTTACATTTCCTTTTCAAGAGTGGTTGCAAAAACACCCAGAATTATTAAATAATAATCATATAAATAGTCAAGCCAATAATAAAACAAATCATAAAATAATAAAAAATTTTGTAACTCAATTTCAGCAAGGTAAGCTACATTGGTCTAGAATGTGGGCAATTATGCAGGTTCTATAGCATAAATAAAATTAAAAACCTCTTATTCAATGATTTTAGAACTAAATTTATTACATTTACGACCCAATATAACAAAAATATAAAATACTCATTAAGTCCTAACAACTTGACAAGTATCGTTATAAAACTAATTAATAAATAATATTTTATTAGCTTTACAATAACAAATACTAATGAAAATCCTTTATGCAGGTGAACTTTCAAGTGTAGAAATAAACTGTTTTTTGCGTATGAGAACACTGCAAAAGATGGGTTATACTGTCATTCCATTTGATTTTTACCAATACCAAGCAAAAGGATTAGAAGGCAAAATTCAGTTTCACTTTGGTTGGGGGCGAAACGTAGATAAACTAAATCAAGACTTTATTAAATTAGCAGAACAAACAAAACCTGATTTAATTTGGGTTGATAAAGGTTTGTACCTCAAAGCCTCAACTTTGCAAATAATTAAGAAAAATATTCACACAAAAATATCACATCTTGTGCCCGATGACCCTTTTGGATATAATAGAAAAGGTTGGGGTATTTTTTATAATGCTATTCCTCATTACGATATACATTTTGTGAAAAGACCTTATAATATTCAAGAATATAAGCAATTAGGAGCAACAAAAGTATTTGAATATGACCATTCTTTTGACCCATTGGTGCATAAACCTGTAAAACTTAGCAATGAGGAATATGAAAAATATCACGTAAAAGTAGGTTTTATTGGCACTTGCGAAACACAGAGAGCAAACACAATTCTATATTTGATAGAAAATGGGATTGAAGTGTCTATTTGGGGAAAATATTGGAATCGTTATAAATACTGGAATAGGCTCAAACCTTTTTATAAAGGTGGTGAGATTCATGGAGATGATTATGCAAAAGTTTTATCGGGAATGGATATTGCTTTACATTTTTTGCGAAAAGCAAATCGTGATGCACAAGACAGTAGAACTTTTGAAATCCCTGCATGCGGAACTTTTATGCTTGCCGAAAAAACATACAAACACGAACAGTTTTTTAAATCAAATGAAGAAGCTGTCTTTTTTGAAAACAATGAAGATTTATTGCAAAAAATTATATATTATCAAAAAAATGATATAGAAAGGCGAAAAATTGCACAAGGAGGACATTTGCGGTCTATAACAAGTGGTTATGACCATGAAAGTCGTCTAAATTCAATGCTTGAATTGATTAAAAAAGAATTATTTGGTGATGCCAATATATTGGAAAATTCAAAGCAAAGTTTAATTGTAAAAGCAAAATAGCTATTTATGTGATTTCTGTTTCTCAAAACTGAACTATATCATCTCTATTTTCCCACCACATTCTGCTCCAAATTTGCTCAAAACCCCATTGTTTGGCTCGTAATTGCATAGGCAAATAAGCAAACCATTCTTTGATAGATATTGCATTGTAAAATAAATCATCATCAGTCAAAAATAATTTGTAATTATTTGATTTATAAAGAGTTATATCTGCAAAAGGTAGTTGAATAGTGTTATTTATCTCATCATTTACTATTTGATTTTTCAAATACCAGCTAATATTTTGCTTATTTGCTGATGCCAAACTTGGTTTATAACGACCTTCTGAAACTTCTAAGGCATAATGTAGGTATTTTTGTAAAATTTTTGCCCCTTCGTTTTGTAAGTTTTCTGTTTGTAATTGGTGCGGAAAAATGCTTGCAACAATATAAATTTTCTCTTTTGCTCGTGTAATTGCCACATTCAAACGGTTTTCTCCTTTTTCTAAGTTCAACAACCCAAATTGCATAGACATTTTACCCGAAGGACTTGGTGCATAAGCCAACGAAAATATGATAATATCCCGTTCATCTCCTTGCACATTTTCAATATTTTTCACAAAAATATCCTCAGACAAACCTATATTTTGCTCCTCTAACAAATCTAAAATTAAACTTTGTTGGTTGGCATTAAAGGTAATTACACCAATATTTGTTTTATTTTGTTGTTGTAAGGTTTTGATAAGATTTACAACTTTTTCTGCCTCTATTTTATTGCAATTCTTTTCCCAAATTCCATCAACTTTAACATATTCAATAGCTGGTTCTTGTTTTACAAAATCTGAATAATGCGGTATCATGTGCAAACGGTTGTTATAAAAAACTTGGTTTGAGAAATCTATCAAATCCAAAGACTGACTTCTATAATGTCCTCGCAAGTGATACGATGGCAGTTCATTTGCACCCAAATCTAACAATGATTCAACTTCTAATGCTGTTTGTAATTCGTCGTCTGCATCAAATTCTTCTTCCCAACGTGGTCTATACAGGTCAAAAGGTGCTAATTGTTTGCTATCTCCTGCAATAACAAGCTGTTTTCCTCGAAAAATAGCAGGCAAGCCTTTTTCTGCAAAACACTGCGAAGCCTCATCAAAAATTACCAAATCAAACAAATCTTTCATCTCAAATAATGCCGAAACTGTTTCTGGTGATGCCAACCAACAAGGCATAAGATTGAATATTTCGTCATGAAAATGGTGCAATAATTTTCGCAGTGGATAAACACTGCGTTTTTTATTTACCTGATGTTTCAAATCTCGATAACTTACCAAATTATTTAGACGGTTAAAAGCTAAATCTTGATAGGTTTTTTCACGTAATTTTTGATGTAATAAATTGGTACTTAATGTATTTTTTTCTACCAGATAGCGTTGTAATTCTTCTTCAAGTTGTATGATTTTAAAACTTGAAACAATACGTAAAATTGGATTTTGTTCCTCTATTTTTGCTATCCAAAATAACCGAAAATGATTATCAAAACTTTTAAGTATTGCCTCTATTTTTGTTGCTTGTATTTCTGTTGCATGTTGCAATTTAGAATTTAGGTATAAATTTTCGCCTAACTCAATTTCATTTGTGCTAAATTCATTTTTGGTAGTATCAAAATCGACAAAAATTTCAAAATTATCATGTAATGTTTGTAATAATTTTGTGATAATTTTTATATTTTTGTTATCATTTTCTATTTTATTTTCAATAAGTGTTAAAAGTTGATTTTCTGTAAAATGGTTAAGCCAAACTTCATAACTTGCCATAAAATTTTTACAAAGTTGGATAACTGTTTGACCATTTTTTACAAAATTTTCAAAACTTTTTATTTTGTCATTCTGAGCTTGCGAAGAATCTGAAATATGTACTATGGTAATAATATCAGATTCTTGCGAAATGTCGCACCAGCTTTGTTCAGAATGATAAGATAATTTTAAGAAATCATGAGTAAACCTTTCCCAAGTATTTTTCAGGCTAAAAAATTGCTTTTCATAACAATCAAAATAATTGCTAAATTGCTGATAATCAAAAGAATATTTTAAGTTTTCTTGTTTAATGAGCCATGAAATTTTACTAAAATCTGTTCGTAATTTTTCAAATTTTGTCCTATTTTCTATAAGTTCTATTAATATTTTAGCATTTTTAATAGTCAAAACTAATTGGTTATTTTTAGCTAATTCGAGCAAAAACTTCTTTTCTTTGGCAAAATTCCACTTCAAACGACTAAATAAAGTTGCTTGCATGTCTAAATATTTTTGCAAATACAGGTTATAAGTTTCGAGGTCGTTATTTGACAATGTTTTTTCTATATTTTCGGCATTTTTTAAGGTTTTAACAATGTTTTTTGCAAGTTTTTGCAAGTTTTTGCTATCCATATCTGAAACTTCATATTTCACTAAGTTCCAAACAGCTACATAGTTTTCTGGTTTTGTTACTTCATTTATAAAGTCTGTAATTTCATTTTCTTGGGCTATAAATAATTTTATTGTTTCAAAATCGCAATAATTAACCAGATTTTCGTTTGAGTTTTCACCTAAATTTTGTAAAATAGCATCTTGTAAGGTTTTCCAAGTTTGAGGAATTTCTATAAGCAAATGTTTGAGCAAATTTTTATCAGTTAGCGAAAATTTAGCAAAAGATTTGCGTTGCAGCCAAAAATCATTTGTATCAAGCACACGATAATTTAAGTAAGTTTTGAGTTTTGAAAGCAATTCTGGATAATTATGAAAACTAAAATTTTCGTAATTTATTACATTCATTCTTTCGGTTTTATCATTATTTTGTTTCGGGTTGCTTGTCAAATACAGTTCTTTTACCGAAATTCCGCACAAATTTGTATCATATAAAGCCTTTTTAAATTGTTCTAATTCTGCAATCATTGCATCAATTTGCGAACAAAGTTGCTTAAAACGATTTTCAGCATATAGCACATTAAAACCTTCATTTGTTTTGCGATAATCCTCAATAGTTGCAATATGTGTGTGTAATTGTTCAAAAATTCGCCTTCTATCTGCCTGAATATCATGAACTAAGGCGGCAGAAGTTGCAAAATCCTTTTCAGCCAACCGTTTATAAACCACATCTAAGGCTGCTCTTTTTTGACAAACGACCAAAACTTTTTTACCTTGTGCCAAAAAATCAGCCACCAAATTACAAATTAATTGCGATTTTCCTGTACCAGGTGGACCTTGAACTACAATGGACTTTCCACTTTTTACAGCCTGTAAAGCTGCTTCTTGTGAGGCATCAAGTGTGTATGGTATAATAAAATTAGCTTCTTGTTGCTTTACATTTTGCTCAGAATTTTGATTGAAACCTTGTTCCGAATTTTGCTTTAAAAGGCTCGGAAATAGGCTTTTAGTTTCTAAATGAGTTTGATTTGCAATTAAAGTGTCATAATCAGGCACTAAAAAAGAGTCTGCCATCGGAAAAATACCGAGAACAGCTTCGGGCATGAGTTTCAATTCACCAATTTTAGTAGTTTCGCCAAAATCTTTTTTAGTAAATTCTTTAAAATTGTGTAATTTATCTGTAAAATTTTCTTGATTAAAATGTAATTCTATGGGATTTTGCTCAATAAATTGATACAATTCTGTTCTGAAAACTTGGGCATCAGTGCTAAATTCCTCGAAATTTTGGTCTAAAAATTCCTCTGTAAAATTGATAGTATTGTAATGAGAATATGCTAACAAAAAAGTTTTATTCCACTGAATTGCTTGATTTTCAAGGAGTTTTATTTTCCATTCGTTATTTTCCAATAGCAGTTCCACCGAAAAAAATAGCAACGGACAACGAATTAATGTGCCGTCTAATAATTTTCCCTGCACAAAAGGATAAGCAATATACAAATCTCTTGCACCTCTTTCTTCCTGAATTTGGTGGTCTGTTCTACGAATTTGTTGCAAAATATGGGCAACTTTATTACTATTTTTATCTCTGCTATCGATATTGCTACACAAAGAAATTTTCTTTTTATTGGCAATTAAATTTTCTATAATATTAAAAGAAGGTTTATTAAGGGAAAAATCAAGGCGGTGCAAGTCCAAAAAATATTTTTCAGACAGTTTTAGTAACAATAAAGATTTATTATTGCCACTAAGATTTGTTAGGCGTTTTTGGTAAGTTTTGAGAAGTTTTAGCACAACAAAATATAAAATATTATTTATGAAATATGAAATTGCATGGCAACAAAAATACTAAGATTATATGCTATTTATGTTATAAGTCTCAAAGAATTACTTTTTATGGAAACTTTAAGCAAAGATAATATTCACCAATCATTTATTTTGATTGTTAAAGTATATTTTAAAAGTAGTACCTTTATTTTCTTCGCTTTCAAGTATTACTTTTCCGCCTTGCATTTCAACTTGGGTTTTCAATATATATAAGTTAATTCCTTTGCCTTCAATTTGTGGGTGAAACTTTTTATAGAGTTTAAAAAGATTTTCTTTTTGAGTAATTGTGTCAATTCCTAAGCCATTATCTATAATTGTTAGACAAATATACTCATCAATTATCATGGTTTCCACAATAATTCGAGGTGAAACATTGCGGCGGCGAAATTTAATGCTATTTGTTAGTAAATTTAATAGTACATTATGAACAAAAGTTTTGCTCGCAAAAATTGTTGTAGCTGCCGAAAAGTCATGATATATTTGTGCATCACATTGCTTAATAGGTGCTTGTAAACTGTCTATGATTTCTAAAAATACTTCTTCAAAATTTACTTTTTCTTCATCTTCTTGCACAAGTTGGGTTTCAGAAAGGATAAAGTTTAAATCTGTTACAACTGTATCTAATTTTTGTATAGATGTTTCTAACATTCCTAATAATTCTTGGCTGGCTGCACCAACAGGTTTTTCAAATTTAAACAAGTTAAGAAGCCCTAAAATTGTGGCAACAGGAGAACGTAAATTATGAGAAACCACATAACTATAATGTACTAATTGTTTATTTTGGTTAATTAACTCTTGATTCATTTTTTGCAAATATTCCTCATTTTCTTTGCGTGTGGTAATATCCATTTGTCCAACGACCACTGCTGTAACTTTTCCTTGTTCGTCAAATACAGGTGAGTAGATAATATCTAACCATACTGACCTATCTTTTGCTTTTATTTTTCGTTCACTTCTTACACTTTTGCCTGTTAATGCTTTTGTAAAGTTTGATAAAAAAAACTCACGTGTTTCTAAGGGAATGTAATCATTCATTTTGCTGCCAATACTTACGGTTAAACCAAGTTGTTGTTGCACTTGTTTAACTGTATTAGCACCGACTAACAGAATATTGCCTTCTGTGTCAAGTAATAGGGTGTATTGTATGCTATTATCAATAGTAGTTTGTAGATTTCTGCTAACTTCTTTAATTCTATTTTCTACAATTTTATTTTCTGTAATATCTTTTGTTACACTATAAACCGAAATAATTTTGCCATTTGATTGTATTGGTGCATAATAGGTATAATAGTATTTAAGTTTATTAAGTCTGGTATCTATAAACTGTGTTTCATAAGAGGTTGGCTCGCCAGTTTCAAACACAAATATTAATGCTTTTTTGGCTTTTTTTCTTGTTTCTTCGTCTGGAATAATTGCATAAATTTCCATGCCAATAAAACTTGGCAAATTTAGTTCTGGTCTATCAGGAAAGTGTATAAACTCTATGCAATAAGAAGGATTGATACTAATAATAATATCTGGTGATGAATTTATCAAGGCTTTATAATACAATTCACTTTTTTCTATTTCATTTTTCAGCTCTATGGTATGTTCTAATGTTTGACGAATTTCCTCCTCACTACTAATTAACTCCTCATTAATCATTTGAAGTTCTGTTACAAGCTGTTTATTTTCGTGTTCTGCATCTTTTTGTTCTGTAATATCTCTAACAACTCTCAGAACTTGATTTTTTGTATAACGAATAGCTCTTGATTCATAATATTGTGTTTTATTATTAATCACTAAACTATATTCCATAAATTGAATAGTCCCTGTTTCTAAGGCTTTTTGATTATTATCATTAATTTTTTTTAGTATGTCGCTTGGCATTTGTGAATCTAAGATATTAGAACCAATAATTAAATCAGGGTCAATAAAAACTTTGCCATGACCACCTCTAAAATCTATGTAATTACCTTTTTCATTCATCACAAAAATCATATCAGGAATTGCCCTTAAAATTGCATTTTTACGTATTTCTTCAATCCTTATTTTTTCTTCTGCATTTTTTCGGGCTGTAATATCTCTAACAATTTTTAATACCTGCTTTTTAGTATAACGTACAGTTCTACTTTCATAATAATAAATCCTTTCGTTTACTTCAATTTTATATTCAGAAAATTGCATTTGATTATCTTCAAGGGCTGCAATATTATCATCAAGCCACATTTCAATAATATTTTTTGGCATGTTCGCATCTTTTACATTGGTGCCAACTTGATACATAAATAAAGAAGCCTTGTCATAACTTCCTCTAAAATCCATAAAATTTCCTTTAATATCCATCAATAAAATCATATCAGGAATGACCTTTAACATCACTCTTTTATATGTTTCTGCTAATTTTATCCTTGTTTCTATATGTTTTCGTTCTGTAATATCTCGTACCAAACGCATAACCAAATTTTCTGTATATTTTATGGCTCTGGATTCATAATATATTGCATCATGAGTTACAGAAGGCAACACATATTCTATAAGCTGCACCTCATTGGTTTCTAGGGCACGTTTGTTGTGTGCTAATATTTTTTTGATAATATCTTTTGGAAGTTCAGAATCATTGATATTAGTACCAACATTGCTAATATTGTCATGCACATAGTTTTTATCACCACGAAAGTCAATATAAATTCCTTCATCATTCATGATAGAAATATGGTCAGGAATGGCTTGTAAAATTGCATTTTTTTGGGCAAGTTCTTGACGTGCAATCCTTTCTGCTTCGGGTAATGCAAAATTTACCTCTTTTTGCAAAGAGTTTAAGTGGTACAGTTGCGATTTCAAAGCCGCATTTTCTTCTTGCAGGTTTTGATAGGCTTTTTGTAATTCTTCGTAAGTCATCATGTAATATTACGAATTAAAGAGATAATTTTACCAATCTCTGTTCTATGTATTATTTATTTCTTTCAATGGTATAAGTTACTAAATTTCGCAATGATGTTTTGTAATCAGAGTTTGGAAACATGTCAAGCATGGCTAATGCCTCCGTATAATATCTGTTCATCACCTCAATAGCATAAGCTATACCACCGCCATTACGTACAATTTCTATGACTTCTTTTACTTTGTGTGGGTTTTCACTTTCATTTTTTACAATATTAATAATTTTCCTTTTCAATGCACCATTTGCCTTATTTAAAGTATAAATTAGTGGCAAAGTCATCTTTTTTTCTTTGATATCAATTCCAGTTGGTTTACCAATATTAGATCCATCACCATAATCAAACAAATCATCTTTTATCTGAAAGGCAATACCAACCGCTTCTCCAAACGCACGCATTTGCTCTACTACTTTTTCATCCGTTGTAACAGATGCCGCTCCGCAAGCACAACAAGATGCAATTAAGGATGCTGTTTTTTTACGAATGATATCAAAATAAACAGCTTCGTCTATGTCGAGTTTACGTGCTTTTTCAATTTGCAATAATTCTCCTTCACTCATTTCTCTCACTGCATTGGAAACCAATCCCAACAAATGATAATCTTTGTTATCAACTGAAAGAAGTAAACCACGCGACAATAAAAAATCTCCTACTAAAACGGCAATCTTATTTTTCCAAAGTGCATTCACAGAAAAGAATCCTCTCCGTTCATTCGAATCATCCACCACATCATCATGAACCAAAGTGGCTGTATGCAAAAGTTCTATTAAAGATGCTGCACGATAAGTAG
>JAYTNF010000367.1:0-1801 GCA_043748455.1 Cytophagales bacterium
TTGGGATTATATTGTAGAACGTAGAGATTTATTAGTGCCACAAGATGTAAGAGAACGAAAAGGTAGCTTTTTTACTCCACAAATTTGGGTAGAATTATCGCAGCAATATTTGGCAGAAGTGCTGGGCGAAAATTGGCAAGATGAATATTATATTTGGGATTGTGCAGCAGGAACAGGAAATTTATTGGCAGGTTTAACAAATAAATTCAAAATTTTTGCTTCGACCTTAGACAGGCAAGATATAGATGTGATGAAAGACCGTATTCAAAATGGTGCAAACTTATTAGAAGATAATGTTTTTCAATTTGATTTTTTGAATGACGATTTTTCAAAATTGCCAAAGAAATTACAAGAAATAATTAATAGCCCCGAAAAAAGGAAAAAATTGATAATTTATATCAATCCGCCTTATGCAGAACATACAAATAAACGAAACTTAATAAAAGATTCGTTCAAAAATGATTTTGGCAAAAATAAAACTCGTGATAAGTACGGTGAGGTTTTAAAAAAGGCAAAATATGAATTATTTGCACAATTTATGGCAAGAGTATATCAAGAAATTTCGGGTGCGTGGCTTGCAGAGTTTTCTAAACTTAAAATGTTACAGTCTCCAAATTTTGCTGGGTTGAGAAATTTTTTTACAGCCAAATTAGAAAAATGTTTTATTGTTCCTGCTAATAGTTTTGATAACGTAAAAGGACAGTTTCCTATTGGTTTTAAAATTTGGAACACAAACTTAATAGAAACATTTAACACTGTTTCTGCCGATATTTATCATAAAAACAAGCAAATTGTTGGGCAGAAAATTATTTCCAGCTATGATAACGATAGGTATATTAACGAATGGATAAAACAATTTGCCAATACTTTAAATAGTTACATTGGGATTTTAAATTATAGAGGTAATGATTTTCAACACCAAAATATGGTTTTTATAGAAAACTCGGGCAATACAAGTATGACACAATTAGCTATCAATAGACATAATCTAATTCCATCTTGTGTGTATCTTGCAGCTCGCCAATGTGTGAAATCTACTTGGCTTAATGACCGAGACCAGTTTATTTATCCAAACGAAAAATGGGTTAATGATAAGGAATTTCAGCATAACTGTTTAGCTTATACTTTGTTTGCTAATGATATACAAGCCAAATATGGTATCAATCATTGGATACCATTTACAGAACAAGAAGTTAATGCAAGAGCAGAATTTGAAAGTAGTTTTATGACAGATTTTATTTCGGGCAAACTCAAAAAAGAAGAGGCTGCCAATATATTTGAAAAAGTAGCCAAAACGAAACAAACAAAGTTAGAGTTTTCAACAGAAGCTACCGCAGTTATGCAAGCAGGAAAGGTATTGTGGGCATATTATCACGAAACAATCAACAAAATTCCACTTACCAACTTACCAGAAAAGGCAGTAGATGCAGCTCTTTATGATATTCGCAGCTTTTTTCAAGAAAAAAATAGTGCAGGACGCATGAATAGCAAAAGTGCTGATGAAGTTTATACAAAACTCATTGCAGATTTAAGAGAAAGTTTGGATATTTTGGCACAGAAAATAGAGCCGAAAGTTTATGAATATGGATTTTTGAAAAAGTAAACTAACAAAAGTAAAGCAATGTTATACGAAAACATCAGAGAAGAGGAATTAAAAAATAACATAGAACAAGACTATTTTGAAGGTTTTGATTGTACAAAAATCATTGGTAATATTGATTTTTGCGTTACAACACCAAAAGAATTTGGCGAAATTGAGTCCTTACTTTGGGCAGAAGCTAAAAAGGGCAGTTCAGATATT
>JAYTNF010000368.1:0-10962 GCA_043748455.1 Cytophagales bacterium
GTTTATTTCGTGTTTTTCCGTCTAAACGGTTGGAGATATTCTCCCATACGTGCGTAGAAGGTGTCATTTCTGCTCCTTCGAAAGATTCTCGGAAAAAATCCTCAAAACTTTTATCTTGTTTTTTCATAAACTTTTTGTTCTTCTTCGGCAAGCATTTTTTGTAAAATGACTTTTGCCCGTGAATACTGCGACTTTGAAGTGCCTTCAGTAATCTCTAACATTTCGGCTATTTCTTTGTGTTGATACCCTTCTATAGCATATAAGTTAAAAATAAGTTGATACTTCGGAGCTAATTGCTGAATAAAGCCCAATAATTGTTGATAGTTGTAATTTGAAAGTGTACTATCTGCGTTAGGTTCATAATCTTCGTGCATCTGTTCAATGTCCGTAACAACACCTATTTGATTAATTTTTTTGCGGTTATATTTAATAGCCGTAAAAATCACAATACGCCTTATCCAGTGTTCTACGCTTGATTCTTGCCTAAAATCCTCAATACTTTCAAAGACTTTTATAAAAGAGTCTTGCAAAATATCTTCGGCTTCAAAGTTCGTTTTTGCATAACGTAAAGCATGGACATACATTTTCTTAAAATACTTTTCATACAACTGTTTCTGAGCTTTGCTGTTGCCCTTTTGGCATTCGGCAATTACTTTCTCTTCATTGTATAGTTGAAATATAGACATGTAAAACGAATGAAGAATTAAGTGCCTCTATCATTATGTCCCTATTCATGACGAAATAGTTGCATAGGAATAGAAATATTTTATAAACTATGGTTAGTTGGTAATCCTATTGCAAAGATAAACAAATATGCAAAATAACTTAGCTATCTGTTATTTTTTGTTAGGTTTCAAATAGCTTTTGTCATATTTTACCATGTTTTTGGAATTATGTAAAATTAGCTTGTATATTTGTAGTCATTTTTCAATGCGTTTTATCAAATGCCTAATAAAACATTTATTAAATACTTTATTTAAACATTTTAACTTAATTTTATTGTGAAAAACTTGCCTCTTATTCTTAGCAGCATTGCATGTTTGGGCGTTGCTGTTTTATTATTTTTAAACTTTTCAAAAGGTGCAGCCACTCCTGCCGCAAACGTAGCAGCTGATGCTGTGAGTGCAGGTGGTATTCCTGCGGCATACATCAACTCAGATTCTTTAATGACAAATTACAAATTGTTGGACGAAATGGGTAAGGCTTTGCAAGACAAAGAAATGAGTGCCGAAAAACAACTACAAAGTCGTGGAGCAAAATTAGAAGAAGAAATGGGAAGTTTTCAACGTAGGGCACAAGCTGGCTTGTTGTCAAACAACGAAATGAAAGCTGGGCAAGAAACTTTGGGACAAAAACGTGAGGAATTAATGGCTTATCAAAAGCAATTATCAGATGGTTTGTTAGAAGAAAAGAAAATTGTAAACAAACGTCTTTATGATTCTTTGATGAGTTATTTGAAAGAATATAACAAAGATGGCAAGTTCAAATATATTTTCAACTATTCACAAGGTGGTGTATTTTTCATGGCTGATGACAAATTAGACATTACAAGCGAAGTTGTAAAAGGAATGAATGAAAGATATGAAAAAAATAAACCTGCCGCAACAAAATAGTTAAGTTGTTTATAATGAAATAGTTACATAAAAGTATTTCTATGTAACTATTTCGTTGTTATGTTGTTCCTATGCTTTTTTCAATTCTAAAACCGTTATTTCAGGAAAAATTCCAATACGTCCAGGGAAACCTAAATAACCAAAACCTCTATTTACGTACAAATATTGTTGTGCTTCCTGGTGCAAACCTGCCCACTGACGATACACATATTTTACAGGACTCCATTTTATATCTCCCCATTCCAAACCAAATTGAGCCCCATGTGTATGTCCTGAAAAAGTAATGTCAATGTCTGGAAACTGTGTTCGTACTTGAGCATCCCAATGCGTTGGGTCATGAGAAAGTAGCAATTTTACAGATGCCTCAACGCCTTGATAAGCAGCTTTTAGATTACCTTTTTTAGGAAATTGTGGTTTTGCACTCCAATTTTCTACACCAATAATGGCTATTTTTTCACCATTTTTTTCTATCAATTTATGTTCATTCATTAATAATTGCCAGCCCATTTTTGCATGAATATCTTTTAAATCTTGCAAATTTGCTTTTTTAGCTTCATCACTTCCCCACATTACATAATCTCCATAATCGTGATTTCCCAACGTAGAAAAAACACCCAAAGGTGCAGTGATTTTGTTAAAAACGTCAATATATTCCTCCATTTCGGTAGCCATATTATTTACCAAATCTCCTGTAAAGAACACAATATCAGGCTTTTCTGCAAGAATCATTTGTATGCCACGTTTGACTGCCTCTTTATCAAAGAAACTTCCTGCATGAATATCTGAGATTTGGACAATGCGTAAACCGTCAAAAGAATTAGGTAAATTTGGCAATTTAATAGCATGTTTTCGCACTCGATAATCATGGGCACCTGAAAAAATACCGTAACTCATGCCAAGTATCGGAACAGCACCAAAACCTAAGGCAAGTTTCATCATAAATTGAGAACGTGAAATGCCATCGGGATTCGGAGTTTCAGAGGTTGTTTTTTGATAAAGCCATTTTATAAGCCGACCAATGTCATCAAACAACAAAATGATGACAACAAAAAATTTAGCAACATATATTACAAACAAGAAAACCATGATAGCACGCCGAATATTGTTGCCTAATAATTCAGGTCTTGTAAAATTATAAATAAATATAGCTAAAAAGCTAATTACTGTAACAGCCCAATAACTTGCATAAATAATATTTTTGGCGGTTTTGTCGTGGAAAAGTGTTTTGAAGACTTGGAAAACATAATAATCTATGCCAAAAAGTATTAAAGTCATTAATGGCACAACAATTAATTTATTCATGAGGTAGTAAAGTTAGTATGTGTTGTAAACAAAAATCAGCACTAAAAGTTCATTGAAAAAGATGCAAATAAAGTTCACTTTTAAAAATCATCATATAATTTTTTGGGAACATGTGATGGTATATCTTCTGTAATAATATTAGGTTTTGCCCATTCCAAAAATCCTTTTTTCCAAACATATAACAATCCAATTCCCAAAATGAAAATGAAAATGAAAATTTCTATTAGAGCAAACCAACCCCATAAATTTTGTGTTTGGTGTTGGTAATCTTTATCTGCAAAAACCGTTGCCCAAGGAAATAAAAATAATAATTCTGCCTCAAACAATAAAAATATTAAAGCAATGACGTAAAATTGAATGTTAAAATGCCCCCAAGTTGTGCCTGTCGAATCTTCGCCACTTTCGTAGGTACTTAATTTTACTTCATTCGGTTTTTGTTGCCTAAAAATACGATTTACCATAAAAGCCATGCCAACAATTATGGCTGCACCAATCATAAAAAGTAAAATAATGCTAAAATCACTAAGGTTATTAACTTTCATATTTTATATTTATAACTTAGTAATACAAATTAAATAAAGTGCATTTTGTCAAATTATATTTTTTAAGTCCGCTAGGACTTTTACCTTGGTAGAAAATAGATAATCCCTATCCAAAACTCCGTAGGAGTTTCACTGTTTGCAAAGGTTAAACTCCTATCGGAGTTTTGCTAAGGTTTATTGTTGTTTTCTACCAAGGTTGAAGTCCTATCGGACTTAAAAAATCAATTTATTTAATTTTCATATTTATCTCAACAATTCATATAATTTTTCTACGCCCAAAATCATAAATATTTTACGTCCATCAGGCGTATAATTTGAGTTTTGGCAAGCAAATAACTCTGCAATCAATGCAGAAGTTTCAGCTGGAACTAATAAAGTGCCACGTCTAATCGCAAATTGTTTGCTCATTGCAATAGCAATGGCTTCATTTTTGGGAATCTGTATTTCTGTACGATTCATTTTATATTGCTCAATTAATCCTTCAAGCAATGATTTTTCATCAACAGCACTTCGTAAATCGGCAGGAATTCCTTTTAAACGAATAGAATTTTTATCTATGGTTTCTATCTCAAAACCCAAAGCAGGAAACTCACTTTCTAATTCTGTTAGCAACATTATATCACTTGTAGAAAGTTTTAAGATTTGTGGAAACAATAGTTGCTGCGACGCACCATGTCTTTTGTCTAACTGTTCAATAAATCTTTCGTATAAAATCCGTTCTGATGCAGCTTGTTGGTCAATAACCAATAAACCCGATTTTACTTGACTAATAATAAAAGAATGATGTAATTGAAAAACTGTTTTTTCACTCTGCATCATTCCATTTATAACTCCCTCATTTTGAACATATTGCGATGTACTATAAACTTGATTTTGTGATTTTCCTTGAAATTCCCCTTGAAATTCATTATCTATATGTGAGGCTGCACTTGACATGGTAACAGAAAACAATTCTTGCTCATCTTCGTTATCTACTTCGCCATTTTGTCCATCATTCTGTTCTGAGTCTTGATACAATTTTTCCCAATTCTTCAAATAATTTTGCTCTGCTGTACTTTTAAAATTTGTATAATTATTTGTAAAGTTTCCCGTTGTATTTTTACTTTTTGTTGTGTTATTTGAGGAATAATTTTCGTACTTTTCTCCATCTTCGCTATTTTCATTATTTTCATCTTCAATTTTCATGCGACCAGACAACATATAATTAGCATCTAACTCAAAGTCAAGTGGAGAAACTACTTGATTTTTACCTAATGCTTTTTTAACAGCCGCATTAATAATGGCATAAACTATTTTTTCGTCTTCAAATTTTATTTCTGTTTTTGTTGGATGTACGTTAATATCAATGCGTTTTGGGTCTATGTCGATATAAATTGCATAAAAAGGGAAGTTTTCAGAAGCTAAAATTCCTTCATAGCCCGACATAATGGCGTGATGTAGATACGAATGTTTGATAAATCTATTATTTGCAAAAATAAATTGTTCTCCACGTGTTTTTTTAGCAATATCGGGTTTGCCAATATAACCTTTAATTTTCAAATTCGGGATTTCTTCGCTACAAGGAATAATTCTTTCTTTATAATTTTTGCCAAAAATTCCTACAATTCTTTGGGCAATATTTCCACTTTTTAAGTTATAAATTTCTTGGTCATCAACATACAGTACAAAAGAGATTTCTGAATAAGCCAAAGCAACTCTTAAAAATTCATCAACAATATGTCTTAACTCTACTGAGTTAGTTTTTAGGAAGTTGCGCCTTGCAGGAACATTAAAAAATAAGTTTTTTACTGTTAGATTTGTTCCATTTATAGTTTGACAAGCCTCTTGGCTAATAATTTTTGAACCTTCAATAACTATCAAACTACCAATTTCATCACTTTCTCGTTTGGTTTTCATTTCCACCTGTGCAACTGCCGCAATAGATGCCATAGCTTCGCCTCGAAATCCTAATGTTTTGATATTAAAAAGGTCATCTGTTGTCCGTAATTTGGAAGTTGCATGCCTTTCAAAACACATACGAGCATCAATTTCAGACATGCCTTTGCCATCATCAATAACTTGTACCCACTTTTTACCTGCATCTTTGATTATCAAACGAATTACTTTGCTATCTGCATCTATCGAATTTTCGAGCAGTTCTTTAACTATTGACGCAGGTCGTTGTACCACTTCACCCGCAGCAATTTGATTAGCTAAGGAATCAGATAAAAGTCGGATAATATCTTGCATAAATTCTGTTTAAATTCTGTTTAAATTTTGTCTAAAATATTTAGTTACAAATATTAGCGAAAGCATAGTTATACTTATTATTCCTTAGTAAGTAGTTTATTTATCTCAATTTCTCGTTCTTTATGTGCTGTAATATCTGTGGACATGGTTGTTATTTTTACTAAATTTCCTTTGGCATCTGTTGTCGGAATATAATATGCTTGCAACCAAAATAATGTGCCATCTTTTCTAACTCTGCGAATTTCACGCATCATGGGCTGTCCCTTCAATAAATCTTGCCATAACATATCCATTCTTAGTACATCTTCTGATAACATATAAAAAGAGAGGTCTCTTCCTGTAATTTCCTCTGTCGTATATTGAGAAATTTCACAAAACTTTTTGTTTGCATATTTCACAGTTCTGTCTGGGTTTAGCTCCAAAATAACTAATACGTCATCTATTGCTTTGAGTGTATTTTGTAATTCGGCATTATTATCCTCCATTTGTTTCTGTAATTGGTGCATTTGCTCAAAAGTCTGGTTAATTACCTCCTCTTGGGCTTGCATTTCTTCTAATTGTTCTTGCATTTGTAAATTTGCCTGAACTTGTGTACTCACATCAGTCAAAAAACCTTGCAAACTTAGCAATGCTCCTTCATTATCATATAAACCATTACCTTTTTCTACAATATATTTAATATTTTTTTGAGCATCAATTAAACGGTAACGAATTTCATAAACCGTTTTATCTGCAATAGCTTGACTAACAATTTTATTAGATTCTTGATAACTTGTTACTAAATCTTCTGGGTGAATAAGGTCAGAAAAATGAATTTCATTTGAAATAAATTGCTGTGACTCATAGCCTGTTAGTGCATTCGAACCCTCCGAAACAAAACTCATTATCCAATTTGCACCTTCTTTAACCTGCGTAAAAATCATTCCAGGCACATTAACTAATAAATTACTCAGTTTATTATTTGCCTCTGACATAGCAAATTGCGTAGTTTGCAATTCTTCCATGTTTTGTTTTAAAAATTCCTCTTGTGTTTGTAGTTGTTCTGCCAAAACTTGTGCCTCCTTTAATAAATCATTATTTCTCTGACTTGCTTCAACGGATAATAATGTTGTGGCTATTCGTTCTCCAATTTTCTCTAAAAACTCAATATGTCTTGTCCCAAATTTTGTAAAAGTTCCTAATTCCAACACACCAATCACTTCGTCTTTAACCTTTAATGGTATCAAAGCCAACTCCACTGGCACAGATGCACCCAAACCAGAAACAATAGAAAGATAATTTTGAGGTAACTCTTTAATATGAATTGTTCGTTTTCGCAATACAACCTCACCAACCAAATCATCACCAATTTCAAAAATTTGTCCCAATTTTTCTTGGTCTTCGTAGGCATAACAAGCCAATAATTTTAAATATTCTTTATTTGTTTTGCTATCTTTAATTACATTATAAATTAAACTCTGTGAAGCATTTGTATATTTTGTAACACTCAATAATGTTTGGTATGACAGATTTTCTAAGTCTGTATGTTGCATAAGAATTTGACTTATTTGTGCTATTCCTTCATTTATCCAATGATTACGGTCTTCTTGCTCACGATATTTTTTCAAATTTTCACGCATGCTTAACAAAGTTTCACCCATGTAGTCATTCTTTTTATTTTCGTATTCACCTTCAAAATCTCCGTTTGCTATTTGATTTGCCAACTGAATATTAGCTTCTAAATTAAGCTGTTCATTAATATAAATAATATTGCGAACTCCTGATGCAAAACGGTGTTCTAATTGAAAAGCTATAACCACGCAAAAGCCAAATTGAGCAGTATGCATGCCCAAAAACGAAAAAATACGGGTGCTGTCATAATTTATCAAATCAGAAAAAAAGCTATGAAAACTACTATCAGGATTTTGTGTAAAATAAATACAAGCCAAAATGTACACCAAACTCACCAAAAAATTAGGAACTAACAATCTCCAATTTTGATAAAAAAGTAACACTGTTAGTGACAGAGAAAACAGCCATTGCACAAACATCAGCCCATGTAATTGTATCAAATATTGCACAATAAACACGCCCAACAAGCCACTTGTTAAGTATCGCAAAATGGATAAACCTGTAAATAGAAAACGAAAAGTACAATAGATAGCCAAACTAATTACGCCCAAACCAACAGCAGTGTACCAAGTTTGTGTGTAAAAAGCAATAATAATACCTGCCATAAACTGCACAAATATCATATAATCCATACCTCTATCAACTTTGCCAAAAACAGCTTCTTTAAAAGTATTTACTTGTTCAGGATTTGGTACAAAATCATGAACAGATAATATTTTGCGTGTATTTTGAGTATTTTGTGACGTTTGAGTTGCCATAATTCCAAAACTAAAAACTAAAAACTAAAAACTAAAAACTAAAAATTATTCCTCACACATCACTTTATCATATTCTGAATGTGGAATGGTTTGTTTTCTAACTACATTTCCATCTTTATCCATATATAAAACTACATGCAATTCAGCTTGACTTACATAAACTTCAACAAAGAAAAACTGATTATCAACAGTTCCTAAGTTTTTGAAAAACGAATAATCTTCGGGAATTAAATTACCTCTTCGGTTGCTTAAAAGCCCAAAACCCTTGCCTCTGTATGTAATAATGACCTTTTCTTTTGGTGATTTTGTCAAAATTTTATAATCGTCAAATTTCTCTCCTAAAAATTTTTTACCAACAATATCATACAATTTCCACACATTTTGCTGTGTTTTTACCAAAACGACACTATCTGTCCAAAATTCTATTTTTACAAATTGTTCTGGTATTAAGGGCTTGTTTTTCAAGTCATTAAGCAATAATAATTTCCCTTTTTGTGCTATCATTGCCGAAGAAGAATCTCCATAAGCTGTCAATAAATCAGTTGAATTTGGTTCATATAAAAACTTTTTGCGGCTGTGATACAATCCAAATTTCTTTTTATTATTTTGCAATGAATACGAAAATGGTGCTGTAAATATAATTTGTTGATATTTGGGTTGCAATAAAATTTTACTTTCCAAATTTATCAAACCTTTTGTCTTAGCTTGTGTAAAGATGAATAAATTATTTTCAGTTTGTTGCAAATTATCATATTTAAATTGCACAATAAGTTTGCCTTCACTATTATAAATGCCTTGTTTTTTTAGTTTAATATTTTGTGTAATAATAAAAATATGAGTTCCAGATTTTACTAATTGCTTGAAAATCAAATCTTTACGATTTAAAATTTCAACTTTTGTATTGGTTGGCGTAATCCAAAAAGTTTTTTTGCCTTGTGTGCCAAGCAATATATTTTCACCAATCCACTCTATTTTATCATATTCAGTATTCACAAAAATTTTTCCTTGATTATCAGCAGCACCAAACTTTAAATTTTTTTGCACCGTAAAACCATAAATTCTTGTAACATAATTTTCTGTAATTTGTTGGGGAATAATTTTTTCATAAACATCGCTAAAACTTTCGCCTTTAAAATTGAAAAGTTGCCAATTATTCTCGTGTTCCTGCACCAACCAACCACTTGCAATTTCTTTCAACAGTTTTTTATCAGCCTTAATCAATTCATTGCCATCTAAATCTGCAATGCCAAAACTTTCGCCATATTTTAACTTAATAAAAACTTTGTGGCTCAATTCATAGTTTTCAAACGGTAATTTTAAAGCAATATTTGCCATTTTACTTTTTGCTTGATTATTTCCTTGACTTTTTAGCTGACTTTCGTGAAAAATATTAAGTAATTTTTCAGGAGAAAAGAAACCTTTGTCTTTTCCTTTCATAATCAGCAAAGTATCACCTCTAAACTTTTCAATTTTATCATATTCTGCCTCCAAAAACCTAATTCCATTATAACAAAATAAACCATATTTATTATTTTTTTTGAACTTAATAAATTGATTTTCAGCCACAGCTTCTAATTCCTCATATTCGCAAGGAATTACTAAATTTCCTTCAACTTTTGGAAAATCCTGTGAATTAATTGGTAAACCTGAAAAATATGCACCTTGTTTTTTATCCTTTTCAGCAATAAAAACTCCTTTGCCCACATATTCCAAATAATCATAATCGAAAGGCACAACCAAATTTCCAAGTCTGTCGGCAGCACCAGCTTTTTCGCCACTTCCACCAACAATCATGTCTTTTTCAACCACTTTACAACGGTCTTCCTCTCCAATTTGCTCAAAAGGTGTGTTTACTAAAACATTTCCCTGATTATCAATCATAGAAATTTTATGATTTTCTAAGACTGAATACAAAGGAATATTGAGAAATTTCACATATTTATTTGCAAAATCTTTGGCAGGAAAATTTGGATATTGTTTGAGAAAGTTATTTTTATCAGTTGTCAAGTGCCAAATCCACGCCCACGCAGTAGCTGTTCTATGGCTATTTGGATATTGTCGCAAAAAATCTTTATATACATCAACACTAAAATCACTAACAAATAACTCGAAAATCTTAGTTTCTATTTCATTCCTAAATTTTGTAGTTGGATAATTGTTGAGAAACTTGTTATAAGAAAGCAAACTTCCATCTTTGGTTTCAAATTTATACAACAAATTTTCATATTGAATTTTTGCCTCGTTAATTTGTTCAGCTTGGGGGTATTTGTCAATAAAAGTTTTGTAAGATTGCACCGTGTTTTCACGTTTTGCCAGTCCAAAAGCCAATTCATTTCTATAAATTAATGCCTGTTCAACTAATTTTGAAGTTGGATATTTTTGCATAAATAATTGCCAACCTGTAACAGTATTATCTTTTCGCAAAGTAAAATAAAAAATATTGGTTTCTATAGTATGTTTTTGCTCTTCAAAATCTGTTGCTAAAATTTGCAAATCTGCCAATTCTTCTTGTGCAGTTTCTTGTCGTTTGTTAGTGATATTCAACGACTTATGCCTATAAATTAATACATTTGTTTGCAAATATGCACTATCAATATTCATTTTGCGATTTGCAGAATCTAAAAAATACTGCGTATTGAGAAATAAAGCTGCTAATTGAAAAGTGTCTTGTTCTATCAGTTTATTAATCTTTTCTTTTGCTTTCTCAAACTCTTTATCTTGTAAATTTTTGCGAATGGTTTTCAAATTTTGTGCCTGTGCCTGCGTATATGTATGTGTAGCAAGAAATAGCGTAAAAAATAGGAATAAAAGATGTTTTAACATAGTTATTGCGTTTTTGGTGCATAGCTCCTTTTTATTAATAACATTTATTAATTTTTATACGTTGGCAATGGTGCTTTTCGCACC
>JAYTNF010000369.1:0-5912 GCA_043748455.1 Cytophagales bacterium
AAAATCTATCGGTGGGATACAAGAAACAAGTAGAGAATTTGCCCAAGAAGAAATGATTTTAGCACCGAATGACTGTATTTATTTATCTTCTGATGGTTTTATAGACCAAAATAATAAGGAAAGAGAAAGATTTTCTACAAATAAATTAGTAAATTTACTAAATCTATACGCTAAATTGCCTTGTGCAGAACAAAAAGTATTAATAGAACAAGCCTTTCAACAGTTTATGGGAGCAGCACAACAACGTGATGACATAACTTTGATTGGGATAAAATTTTAGGAATTAGTTAGGTTTTCTTATATTTGTATGTTTTTAAAAAATAATAACTAATGAAAAATCACCAAACTATATTTTCTGTCAAAGAATTAAAAGCAAAAATAAAACTTATTTATCCAAATGGTTTAAGAGATATTCCCAACTATGAGGAAAAAATGAAAGCTATTGCTGCTTGGCAAGACGGACTTTATAGTGGAAGATATATTGATGGCAAAGAAGAAGAGCTAAAACCCATATTTTTTCCAGAATTTTTTGAAAAAATACTCGGATATAAATCAAATGACGAAAATTTATGGCATTTGCAGCTCGAAAATAAAAGCAAAATTGATGGCACAAAAGCTGATGCTGCACTTGGTTTTTTTAGAATAAATGAGGGACAAGTTATAAAAGATGTTCGGGTTGTTGTAGAAATTAAAAATGCAAATACTGTTCTTGAATTTCGCAAATTGCAAGAACAAAAACAAGAACAAAAAATCTATAAATCTGCCATAGAACAGGCTTTTATGTATGCTGCAAAAAGTGGCGGACAATGTAAATGGGTTATTGTTAGCAATTTTACAGAAATTAGACTGTATTTAGCAAATGATATGACAAAATATGAACTTTTTAATTTGTATGCTTTGCACGACACTTACGAATTTTTGCGGTTTTATTATTTATTGGCAAATGGAAGGTTATTTTTAGAAACAACGACCTCAACTATTGATGATTTTTTGACTGCAAGATTAGAAAAAGAGAAAAATATTACTAAGCAATTTTACCAAGAATATAAATATTTAAGAGAACTTTTTTATTACCATCTTAAAGCACATAATCCTGATAATCAAGCACTTGACTTGCTGCAATATGCACAAACTATTATTGATAGGGTACTTTTTATTAGTGTAATTAAAGATTATGATTTGATAAAACCTGTAAATGTTCTTAATACTATTGAGAATATTGGAACTCTAAGCTGGGCAACAGATAAAGGAGAACTTTGGCGACAACTGAAAACTTTTTTTAGGGCTGTTGATGATGGTTTTCCAAAAAGGTTACACAAATTTAATGGTGGTTTGTTTCGTTATAACGAAGTAATAGATAATTTAGTTATTAAAGATATATTTCTCAAAGAACTTTTAAAACTCAATAGTTACGATTTTGAAAGTGATTTGAATGTAAATATTTTGGGGCATATTTTTGAGCAGTCTATCAGTGATATTGAATTGCTAAAAAAAGAAATTCTCGAAAACAGTGAAAATGGGAATAATAGTGCTATTGAATATATTGAAACAGAGGACGAAATTAATTATAAACCTCTGGCAAAGGACGGTAGTAAACGCAAACAAGACGGAATTTTTTATACTCCCGAAAAAATTACTGCCTATATGGTGGCAAAAAGTGTGGGTGCGTGGCTCGAAGAACGAAAAGAGGAACTCGGAATTACACAAATTACAGATTTTCCAAAAACAGAAACAGCACGAAATCAACAAATTGCAGTTTGGGAAAAATACAAATTGGTATTAAAAAGCCTGAAAATTCTTGACCCTGCTTGTGGAAGTGGTGCTTTTTTGACCCAAACTTTTGATTATTTATTTCAAGAGTGGTTAATTGTGGTGGATAGTTTAGAAAAATTACAAGCCCCCAAAACAACAAATAACACAACAAATAAAGCAATAAATACGACAACAAATAGTACAAAAACAGGTTTATTTCAAGGCAAAAATTATGATATTGGCAAGGAATTATCGCAAATAAAAAAAGATATTATAGACAATAATTTGTTTGGTGTGGATTTGAATGAAGAAAGTGTTGAGATAACAAAACTTGGTTTGTGGCTAAAATCGGCAAGCAAAAACACAGAACTTGTCCTACTTGATGACAATATCAAATGTGGAAATTCGCTAATTTCTGATAAAAACGTGAGTGAAAAGGCTTTTGATTGGGATAAGGAATTTGGTTTTGCCTTTGATTTGGTGCTGGCAAATCCGCCTTATGGTGCGTGGCTTTCAGAAACACAACAAAATTATTTGGTCAATGAATATGGCTTAGGAACAAGTGAAACTGCTATTTGTTTTATCAAAAAATCTTTGGGAATGTTAAAAACTAACGGAAAATTAGCTTTTATTATTCCAAAATCTTTTTCTTTTGCATCAAATTACGAAAGCATTAGGTCTTATACTTGGAAAAATATTACAGACCTTATTGACTGTAAAAAAGTGTGGCAAGAGGTAAAATTAGAACAAGTTATTGTGATGATAGACAAAAGTAAAACACATAATTTTTACAAAAATTATGTATTAGTCAATCACGAAGAATTTATTTTGTTAGGTGATATTTCCAAAGAAAAAGCAAAAAAGTTTAACTTTTTGTTAAATGGTGTCAATGAAAAAGATATTTTAATTGCCGAAAAAATATTGGAAAAGTCAATACTATTAAATGATATTGCGGATAATATTGCAGGAGTTCCCAACCAAAAATATATTTTGGCAGAAAAAGACATAAAAAAATATGGTGATTATTGCGAAATGATTGGTGGTGCAGAATTTAATAAATATGGTATTAAAGCCATTAAAGGCAAAATTGAACATAAATGGGTTGATTTTGACAATGCTTTTGTCAAAGCAAATTCTTTATTAGTTCAAAGAATTATAGCACATATTGAAAATCCTAACGACCATATTTTAATTACGGCTTGCATTCCTGAGGAAAAACATATCGGAAAATTAACTCTTGCAAATACAATTTGTCAAATAACAATTAAGGAAGAAGAAAAAAATTACTCACAACAGTTTTTGTGGTATATTTTAAATTCTACACTGACAAATTGGTACGCCTACCGTTTTATATACGGCAAAGCAATTCGGACAATGCAATTTTATAATCCTGTTACTTCACGGTTGCCAATACCAAAAATAGATAATGAAACACAAGTATTTTTTACGGAAAAGGTAAATTTATTACATAGCTTAAATGGCAAATTTAATAAAATTAAAACAGATTTTTTAGAACTTGTTGAAAGTGATTTTGGGCAAGATAAATTTACTCGGAAACTCAAAAAATGGTATGAATTAGATTGGAATGAATTTTCAAAGCAATTAGAAAAATCAAAAATTACACTTTCTTTGAAAAAGAAAAAAGAATGGAAAGATTTTTTTGCAGACGAACAGCCACAAGCTATTTCTATGTTAGAACAAGTTACTAAAATAGAAACAGAACTTAATCACTTAGTTTACAAATTGTATGATTTGAGTGAAGAAGAAATTATGATTATAGAAAATGAAAAATAAACTTGAAATTACTTATGATAAATCTTTGTCGGCAGATTTTCGCAAAGAAAATGGCGTATTTTATACGTCAAATTTTGTGGCTGTGTATATGGTAAAAGAAAGTTATTTTCTTAAATTTGTGGGATACTAAATATTGGCAAACAATCAGATAACATTTTTGCTTAAAAGCTAAAAGTAACATGTTGATATTTAGTTTAAAATTATCAAACCACATAAATTCAATATAAATTCAATGATTTCTAAAAAAAATAACCAACCTGATTCTTTTCTATTAGCTGTTTTTAATCACAAATGTCCAAGATGTAGGCAGGGAAATATGTATAAAACTTCAGCTTTAAACTTGTCAAAATATGCAAGTATGCACACTAATTGTGAGCATTGTAACTTAAAATTTGAGGTTGAACCTGGTTTTTTTTATGGTGCTATGTTTGTTAGCTATGTGATTTCGGTCAGTTTTATTGGCATGAGTTTTATCAGTATTTATTGGCTATTGAATAATCCCTCGATGACTGTTTATATTAGTATTATTTGTGGCGTTATTGTGCTAACAATGCCTCTAAATTTTCGTTATGCAAGGACTTTAATGCTTCATATATTTGGTGGTGTTGATTTTGTGAGAGAAAAATATGTTTCATAAAATTAGTACTTAGTGTGTCAGTGTATTTAGTTTGCTATAAATCTATGACTAAGAAGGGAAAATAACAAATAAATTTAGGTTTTTTAATTAGTGATAGTCTAATAAACACAAAAAAACCCACGAAATCTCCGCAGGCTTTTTCCACTTACAACTTAACCCTATTGATATAAATTATATCGTCTACAAATTTACGAATATAGATTTAAAAAGTTGTATAACAAGCTAAAAAATAATTACAATTTCTGTTTTTTCACTTTTTTTAACGGTTTTTAGTTTCCATTTGCCTCCTGAAAGCAATAATCTCTTAACTTCTGCATCACATAACTCACATAAAGATTGCAGAATATTAATATCTGTTATCATTCCTTTTTCATTAATCGTAATTTCAGCAATAACTTTTCCCTTTTTGCCATTAGCTACTTTGCTATTTATATTAGTTTTTAAATAGTTTTGATAGCTTTCCCAGCCAATTTCAGGACTTGCAATTTCGGAGTTTTTGACTAAATCGTCATCAGAACTTAGACCTAAATTTTTAGTAGCATCTGCCCTCGAACTTAATTCTAAATTACTTGCAATGCTGCTATCTTTACTACTAATTTTTGCTTGTTGTTTACTCTCTATGTTTTCTTTTCGAGAACTTATTTTAGCCATAGAATGATTAAGGTCAGGCATTGTACTTGTTGATTCATTGATTGGTTTATTAGCTAATTTTTCTGCTGCAACCTCTTGATTATCATCATTTTGTGCAATTATTTTGTCATGCAATATTGGTGTTTCTTCTCTTTCATTCACAATTATTTTACTTGGCTTTTCATCTTTTTCTTTATCTTGTTTGACTATTGGTTTTGTAATTGGTTTTGAAATTTCCGTTGTAATTTTTTCGGGCATTTTTTCTTGCAAATCTGCTGTTGTTGCTTGGGGACTTGCAGGACTATTTTCACTCAAATTATGCTCTTTTTGTGTGATTTCATAAGCTAGTTCGTTAGACATGTTTGCCGATTTTTCTTGTGAACTTTGTGAGAAAAACCACAACATAAAACCTGTTGTAAGCAACAACAAAATGACAGCCGACAAACGATAAATTTCTCGGTGATTTGAGCTTTTAAATAGTTTTTTTTTGTTACTTACTTGGTGATTTTCCTTGTAATAAGGCATTTGTTTTTTCAAATTTTCTACTTCTTCTGCAAACGAGTTTTTTGACAAAGCAATACCTTCTACTGTTTCTGTTAAAAACGGATTTTGAAGCATTACTTTTTCCACTTGTTGCATTTCTTCGGGTTGCAACTTTCCTTGTTGGTATTTTTCCAACAATTCGGCAGATAAAATTTTATCAGTTTGCATTAGTCAAATAAATTTTCAGGTTTCGTTTTCCATTTTGAATATAACTTTTCACCTTTGATAGTTCATAATTAGTAATTTCGACAATTTCCTTGTAGCACTTGTTTTGTAAGTAAAACAATTCTACACATAGTTTTTGTTCAGTTGGCAACAATAAAATAGCTTTTTCCATTGCCACCAAATCTGATTCCAAACTCTGTTCAACTACACCTTGTTCGAAGTCTTCTGCTACTTGATGCAAAAAACTTTCATATTCCATACTTTCCTCGCCATTTATTGTGTGTGAATTACCAAAATTTTCAAAACTAATTTCTTTATTTCCTTTTTGCTTACGAAGCCACATCAAACATTCATTTTTTGTAACCATATATAGCCAACTTTCAAAATGTTG